>JAYELZ010000074.1:0-4546 GCA_034717835.1 Chloroflexota bacterium
CGCCCGAAGCGACCGTGCGCGCCGCCAGAGCGGAAGGCGGCGTGCTGCCGTGATCCACACTGGAAACTAAGAGCGCGTCCAGCACGCGGCCCTGCGCTGCGGTAGGTAACTCCCCTTTGAGCACCAGATAGACCACGTGCGCAAACGGCAACCGGCCCATCAGTTCCTCAATGCGATAGCCGCGCACCGCCACTTTGTTCGGTTCGATTTTGGTAATGGGTTGAGACCAGGTTTGCTCGGTCATGTACATTCCCTCGCAAGGTTACAAGTTAAAAGTTGCAAGTTAAAAGTTGGCTCCGCTGCAAAAAATTAGTTCTCCGCTAAGACGTCCAGACGCTAAGAAAAAATTTAGATTAGGTTGAAAATGTTTACCCTTATCAGTCCAAGAGTTAATTTTCAAATCTTGGCGCCTTGGCGTCTTTGTGGTAAAAATCATAGTTTTTTCAGTAGAGCCAAAAATTGAAAGTTCCGCTACAGAGAACGTTTAACTGGCAACTTGTAACTTTTAACCAATCTTTACTAAAATGTCTTTCGTCGCCTTGGGCAGATCCATGAATTCTTCGACCACCGTCGCGCCGACCTCGCGCAACCGCTCGACTTTGCCCTCGTAGGTGCCGCGTCCACCTTCGACGATGGCGCCGGCGTGCGAGAAGCGGGTGCCACTCTGGGCCGCCTTCCCGCCGATGTAGGCGATGAGCGGTTTGGTGAACGCGCCGGACTCAATCAAATCCGCCACGCGCTCCTCTTGGCTGCTGCCGATCTCGCCGAACATCACCACAGCTTTCGTGTCAGGGTCGCGCTCAAATTCTAACATGACATCGGGGTGCGGCAACCCGACGACGGCGTCGCCGCCGACGTGGACTAATGTCGTCGCGCCGATGCCCTCCCGCGCCAGGTAGTACGCCATCGAAGAGGTGATCCCGCCGCTGCGGGAGGAGATCCCCACCGGCCCCTGGAAAAACCACGAGCGCGCCGAGGCCGCGCGTCCGCCCATCATGCCCAAAACGGCTTTGTCGGGGCTAAGCACGCCTAACGTGTTCGGGCCGATGAATCTTGCCCCGGCGGACTTAGCGCGCTTGGCGATGCTGAGCACATCGTAGATTGGCACGCGGTCCGGCACGATGACGAGCAGTTTGACGCCGGCGTCTATCGCTTCCAACGCCGCGCTCTTGACCAGTGGCGCGGGGATGAAGAGCACACTAATATCCAGCGGCCCGACCTGCTCCCACGCTTCCGCGACGGTATCGAAGACCGGAATACCATGTACTTGCTGGCCGCCGCGTCCCGGCGTCACCCCGGCCACGACGTGGGTGCCGTAATCGGCCATCAACTGCGTGCGGGACATTCCTTCGCGCCCGGTGATACCTTGTACTAAAACCCGTTTCGTTTCATCAATTAGAATAGCCATGTTGTCCTCTTAAAAAAGTCTAAAGTTGCAAGTCAAAAGCCGTCAGGACGCGCTCTTTTTGAGATATTCGATGAATCCAGCGGTGAGACGACTGGTTTCGGTAGCCAGAGCATATAGCGCATCAAATTCTTTTTGCGAGATGTAACCCTGGTCTAGTGCCACATAAGCTTGAGCGCGTACCTCACCAGAGGAAGCCTTAGCAATGTATAGATAGCGGATAAATGTTTGGTCACTTTGGCTTTCAAATCCTTCGGCGATGTTAGAAATAATAGAGACCGCAGCGCGGCGCATTTGGTCACGCAATCCAAAATCGCGACTGAACTTCCCCAAATTCGTTATGTGGTAAACCATTCGACATAACTCGCGCCCCGCTTGCCAGCTGTTCACATCCTCAAAACGTTCAATCTTGGCCATTCAACCCTCCTCAACTTTCGACCTTCGACTTTTGACCTTCGGCTTTATGTAGTATAATGAATTTAGTTGAGCCTGACAATCCTTAAGTGCAAAAGTGATAAGGAGAGGATGATGTCGGTAGTTGAGATGCAAATTCCCCAGGTTTTGAGTGATCTCTACGCCCCAGAACAAGATCGTCTCCTGCGTGGCGCTCTGCGCCAATATACTCGTCTGCGACTCCACGGACTTTTAGCAGAGATGCAAGAGGCTAAAACACATATTCAACAGTTCGAGGCCCAATATGGCATGTCTCTAAGTGAATTGGAGAGACAGGGACTGCCTGAAAATGCCTCCGTGGAAGCGCATGAAGATTACAACCGCTGGTTCTTCTGGCAAGCAGTGCTTGACCGGCAAGAGAAAATCGTGAAGCGGTTACGCAAGGTAGCTTTACTCCCCCATGAAACAACGACTTGAACAATTCCCCGAGCTGGTCGTTAGTGTCCCTTTCTTCGAACATCTATATCGAGAAGGGATAGAAACTATACGCGCCAAAGCCGTTTTAGCCGACGGCTCCAATCTGCGTATTTCCGAGGTTTGGGTTGATGGGCATTTATGCCGGTATGCCTACTACTGGCTGGACGAACAAGATGCTCTCATCTGTGGCTGGGATAATGCCCCGCATCATCCAGAAGTCCTCACCCATCCCCATCATAGACATTTGGACGAACGACTTGAATCTTCTGAAGTTCGTTCCCTCGATAGTATTTTACAGCTACTGAAGAACAGAATTGCTCTTTAATGCTGGATACCTAACGGCGTATCTGGTCACGCAAGCCCAAATCACGACTGAATTTCCCCGAATTCGTGAGACGATAAACCATTCGACATAACTCGCGCCCTTTCTGCCAGCTGTTCACATCCTCAAAACGTTCAATCTTGGCCATTCAACCCTCCCCGACTTTCGACGTTAGACCTTTGACCTTAGACTTTTGACCTTCCTCCTTCAATCGGCAAATCGACATACCCCCCGCCCGCGCCGTAGAGCAGACAATCCACTTCGCAGGCCAGACACTCGACACAACGCCCGCGTGCGGCCTCCTCGCGGGTGATGTTGAGCACCGGGCAGCCCTCATCATTGAGCGAGAGGATTTTCCGCGCACACGCCTCGATGCAAACCTTGCTCTCACACGTTGCGCAGACCGCGTGATCCAACGTGACCGTCCCCCCAGTCACAGTCTTGAAACAATACGGCCTCTGCGCCGATTCTGAACTTCCAACTTTCGACTTTTGACTTTTGACTTTTGACTTTCGACTTTCAACTTTCAACTTTCCAACTTGTAACTTCTTGATGAGATCATCCAAACGCGCAGCGCAAAAATCCGGCGCGTCATCTTTCTTGTAGCCCTCCACCGGCGCGGGGATGCGGCCGTTGAGCGACTCCAGTATCTCCACGGCCTGGTCCTCGGCATTGCCGCCCAGCCGGATGACGATGGGCACGTCCACCTGCTCCTCCAAAAACGCCTTGAACATCCCCCGCGCCGAGTAGAATTGTTCCTGGCTGGCGACGCCGGAACCGGAACCGAAGTAGCCATCAATCGGCCCGACGGCCAGCACGATCTTCGCCGCGCGGTAGACTTTGCTGGCGGGCGGATTGCCGCTGGTATCCACAAAGGTGGCGACCTGGTACCCCTGGCGCAGCACCGCGTCCATGCTCATCATCGAGCCGCCGCCACCCGCGCCGTGGAAGCCAATGTAGCCCTCGCCCCTCTCGAAATCCTGCGCCATCTGGATGAAGTAGAATGTGCCGCGATAGTCGTTGGCCTCCACCGCGTAGGCGACGCGCTCCAGCGGGGTAGGCGGGCGATTGTACTCGCGGGCGATCTCGATGCCCAGGTCGGGGTGGCGGAAGACGGCGTAGTCATCCACGGTGATGCGGCAATCGGCGGCGTAGAGCCGGCCGTCTGCGGTTTGCACCAGCGGGTTGATCTCGGCCGCGCGGGCCTCGTAGGCGCGGGCGACGTTGTAGAGCCGCACCAGCAGCGAGCCTAAGTCGCACTGCAATTTGCCGCCGATGCCGGTCTGGCGCACCAGATTGCGCGCCTGGTAATCCTGTAACCCGAACTCGATATCTACGCGCGTGTAAGCGACCTTGTCGGGGGTCTGCGCAGCGATCTCCTCGATGCCGGTGCCGCCGACGCTGGAAAACATCACCAGCGGGGCCTGCTCCCGGTCGTCCACGATGACGCCGGCGTAGAACTCGCGGGCGATATCTAATTGCTCCTCGATCAGCACCTGTTCCACGGTGAAATCTTTGATCTTCAGGCCCAACATCGCGGCAGCCGCGGTTGCGGCCTCAGTGGGCGTGGTGGCCTTGCGGATACCGCCCAGAGTCGCGCGTCCCGTCACCCAGGCCTGTGCCTTGACCATCACCGGCCGGCCGATCTCGGCGGCGATAGCGCGCGCCGCGTCGGGCGTCGTCGCCACGCGCCCTTGCGGGACGGCAAACTTGAATTGCTTAAGTATTTTCTTTCCTTGATATTCATGCAGGCGCGCCATACACAAAACTCCTTTTGGTGGTGGTTAAGTGGTAAGTGATAGGGCTAAGTGATACTCTGCAATAGACCTGTTGCATGATAAGGGGAGTTTTCAGTTTGCCACCCAGTCACTGATTTTTCAAGTCTAGGCTAGACGGCAACATGTTGAGCCAACTGGTTTCGAATACGATGATTGGTCAAGCCTACCACG
>JAYELZ010000075.1:0-11233 GCA_034717835.1 Chloroflexota bacterium
AGTTCGTAGTAGGCGATTTATCGCCGTTAGGCTAACTATTTGACGGCACTAAAGTGCCTACTACAAACCTCTAGCAAATTGACATTACTCCCGCTCGATTTTAATCTCCTCGATCACGTCGCCCACAGCGATGGCGTTGACCACGTCCAATCCCTCGGTGACGTACCCGAAGACAGTGTACGCGCCATCTAACTGCGGGGTCGCTTGCAGGGTGATGTAGAATTGGCTGCCGCTCGACATCTGGCGAGGGTTGCCCTGATCGGGTAGCCGGGCCATGGCGATGGCGCCTACGCTGTGCTCCAACCCAATCTCCGCCGGGAGGACGTAGCCGGGGCCGCCTTGCCCGCTGCCGGTCGGATCCCCGCCCTGGATAACAAATTCCGGTTCCACGCGGTGAAAGGTCAGACCGTCATAGAATCCCGCTTCGGCCAGAAAGACAAAGTTGTTGACCGTGACCGGCGCAATCTCTGCATCTAACGTGATTTTGATTTCCCCTTTCTCTGTGATGATGGTGGCGCTGTACTGCTGCGTTTCGTCCAGTTGCATCTCCGGCGGCTCTGAATAGAGATTGTACCGGGCGATGGCTTCCTCCGGCACGGCGATCTCGGCATTGGGCGTTCGCTGCGAGGCGAATGGCTCTGCGCTCTCCTCAATGGTGATGCTCATGAGCGCATCGCCGGGAGTGGTGGCCGTCTCCGGGTCGCGGGGGCTGATGGCGTGGAGCACGTCGAGGCCGGCGATGATTTTGCCAAAGACGGTGTGTTTGTCATCTAACCAGGTGGTCGGCCCAAAGGTGATGAAGAACTGGCTGCCGTTGGTGCCTGGCCCGGAATTGGCCATAGAGAGGATGCCGGCGCGGTCATGACCTAGCGTGGGGTCAAACTCATCCGTAAAGGTGTAGCCGGGGCCTCCCAGCCCGGTCGCGGCGGGATCGCCGCCCTGCACCATGAAGTCAGGGATCACGCGGTGGAAGGTGGTGTTGTCATAGAATCCCTCGCGGGCCAGAAAGACAAAGTTATTGATGGTCTGGGGTACTTGCTGGGCAAATAATTCAACTACGATTTCGCCCTTGTCCGTCTCCAGCGTGGCGGCATAGTATTTATCCAGGTTAATTTGCATCTCTGGTGGCGCATCGTACCAGCCATCGCGCCCGGCCGGATCCTTCGGCAATCCCTCTGCTGGCACGGCAGGTTCCTCTGTTGTCTCTGTAGCTGCTACCTCCACTGTGGGACTGGGACGCGGCGTGGAGGTGGGATTTACCGGCGGTGTCTCCGTCGCACACGCCGCCATCAAGATCAGTAATACGCCGATACCCACCCACAATTTCCATCTTGGCTCTACCTGCATTTCACACTCCTTTTACCTTGAAATATGTGCTAACCTGCGATTTTGTGTCACACGTCAACCTTAGTCCTGACGCGCGCAGCGCAAAGCTACATCAAACCTATCGATCTGGCAAGTTTAACCTGGGATGATCACCCACCCACCACCTTCACCTTCGACAAATACCTGGGTTCGGGACATCATTACATCAAGGTGGAGTATGTATGAGAACAGCGGGCTAGCCGTCTCTAAGCTTTCCTGGGTGGAGAAAGGTAGCACGGGAGAGTGGAAAGCCGAGTATTTCAACAATATGACGCTCGGTGGCACCCCGGCGCTGACCAGGTACGATAGCGCCGTCAACTTTGACTGGGGAGCTGGTTCCCCGGCCGCTGCTATCCAGTCCGACCACTTCTCGGCGCACTGGACGCGCACAGTGGATCTCACAGCGGACATGTACACTTTCTCGCTGACGGTGGATGACGGCGCACGGTTCTGGGTGAACGGGCAACTGCTCGTTGACGCCTGGTACTATGAAGTTTTCGTCTTCATCCCCTACCGGTACACGACCACAGCGCAGGCACGTTATTGGGTGAGACATGCCGCTGCCTACACCTTGCGGATAGTGAACCAATCCACGCAAGGTGAGCGGTGGGTTTCACTGGGTACATACTACTTCAACGGCGGCAACTCCGAATACGTCTCTCTGGCGATGTGACCTACGAACCCTATTGCACGCGCCTTATTGCTTTTGATGCGGTCAAGTGGGTACGGCGTTGAGTCAAGTGGGGCCGGTGAGGATGCCGACCATAACCTAAGTGCCTTTTATGGGGGTCTGGTTTCTCACCGTCCCCCCATTACCAACTCTAAAACCTTTGTGCTCTCGGCGCCTCCGTGGTGCAATCCTCGACTTTCTCAGCAAACTCAACCGTTGCCGGTCGTGATTATACGAACCACCCAGGGACAAGTAGATTTGTCAACCCCTGCGCTCCTGAGTATAATAACGTTATGGGTAACTGGTTGTTGCTTTTTTTCTTGCTTCCTTTTCATGTGGTCGGTGCTTTGGCGCTGACTTTGATGTTGCGCCAGTGGCAAGAGGAGGAGCGTTCCACACAGGCTTTCATCCTCGTTTGGGCACTCTTTTTCCTGGGCATTCCCTTCTTTATGCAGGTGCTGGCGGCCCCGTATTGCCTCTTGGTGACGGTCCCGCTGACGGCAGGCATACCGCTGTTGTGCGGGTGGACGTGGGATACTTTGCGCACGGTATTCCGCCAACCGGGAATCCCCGCAATTTTGGTTGTAAGTGTAGCTCTCTACTTTGAAATGTTGGCCTTGGGGCTGCTGAGCGAGGGGGAGGAGCTGCCACCGAGTCCACTTTTTGTGGTGCTGATGGGAGCACTGACGCTGGGATTGCTCTGGCTCTGGGCATACAGCGCGCTCAAATGGTGGCGTTGGTGGCAAGCCGAGAGTACCCGTACGCATATTGATGAGGGTTAACTTTCTGGAGTGAGGTTATGCTAGAGATTATGCTGTTGGGTACCGCGGCTTCGGCCCCGACGATAGAGCGAGGGCTACCGTCCCAGCTAGTTATTTATCAGGACGAACGCTTTTTGGTGGATTGTGGGGAAGGTACACAGCGGCAAATTTTACGTAGCGGGCTGGGATTTCGACGTTTAGAGCGCATTCTGCTCACGCATGGGCACTTAGATCACATTTTGGGGCTAGGTGGCCTGATCTCCACTTTTGCACGGTGGGAAGCGGTGGAGCACATCGAGATTTACGGTGGCAGCTGGGCCTTAGCGCGGGTCAGCGAATTGCTCTTTCGCGTGGTATTGCGTGGGGCTAATCCTCCGGTCCCGGTGCAATTGACGGATATTAAACCAGGGTGGCTGCTAGGCAACGAAACCTTAGCGGTTTATGCTTTTTCAGTCATACATCGGGGGCCGGGGAGCTACGGGTATCTCTTCCGCGAGCGTCCCCGCCGGCCCTTCTTGGCGGAGAAGGCCGCAGCGCTGGGCGTTCCCGCCGGCCCAGAGCGCAGCCAGTTGGTCAACGGTCAGAGCATTACGTTGGCGGATGGGCGTGTCATCGAGCCGGGAGAGGTCTTAGGGCCTCCCCGACCGGGGCTTTCTCTGGCGCTGACGGGCGATACCGCACGCATTGATAATCTGGTGGAAGTGGTGCGCGGGGTAGATCTGTTGGTCTGCGAGGCGACGTACTTGGAACGCGATGCGGAGATGGCCCGCCGCTTTGGGCATCTCACCGCCGCACAAGCGGCCCAACTGGCCCGCGAGGCGGGCGTGCGCGTGTTAGTGTTGAATCACCTCTCGCAGCGTTACCCGGTCCGCGAGATGTTGGAGGAGTCCCGCGCTATCTTCCCCGCGACGCTGGTCAGCCGTGACTTTGATCACTACCGCATCACGCGCGATAGGGTAGAAGTGCTCAATAAAGATTTCTCGGGGGCAGACGCTGATTTTAAGACGCTCTTCCCCGATTTGCGGAACCGAGCATGTCATTCCGAGCGGAGTGCTCCGAGTAGTACGAGGGGCGCGTAGTCGAGGAATCTTGAGCGCCTCAAGGGAGATTCTAAGCCAGAAACGAAAGCCTCCTTGACCTGCGTCAAATCCCAACCGCCTACCTGTGCTTCTGGCCGATTGCTCGGAACGACGCCTGAAATTACGAGTCAGAGCTATCTGTTTGACAATCCTTCCAATCCTCTATAATTAGCATAGAAGTCAGATGTCAGACAAGCAGAGCGACTAAAGTTGCGGCTATTCTGGCGTAGTTCACCCGCGTAGACCGATTGTTTTACACTTGATAGAGGAGGTGGTTCCAAAATAAAACGACGATGATTAGGTTGCCCGCATTACTCTGTATACTATTTACTAAATTAGAGGGAGGAATGAACATGCAACATAAGATTTGGCACGTTTTTTCATTGGCGTTGGTGTTGGCGATTCTTTTAGCAGGTTGTGGCCAGAGCGCTGCCCCGGAAGTGGAAGAGGCGTACAAAGTGGCCTTCGTTTACATTGGCCCTCCAGGTGACTTGGGTTGGACTTACGAGCAAGATCGTGGCCGCAAGATGCTGGCTGAAGAGCTCGGCGATGCGGTAGAGACCAAATACATCGAGAACGTTCCCGAAGGCCCCGATGCAGCTCGCGTACTCCGCGACTACGCTCAACAGGGTTATGATATGATCTTCGCCACTTCTTTTGGCTATATGGACCCCACGTTGGAAGTAGCGCAGGAATTCCCCGACGTCAAATTTGAGCACTGCTCTGGTTACAAGACGGCTGACAACATGGCGACCTACTTTGGGCGCATGTACCAACCCCGTTACCTGGCCGGGATTGTGGCGGGCAAGATGACCGAAAGCAACACCATCGGCTACGTAGCCGCCTTCCCCATCCCTGAGGTAGTGCGCGGGATCAACGCCTTCACCCGTGGTGTGCGCTCTGTCAACTCAGAAGCCGAAGTGCGGGTAGTGTGGACTAACACGTGGTACGATCCCGTTATCGAGCGTGAGGCCGCCGTCGCATTGTTAGACGAAGGCGCCGACATCATCACGCAGCACCAGGATACCACGGAGCCGCAGAAAGCGGCCCAGGAACGTGGCGCGTTGAGCATCGGCTATGACTCGGATATGCGCTCCTTTGTGGGCGATACTGTGTTGACCGCTCCGGTCTGGAACTGGGGACCCTACTACATCAATACGGTTAGAGCGGCGTTGGATGGTAGTTGGGAGACCCATCAGTTCTGGGGCGGTTTACAGGATGATGTCGTGCAACTGGCTGAATTCAGCCCCAAGGTTCCCCAGGATGTCCGTGATCTGGTGGCAACTGAGCGGGAGAGGATCATCAGTGGCGACTGGGACGTCTTCTGTGGGCCGGTAGTTGATCAAGCTGGCAATACCATCGTCGCTGAAGGTGAGTGCATGGCAGATGGCGACATGTTGGGGATGAGTTTCTTCGTGGAAGGGGTAATGGGTTCAATCCCCGAAGATTAATTTATTGTGCAAAAGGGGTGAGGCGCTCAGCCTCACCCCTTTTTTGTTAAGAGTCCCAGTTGAGCTGCGTTATTATGTTGAGGAGTTTTTATGACCATAGAAAAGATACCTGTTTTAGAATTACGTGGCATCACCAAACGTTTTCCCGGCGTAGTGGCTAATGATAGCGTTGATTTGGCACTCTATCCGGGCGAGGTATTGGCTTTATTGGGTGAAAACGGGGCCGGCAAGAGCACGTTGATGAACGTCTTGATTGGCCTTTACCGACAAGATGAAGGGGAAATCTATCTGCGCGGGCAACCGGTGGAGATTCACTCGCCGCGCGACTCTGACGCCTTAGGCATTGGCATGGTACACCAAAACTTCATGTTGGTGCCTACCATGACCGTGGCCGAGAATACTATCTTGGGATTGCAGGATTCACCCTTTGTCCCTCAGATGGACAAAGTAGTCGCGCGCATCAATAAGATCTCTGAGCGGTATAATTTGCAAGTAGATCCTCACGCCAGCATCTGGCAATTGAGCGTGGGTGAACAACAGCGCGTGGAGATTCTCAAACTAATCTATCGCGGCGCTGAAATTCTGATTCTGGACGAACCGACCGCGGTGCTCACCCCCCAGGAGTCTGAGGAGTTAGCGCATGTGCTCCAGGTAATGACTTCCGAGGGTAAATCCGCGATCTTCATCACCCATAAAATGGATGAGGTACTCTCCTTCTCCGATTGGGTGCAGGTATTGCAGCACGGCAAAAGCATTGCCGTCAAAAGAACCGCCGAGACCGATGCACAGGAGTTAGCCCGGTTGATGGTGGGCCGCGAGGTGCTCTTCCGGTTGGATAAGGAACCATCCACTCCCGGCGACATATTGCTGGAAATGCGCGCTGTTCACGCGCAGGATGATAAAGGGTTGCCGGCGTTACGTGGTGTCTCGCTCCAAATTCGGGGCGGGGAAATTCTGGGGATTGCAGGCGTGGCGGGTAATGGGCAACGACAACTTTCAGAAGCCGTTACCGGGCTACGCACAGTAACTTCAGGTGAAGTTTTGATCGGCGGGCAACCGATGACCAATTGCTCCCCCCTGGAAATAATCCAAGCTGGTGTCAGCCACATTCCCGCTGATCGAGTGGGCGTGGGAGCGGTAGGTGCTATGGCTGTTTCTGACAACTTGGCGATGAAGGGTTATCGTAACCAGCCCATGTCTCAACATGGCGTGCTGCACCCCCAAGAAATTTTGGCATTTGCCAAGAAAATGATCTCAGCCTTCGAAATTGCCACCCCGACACCTAGAACTTATATTAAATTCCTCTCTGGGGGCAATATCCAGAAAGCCATTTTGGCCCGCGAGATTGACGCTTGTAAAGGGATCCTGGTAGCTGTATACCCCTCGCGTGGTCTGGACGTGGGTGCTACGGAAGCCGTCCGCAAGCGGTTACTTAAACAGCGCGCTCAGGGTAATGCCGTATTATTGATCTCGGAGGATTTGGAGGAATTACTAACTATCTCTGATAAAGTAGCTGTGCTCTTTGATGGTGAGGTGATGGGCGTACTGCCTTCCAAAGGAGCACAGATCAAAACGCTGGGCTTAATGATGGCCGGTAGCCGGTTAAGCCAAATCGCCGGGTAGGGGGTGTGCGGCTGGGAATGTCAAGTATTGTAGCTTCTCAATAGCTAGGGGGAAATGCGCTGGCAGTTAGTCTGCGCACCACGGAGGTGCAGAGCACCCAGAGGAGAAATAAAAAATTCTGTGCTCTCCGCGTCTCTGCAGTGAAAACTGCCCCCAAATATTGAGATGATATCAACTTTCGACCTTTGACTTTCGACTTATGACTGGTAACTTGCTAAAGGAGAAAATCCATGCAATTCATCTTTGAAAAACGCCAGTCTGTTTCGCGACAGGCGATTATTTTAGTGCCCATAGGCTCATTCTTGCTCTCGCTCTTACTGGGAGCCGCTTTGTTAGCCGTTTCGGGGGCCAACCCTCTCTCAACTTATGCTGCAATGGGTAAAGGAGCTTTCGGTTCCTGGCGCAACATTTCCGAGACATTTGTTAAAGCCATCCCGTTGATGCTAACCGGGTTGGGAGTTTCTATTGCCTTCCGGATGCGCTTCTGGAACATCGGGGCGGAAGGCCAGTTGACACTGGGAGGTGTTGCCGCTGCCTGGGCCGCGCTCTCCCTGGCAGACGTGCTCCCGGCTTGGATGTTGTTGCCCACCGTCATCCTCTTGGGGATGTTGGCTGGCGCGATCTGGGCCGGCGTCCCGGCCGCGCTCAAGGTGCTGCTGGGCGTGGACGAGACGCTCACCACTTTGATGCTCAACTACGTGGCAATACTCTACTCTAAACATCTCTACTACGGCCCCTGGCGCGATCCAGAAGGGTTTGGTTTTCCAGGCACGGCCCCCTTCCCGGCCGCTGCTTGGCTGCCACGTCTGGGACATACCCGCGCGCATCTGGGCCTGCTCTTCGCGGTAATCCTGGCCGTCGTCCTCTGGCTGGTGCTCAATCGTACCAGCTGGGGCTTCGAGTTGCGTATTATCGGCGAGAACAAACGCGCAGCGCGTTACCTGGGTATCAATATCGCCCGCAACGTCATCTTAGCCTTGGCGCTCTCTGGCGCGTTGAGTGGTCTGGCCGGGGCTTGCGAGGTGGCGGGTATCTCCCACCGCTTGCAACAGGGGCTTTCTATTGGCTATGGCTACACCGCCATCATCGTTGCCTGGATGGCTCAACTGAATCCCATCGCCGTGCTCCTGGTCGCTATCCTGATGGGGGCGTTGTTGGTCGGCGGCGATCAGGTGCAGATGATGATGGGTCTGCCGGCCGCCGTCGGGTTGGTATTGCAAGGGATGATCTTGTTCCCCATGCTGGCCGGGAGTCTCTTCACCGAGTACCAGTTACGCATTATCCGCCCGGAAAGAACTTCGTCGGCACTTACCACCATTGAGGAGGCATAATCATGATCGCTCTGCTTTCATCTGTACTAGCTATCACCTTGCGGGCCGGAACCTCCCTCATCTATGCCACGGTGGGGGAAATCTACACCGAGCGCAGCGGAATTCTAAATTTGGGCTTGGAAGGCATGATGTTGATGGGGGCTGTGCTCTCCTTCGCCACCGCTTACTACACGGGAAGTACCTGGTTGGGTGTGCTGGTCGCGCTTTTGATCGGCGCGCTGCTGGCCTCTCTCCACGCTTTCTTGACCGTCACCATGCGGGCTAACCAAGTAGTGAGTGGTTTGAGCATCACTCTCTTTGGCAGTGGCCTGGCGAGTTTCTTAGGGCAACGTTTGGGTCCCGCCAGCAATGGTTATTACCTGGTTGGTAAGGTCGGTCCAAGATTTGAACCTTACATGGTACCCTTCCTTAGTGATATTCCCGTGGTAGGCGCGCTCTTTAAGCAGGATATTTTGACTTACCTACTCTACATTCTAATTCCCCTAGCCTGGTTCTACCTCTACAGGACGCGCAATGGTCTGAACCTCCGTGCGGTGGGCGAAAATCCGCAAACGGCGGACGCCATGGGCATTGACGTTGTTCGAGTGCGGTATCTTTACACGATCTTGGGCGGTATGTTGGTGAGCCTAGGGGGAGCGCACCTCTCGCTGTCCTACACACCCGGCTGGTCTGAAAATATCACCGGGGGACGCGGCTGGATTGTGATTGCGCTGGTGATCTTCGCCATGTGGAACCCGGCCCGTGCTGTGCTGGGAGCCATCCTTTTCGGCGGTATCAACGCCGTGCAGTTCCGCTTGCAGGCCGCCGGTACCAATATCCCCTCGGCCTACTTGAACATGCTCCCCTACCTGGCGACGATTGGCATCCTAATTGTGATGACTTGGTGGGAGACGCTGAACAAACGCATCGGCGCGCCGGCTGCGTTGGGGACGGCGTACATGCGCGAGGAGAAGTAAAAATGGCAAATGGCGAATCAGTAATTCCCTGACTGAGCCGCGTTTTGCCGTTTTTCCAGTGGGGTCATGCAAGACTCCACTGGACCCCCCCCAATTTCACCGCAGAGGCCCGGAGGTAACTACTCAATAATCTGGGGCGGATTACGTTAGTCCGCAGTTGCTTTAAGTGACGTCTCCTGATTTCCTCTCACTTTCTGAAAAGATACCTACAATCTCTAGCCGAGTCGTGAGTCCATTACAGCCAGAGCACGTCGATGAGCTTCTCGACGGTATGGAATTCCGGATCACCGGTGACGACGGTGGCCTTCAATTCTTGAGCCAGCGCGACGGCGAAGGCGTCGGCGTAAGAAAGCGGATGATTGGCTTTGATATGTGCTGCGGCTAACACACGCTTTCTGGTTATTGCAGCCAGTTCTACGGTGGTTTCGTCCAAAGCAGTGATAAACTTCCGTACACCGCGCTGACCTCGTTTCCGTTCCAAAATATATGCAATCTCTCCGAAGTTTATGAGGCTGAGCCAGAGGTTGCACTTGCCGGTTCGGGATTCTTGGAGCAGTTTGCAGACCGTTTCCCCGCCGGGCTGGTGGCGTAAGAGAGCTATTAGAGCGAAGGAATCCAGGATGTAATGTTTACTCATGCGAGACCTTCTCTTCTAAATGCCCATACTCCTTGCGGCGTTCTGCGAGTAGGATCTCTGTCCAGGATTCCTCTTCTGTCTCTGTAGCAAACATGCCATCTAGCGCCGCGATGGGATCTTCCGGTACTGGGATAATCCGTAGAGATTCGCCGTAATCTACAATCTGCACTTTGGCGCCCGGAGTGAGATTATAGGCTTCACGCAATTTTTTGGGGATCACTACCCAGCCTTTTGAGGAAACAGTCGTAGTTCGTGCCATAATAACCTCCAATAAGTATTACTAAATCATTTACAGTATAACGAAAAAGGGCTTCGATGTCAACGACCAATAAATCAAGGTGGGTAAATAGAATAAAGTATTACGCGCTGCCTCTTTTGCTGGCGCTCTTAGCCGCTGCGCCGCTCTGGGGGCCAGGGATGGTCAGCACGCGCGGAGGTGGGGATAGCCCATTCCTGCTGGCGCGCACGTTGGAGATGGCGGAGAATTTGCGCCAGGGTATCTTCCCACCACGGTGGATGGGGCACGCGGCTTATGATCTGGGCTATCCCTTCTTCAATCATTACGCGGCGTTGCCCTACTACCTGAGCGGTGGGTTGACGATGTGGGGATTCTCTCCCTTGCTGGCGATCCAGGCGACGCAGACCCTCGGCTTTCTGCTGGCCGCGTTGACGATGGCGCTCTGGTCGCGGCGGCTCTATAAAAACCAGGCCGCCCGGTGGTTGGCTACTACCGCTTACACCTTCGCGCCCTTCCATCTGGTCAACGTCTACGTGCGCGGCGACTCGCTCTCAGAATTTTACGCCTTCGTCTGGTATCCGCTCATCCTCTGGCTGCTGGGACGGCTGGCGGAACGTTACACCGCGCGCCGTCTGGTCACCGCGGCGCTGGCCTACGGCGCGCTGATTCTGACGCATAACGTCTCTGCGTTGATCTTCTCGCCGTTCGCGCTGCTCTACGCGCTGCTGGTCAATTGGCAGGCGCAATCTTCTGAGCCGTTGTGGCGCCGTGGCGTGAGGGTCGCGCTCCCCTTCATGCTCGGAATGTTGCTCACGGCTTGGTTCTGGCTGCCAGCTATCGGAGAGATGGGCTACGGGCAGCTGGGGCCGGAGTTCACCGAAGGCTATTTTAGCTACGAGAATCACTTTCGCGGTGTGAACCTGGTACAACACGGCTGGCGCTTCGCTTATGAAGTCACCGGTGGGGAAGACGGCGGCGCGTTTACGATGGGTCTGGTACAGGCCGGGCTGGCGCTCAGCGGAGCAGGTGTTCTGGTGTGGCATATCCTCAAAAGTCAAAAGTCGAAAGTTGAAGGCCGAAAATCAAAAGTCGAAGGTCAAAAGTCGAAAGTCGAAAGTCGAA
>JAYELZ010000075.1:11333-20075 GCA_034717835.1 Chloroflexota bacterium
TCGAAGGTCAAAAGTCGAAAGTCGAAAGTCGAAAGTCAAACGTCGAAGGTCAAACGGCAATCAGCGCTAGCTGTGGCCGGTCTCCTGACCGAGCCACCATAAGCACACTTTTTTTATTCCTCGGATCGGTGGTTGCCACATTCATGATCACCCCCCTCTCTAGACCGCTCTGGGAATATCTGCCTCTGTTAGCCAAGACCCAGTTCCCGTGGCGATTTCTCTCCGTGCAGGCGCTCTTCGCAGCGGCGGTGACGGGGGGGATAGCGAGGGAGCGAGGGAGCGAGAAAGCGAGGAGACAAGAAGACGAAGAAGCGAGAAAGCGAGAAAGCGAGGGAGCGAGAAGGCGAAAAAGCGAAGAGGTGCAGAAGCGAAAAAACGAGGGGCGGGCACGGTCAGGAGACCGGCCCAAGCTGGTGCGGGGGATACTTTACGTTTTGCTGAGCGCACTGAGCGTCTCTTCAGCGTTGCTCAACCTAAACCTTGACCGGCTGCTGATTGCCAGCGAGGACGTCACATGGGACAACTTGCTCCTTTACGAATCCTTCACCGGCAATATCGGCACGACGATCCGCTACGAGTATCTGCCGGCGGATGTGGCGCCGCGTCTCTACATCGCCGAGGCGGTGGTGGATGGCGTGAATGCCGCTCGCCCCCGCGCCGCTGACGGGATGGTGCTCTCAGCAGCGCTCTTGGAACGGACGCCGGCGCGCCAACGCTGGCAAGTGGAACTGGCCCATGCCGGCCCGGTGACGTTCCCGCTCCACTGGTGGCCCGGCTGGCGCGCCACGGTGGACGGCGCGCCCACCGATGTCCACCCGTTGACCGGTTCCGGCCGCTTGACGATGGAGTTACCGGCTGGCGCGCAGACGGTCACGCTGAGATTGGGCAACACCCCGCTCCGCACAGTGGCGCTGCTGCTCTCTGGCGTGACGGCGTTGGGTTGCGTTCTGGCGCTCTTTGTCCGCCGCAGGGATGAGGGACTAGCGGAGCAACGAGCTGATTTGCCATTTGCCATTCGCCATTTGCTGTTAGCCATTAGCCTGTTGACTTTAGCAGTGGGACTGCCCGCAACCTACCGAGCATTGCAGGGCGGAATGAGTACGGGAGCACCAGCAACGTTCTTTGACTTTGTACAGCAGCCTTATCCGCACCGGGGGCCGGTGGATTTTGGAGCCGTGCAGTTGGACGCGGTCAATGCGCCGGCCGAGGCTGCGCCTGGCGAGCAAATCACGGTGACAGCCAGCTGGTCGCGCCTCTTCTCCGCGCCGCTCACAGCGACGCTACGCTTGGTTTCACCGGCAACGCCGCGTCATAATGCGCCCTACACATTGGCGGAGACGCATGCCCGCATCACGCCGGAGCAGGAGCTCGTGCTCATGTTACCGGCAGATTTGGCGCGCGGACTTTACCTGCTGGAACTACACGTCCACAACGCCGCAGAGGAGTTCCACGGGGTGACAGCGCAGGGACGCGGCATGGGCGCGCTCTACGTGGGGGCGGTGCGCGTGCTACGAGGGCCGCGCTTGCCCGTCGATGCGCCGGTAGTGGCGACGTTGGGGAACGGCGAGCTAACGTTGCACTCCGTCACGGCGGAGCAACCCCGCCCGACACTGCTCCGGCTGAAGATGGGCTGGTCAACGAGCGGCACGGCGCGCAATTGGAGCCTCTCGTTACGGCTGCGGGATATGAACGGACGCCAGCTGGTGCAGCAGGATCTGCAACCGGGCTACGGTTACTTGCCGACTACGCTCTGGTCTCCAGGCGAGCTGGTGACGGATTACCTGGTGCTCACATTGCCGGAGGGTTTGGCGCCCGGCGAATATACGCTCCAGGTGATCACCTATCTGGAGGCCACGCTGGCGGGCGGCGGCGAAATTGAAGTGCCACTCACGCTGCATAAGCCGGCGCTCTTCAACTTACGGGAGGCGTGCTGTGAGCAGGTGCGCAAAGGGCATACGGTTCTTTCACAGGCTGGCGGGGTGGCGTTACTCGGGTTGGGATTGCCGGCCAAGATCACCGAAGGCGAGGGGTTGACTTTCTATCCAGAGTGGAACGCGCTGGAGGAGCCTGCCGGTGAGCTAACGGCTCAGTGGACGTTGTTGGCGCCAGACGCGACAGTGGTTGCGGAACATGAAGTGCCGCTGGCTCCTGGATCACGCACCACGGATTGGCCCCGCTTTACCTGGGTCCGCGCCCGAGTAGAGATGGAGTTGCCGCCACAGCTGATTCCCGGTCCCTACCAGTTGGAGTTGACACTCTTGGAAGCAGGGAAAAGCTTGACGCGCAGCGTAGTTTCCGAGTCAATACCCGTGACACTCCGCGCACGCTCTTTTGAGTCGCCCCCCCCTCCCTTCCCCCAGGAAGCGCAGTTCGGCGAGGTCTTGCAACTTTTGGGGTACGATTATGAATTTTCCCTAGAAAAACTACGGCTGATTTTATGGTGGCAAGCTAAACGTGCTCCTGCTCAGGATTACAAACGTTTTGTCCATCTCTACGCGGTGGGGTCGGGCGCGGTGGTGGCGCAGGATGATGCGATGCCGCGCGCGTGGAGCTATCCAACCAGCTGGTGGGCCGCCGGGGAGGTGGTGAGCGAGACGGTAACGTTGGACTTGCACGGGCTGGCGGCGGGAGAGTACCATCTCGGCGTGGGCTGGTATGATGCGCAGACGGGGCAACGGTTGCCGGCCAGTGAGGGGGATGACGGCCGGGTGATGCTGCGAGAGGTGCGGGTGGATTTGGGGAAGTGATTATTGGCTTGGTTCACTTGAAAAGAGATATTTTCACCATTGAGATACAGAGAAAAAATCCGCGAAATCCGCATAATCTGTGGACGGAATCTGACTAAACGGCTACCCGCTTAACTGACTATGGGGCCACTCGCCCAAGTGACTAATGTGTGTCTATTGTTACTCGTTCCAAATACGTTATAATGAAAAGGTCATTTATTGCAGGTGGGTTGGGAACAGTTATTATTTTCTATTCTTAAGTGGAGTTCGAAACTATAAAAGGAGCACCGTTTTATCAAATATAAGAGTGGGTATTAAAAGCGAACTTGCTTGAGAACCTCCCCACCTGCCCTGCCCGTAAGCGGGTATGGTCAATTTATTTTTTACTTTTTATTTAGTTCCGGGGAGGAATTATTATGATTCATTTGGTGACGGATACTACGGCTTATTTGCCGCCGCGTGCTGCTGGGCAGTGGCCCATTTACACCGTGCCGCTCAAAGTCACTATGGGAGCGCGGTCTGTGGACGAGGATCAGGTTTCATTGGAAGAGTTTTATCAACGGTTGGCGCAGGTAGCCACGGCTCCCAGCACCAGCCAACCCTCGCCGGGGGATTTTTTGCACTTGTATGAGCGCTTGTTGCAAAATGGAGATGAAATTATCTCGATACATATCTCCGGTGAGTTGAGCGGCACGGTGCGCGTGGCGCAGCTGGCCGCCCAGGAGCTGGCCTCGGACCGGATCACGGTGGTTGATTCGCGGGTCACGACCTGTTTGTTGACCACCGTGATCGCCTCGGCCGCGCGAGCGTTGGAGGCGGGCGCTACTCGGCAAGAGGTCGCCGCGTTGGTAGCCAAGATGGCGCAGCACTCTGCCAGTGCCTTCTTAGTGGAGGATCTGGGATATCTGCGCAAGGGCGGGCGGATCAATGGCGCGGCTAAGTTTTTGGGCACGATGCTCAACGTGCGTCCGCTATTGCACCTGGACAAAGGCAAGATCGAGCCGTTGACGATGACGCGCACTCGCAAACGTGGCAAGCGACAGCTAATCCGGGAGATCAAGAAGCGGGTTGGTGAGCGCCCCGTCCATGCGGCGGTGACGCATATCCAATGCGCGGCGGAGGCCGAGGAGTTGGGTGAGCGGGTGCAGCAGTCGCTGAACTGCGAGACGTTCTTTATCAACGAGACCGGGCCGGTGATCGGCTCCCATGTGGGGCCAGGCTTTATCGGCATCAGCGCTTACCCGGTTGATCTGGGATAATTTCACCACGGAGGCGCAGAGAGCATAGTTTTTCTCCGTGTCTCGGTGATAAGTTATACTTTTACGGGGTAACTGGATTCTAGATTTCGAGGAGTCCCCCTGTGCCTTTGGTACACCAACAACCACGAAAACGCTTCCCTAACGCCAATACCTTTGTTTTGAAGCAGATTTTAGACCTTTGACTTACGACTTTAGACTTATTTTTAGAGGAGAGAGAACTATGTCCAAACCTTTGATAGTCGTCTTTGGAAGTTCACGCACAAAGGAGCAGCGTCATCTGGACGCTGCCGAGCGCCTGGGAGAGCTGTTAGCGACCGCCAAATTTGACGTGGGTAGCGGTGGCTATACCGCCGTGATGAACGCCGTCAGCAAAGGAGCGTATCAAGCCGGCGGGCATGTGATCGGCTACACAACCGATGAGTTCCCGGAGGCAGTGCCTACTCCGTGGCTAACCGAAGAACGTCGCACCGCTGATATCCACCTGCGCATTCAGAGCATGTTGGCGGAGGGCGACGGTTTTATCGCCACTTGGGGCGGCATCGGCACACTGGTCGAAGTGACGTTTGCTTGGAACGTGGGACAATTTATCGCCGAGCGCGACCTGCCGCATAAACCGCTCTTGTTGGTAGGCGCACACTGGCAGCCTCTGGTGCAAAGTATCGCCGCGCAGACGGAAATTGGGAGCAGTGTGCTCTCTTACCCCGTGCTGGTGGATACTGTGGAAGAGGCCGTGGCGTACTTGAGTGAGAACATCGGGAACAAGAAGTAGGAAGTAACGGGGAGAGCGTATGGCAGAGGCAACTTTTCATTTTCCGCCGGGTTTCAAGTGGGGTGTGGCGACCGCTGCGCATCAGGTGGAAGGCAATAACGTCAATAACCAATGGTGGGCCTGGGAACAAGAGGCCGGACATATCAAGCAGGGAGCTACTTCGGGTTTGGCCTGCGACTGGTGGGAAAATGCCGAGGCGGATTTTGACCGGGCGGTCAATCTAGGCTTGAATGCCTTGAGGCTTTCTATTGAGTGGAGCCGCGTGGAGCCGGAACCAGGCAAATTCGATATGGCGGTTTTGGAACGCTATCGCGAGCTGCTGCGCGGCTTAACCGCACGCGGGTTGGAGCCGCTGGTCACGCTACACCACTTCTCCAATCCGCTCTGGTTGGAAAAACAGGGGGGCTGGATAAACACCGGCACCATCGCCTATTTTACTCGCTACGTGGAACAGGTAGTGCAGGTTTTGGGAGAGGAAACCAATTTTTGGTGTACCATCAATGAGCCGAATGTTTACGCTACGCTGGGTTATTTGATGGGGGTCTTCCCACCGGGGCGACGCGACCTCGGCGCCACGCGGACGGTACTGCACAACTTGCTGCGCGCTCACGCAGCGGCCTACCGGGCCATCCATCGCCTCCAGCCGGCGGCGCGGGTGGGACTGGCTCACAACCTGCGTATCTTTGATCCGGCCAATCCCCGCTCGTTACTTGACCGGCTGGCGGCCTGGGCGCAAGATTTGAGCTTCAACCAGAGTATCATCAAGGCGGTGTGGAACGGCTGGTGGATTCCGCCGGTCGGGTTCCGCCCTGCATTCTCCATGCGCCATACCTTAGACTGGATTGGGCTGAATTACTACACGCGCGATCTGGTCGCCTTTGATGGCGGTGCGCCAGAGACTCTCTACGGACGCGCCACCCACGCTCCCGATGCGGAACTCTTGGATGGCGGGTATGGAGAACTTTATGAGAGAGGGCTTTTCCGGGCGCTGAAACGCTTGGGTAAGCTGGACATCCCCATCCACATTACCGAGAACGGCGTGCCAGACAGCGATGGCGATCAACGCTCTCGCGCTCTGATACTGCATCTACATCAGCTCTGGAAATCTTTGCAGTACAATCTTCCGGTTCAAGGCTACTACCACTGGACGCTGGTTGACAACTTCGAGTGGGCGGAGGGGTGGTCGTTGCGTTTCGGCCTCATTGAGTTGGATCCGGCGACGCAAGAGCGCACTCCACGCCCCGCTGCCGGTCTCTACGCGGCTATCGCGCGCGGCAATGCCATCACGGCGGGATTGATTGATACTTATGCGCCAGAGTTGCGGGCTAAATTGCTGCCAGGATAGAGTCAAAGGTCTAATGACTAACGACTAACAATGTGGATTGATTTATGAAACTAGCTGAATTACAGTACGATTTACCACCAGAGTTGATCGCCCAAGTAGGTCTGGAACCACGCGACAGCTCACGGTTGTTGGTTGTTCATCGCCAGAGTGGGAAATTAGAGCATCGTATCTTTACTGAAATCATAGAATATCTGCGCCCCGGCGATCTCTTAGTAGCCAACGAAAGCCGCGTCATCCCGGCGCGGCTCTTCGGGCGGAAAATTCCGACCGGCGGCCGAGTCGAGCTGTTGCTGCTGCGCCAACTGGATGAGACGCGCTGGCGCTGTCTGGTGGGCGGAGCGCGTACCCATGTAGGCACGCGCATTTGTCTGCATAAGGATGGCGCGGCGACGGAACTTGAAGCAGAGGTTACGGCCAGGATGCCGCGTGGAGAACGCGAATTGCATTTCTCTGAGCCGGTGGAACCGCATTTGGCAGAGTTGGGTATTATGCCGCTGCCGCCTTACATTCACCAGGAGTTGGACGATCCAGAACGTTACCAGACCATCTACTCACGCACGTTGGGCAGCGCGGCCGCGCCCACCGCTGGCTTGCACTTCACCCCGGAGTTGCTCTTGGCGCTGCGGGAAAGAGGCGTTGCGCTAACCTTCGTCACCTTGCACGTGGGTTTGGATACCTTCCGGCCCATCACCGAGGAAATTGTGGAGGAACACCAGATCCATCGCGAATGGATGCGCTTGCGGCCGGAGGTCGCGGCGCAGATCAATCAGACCAAGTTGGCGGGCGGGCGCGTGATCGCGGTGGGCACCACTAGCGTCCGGGTGTTGGAGACTGCGGCCCGGCAAGGACTCGGCCCACTACCCACCGGCAGCTGCCCCTGGCGCACCGTCGCGCCCTATGAAGGCTTCACGGAGCTTTACCTTATCCCTGGGGCTAAGTTCCACGCGGTGGACGCGCTGATCACCAACTTCCATTTACCGCAGAGCTCGTTGTTGGCACTAGTCATGGCTTTTGCAGGAGAAGAACTCGTGCGTCGCGCTTATGCTACAGCGATTCGCGAACGGTATCGTTTCTACTCGCTGGGCGACGCTTGCTTGATGCTCTAAACGTTTGTCCGCGAATTGGACAGAGACCAGCGCGGATGAACGCGGAAGAGCATAAATTCGCGGAGGAGATGCCGGTGCCGGCGCACCCCATCCCAGCACGCAAATTCCAGTCAACGTATTGGCTGATTTGCAATTTTCACAGGAGCTACAACCATGAATAGAATAAAACTGTTGATTGTCACGCTATTGCTTTTCCTCGGAGCTATCTTTCTCTCGCAGTTTACTGGAACCGTTGTTTCCCAGCCACCGGAGCCGGAAGTACAGGTTGCCCCTCCACTCCAGGCGCCAGATAATTATGTTCCTACGCTCTTGGATCAAACCACCTTACCAGCAGTGCGTCCCCAGGGGGGCGGACTTAAAGCCGTGGTCATCGTCGGTGATGTGGGCGATAGCACAGAGAGTTTCAAGAATGATATGGATGGAGCCGTAACTGCACTGCAAAACCATGGCGTTGTGGTTTCCAAATTCTACTACGGGGATAGCACTTTCACCTGGAGCGACATCGTCGCTGCCGCGACCGAGGCCAACTTCATGCTCTACATGGGACATGGGATTTGGTGGGGCGGCACCTGCCCCGAGCCGGATCTGGTGGGCGGTTTCTACCTGGGAAACTCTGAATTTGTCTCGCCAGATCAAGTGCGGAGCGATTTAGCGGGCCGGTTAGCTGAGGATGCGGTGATGATCTTTAGCCATGCCTGCTTCACCGCTGGAAACTCCGGCTGTGATGACACCGATAGCGGCTGGCCTTCGCAGGCCGAGGCCGAGCGCCGGGTCAAGATGTACGCGGAGCCATTTGTGGATATTGGGATGGAGGCTTATTTTGCCAATAATTACTTCAACTCGGCGGCAAATTATGTCAACCACCTGTTGGTGGAACCAACTACCCGGCAGAATATGGGGGATATTTTCAAGAGCGTCTATCCATATAGTCCTGGGGATTTCCGCGACCGCAGTTACCCGCAAGCAGGATACGATCTCTGGCTCAGCGGCAATGCCGGCGCTTGGTCGGATGCTTTCGTGGGGATACCGGATTATACTTTTGTTGGAGATGCGCAACCTGAGCTGGGCGATTTAACCGGTACACGCACTTTCACCTACCAGGCGTTGAACGGACAACTGACTCCCTCGACTTACGAAGTAACGCCACTTAACGTAGGCAATGATGAGACGCTAACTTGGTCCCTGGATACTTCCGGGGATTGGTTTACGGTCACTCAAACCGGCGGCAGCACGCCGGAGAGCTTCTCTATCGTCCCCGTGACTGCGACTCTGGAGACGTTACCGGCCGGCTCCTACTCCGGAGCTGTCACCGTAACAGTGACCGCGCCAGCTGATACAGTGAACGCCGAGCAGCGTATTGAGCTATCCTTAACAGTGCAACGGCCCACGCTGGCGCAACTCCCCAGCTCACTGGATTTCACCTACTATCTTTCTGATACCGCTTTAATCCCCGCGCAGCGGCAAATTACGCCCCAAAACAGCGGTTCCGACGACGCGCTCACCTGGGACGTGGCCTACACGGGAACATGGTTCTCCG
>JAYELZ010000076.1:0-4516 GCA_034717835.1 Chloroflexota bacterium
GGCCTGCGACCGGAGACCGAATCCGTGATTCTGCGGGCTATGGCGCTTGATCTGAACTATCGTTTCCGGGATACCCGTGAGATGACGTCCGCTCTAGGGGCGGGGAGCAGGGTAAGAGTGGGGAATGTCGTGATAGCAGGAGGCGGCGGCATTTCCTCAATACCTTATAGACATCCACCCCAAGTCATCCTCCGCGATACACACTGGCTGTTAGAAATGGCGACGGCCAGCGCCATGGCCGTCGCGGGCACACTGACGATACAGAAGGTGCTTTTCGGTGCGCTCTTTTCGCCCGCACGTTACTTCAACATGAGTTTAGGGGCGCTGGTGATGGGAGCCCTTGGCTGGTTCGTGGGAGATCTAATCTTTCAGGCGTTGGCACAATCCCAGAGCACCGGTGCTACATCTGCTACCACTCCCATCACCAGCAGCCGCCCGACTCAACGCTTGGTGGCTCTCACCCGGAATCTTACGCGCCAGTTGAGCACATCCCAACAGGTCATGTTGTTGATCGCGTTACTCAGCGGTTCCGCTGCTGCCGCCTGGCTGCTGGGACCGTTAGCTCTGGAAATCCCCTTGCTCTGGAACTACGTACCTACCTACGCCATCGCCGGCCCGTTGGTCTACGCGGCCACCGGGCGCCGGCAGTGGCGTGCCCTGGTCGCTCATACGCTGGTTACAACTATCGGCGGGGCAGTCCTGTGGACACGGCTGGGATTTGATCATGATCTTGGTACCCTGTTTCTCGCGGCTGCCGGAGGGGGACTATTGATGGAGGGGCTTACTTTTCTGTCCGAACGGCAGCTGCTACGAAAATAAATTAGGGGTGCGGCACAGCGGTTCCGGCGATTTTAACCTGTCCTCACTGTGGCGACACGCTACAATTGGGTGCCCAATTTTGCGCCAATTGCGGTTGAATAGTATAATTATATGCGGAGGCTGTAATGCTCGAACAAAACACTCTATTGCAAGAACGCTATCGTATCATCAAGACCGTGGGGGGCGGTGGAATGGGACAGGTTTATCTGGCCCATGACACCCGCTTAGCCGATAAAACCTGCGCGCTCAAGGAATTTGTTCCCGACCCGCATGCCACGCCTGGGGATCAGGAACAGGCTGCGGTGCAGTTTCACCGCGAAGCGGCTATTCTAGCCCATTTAAGTTATCCTAACATGCCCAACGTCTCCGATTATTTTGAGCAGGATGATAACTTCTACTTGATCATGGATTACATTGAAGGGGAAACCCTACTGGACATGCTGACTCGCTCGCCAGGAGGTTTGCCGGAGCAAGATGTGATTACCTGGGCGCTTCAACTGTGCAAGGTGCTGGATTATCTCCACGGTCAGGATTCACCGGTCATCTTCCGCGATATGAAGCCGGCAAACGTCATGCTGACCGCCGAAGGGCAAATCAAGTTGATTGACTTTGGCGTGGTGCGGCTCTTTGACCCTACCAAACGCACTGACACACTTAAAATGGGCACTGCCGGATACGCGCCGCCGGAGCAGTACGCCGGTCAGGGACAGACCACTCAACGTTCCGACATCTATAGCCTGGGAGCCACGCTTCACGAACTATTGACCGGTGCTGATCCGACCGCTCATCCCTTTGTCTTCACCCCGCCCCGCCAATTGAAACATAGCATCTCGCCGCGTCTCTCCAATGTGGTGATGCGAGCACTCAGTCTCGATCCGTATGATCGTTTCCCCTCCGCGCAAGCGATGAGCCAGGCGCTGCACAAAGCCACCCGGCCTGGCGGTTTGAAACTCCCGATCATCCAGCGGCAGCGAGGTACTGGCACTGCAGCGATGT
Organism: Chloroflexota bacterium; assembly: GCA_034717835.1. Classification (GTDB taxonomy): domain Bacteria; phylum Chloroflexota; class Anaerolineae; order B4-G1; family SLSP01; genus G713. The sequence goes on from JAYELZ010000076.1 coordinate 1,816, forward strand.
CGACGGCAACCGTTGCGCCGGCCCGCCGCAACCGCGCCGCAGGATTTGCTCTGGGGGTATTGCGGTGGTTGGGACGGGTGGCGTTGACCTTGACCGTCACACTGATCATCGTCATGCTCATCCTACTCTTGGTCGGTTCGTTCGCGCTCTCGGCAGTCGCCGAAAACGCCATCGCCGGTGCCGAGTGGGGATTGACGGAGAACACCGCTACCCATTTTACTACGACCGAAAACGAGCTTCAAAAAGGGGTACAGGTTTCTCTGGAACCCTACGCACTCAATGCCGCCGGTGACGTGCAGATTGATTTACGGTCGCCTGACACGGTTGAGTTGTCCTTGCTGTTGCGCTCTCATCCCCTGCGCCTGGAAGCGCGTTTGGCAGAGCGCGGCGGCGTGCCGGCTATCACGCTTGAGCGTCTGAACGGGGTGACGCTGTATGTCGTGGGCGGCATCATCTCGAATGGTATCAATCGCGGTTTCAAGGAAGCGTGGCAAGATACACCGCTACAAATCGAGTCGCTGACAATTGGTGAGGAACAATTGACAGTTGTGCTGGAGGGCAAGACCGGCCGTCTTCCTCCGACCCTGACCAGCACTCCCACCCCGGCTTACGCCACGGTGCATATCACCAACAAATTGGAGCAGAGAGTGACGGTGAATATCGGTAGCCTGGTTCATCACGCCAACGTGTTCGCTCATTCTAGCCGGGTGATTTTGCTACCCCCCGGCACGTACACCTACACGATTATGCTAGGAGACGCAGTGGGTGCTCAAGGCGAGATGACCTGGGGGCCGGGGGAACAGGATTGGACGATCCGTTGAGTGAATGGCACAAGGAGTGATGCAATAGACCTGTTGCATGATAAGGGGGGGGGTTCAGTTTGCCACCCAGTCACTAATTTTTCAAGTCTAGGCTAGACTTGGACTTTGGATAAATTGACTTAATTTTTGCTCAAAAATAGTGCATAATTTTGGGTATGAATAACGACAGTAAAACACCCAAAAACAATCAGAAAATTGGGATGGTTCACAATTAGGGTTACACTTTACTAAGTAAAGGCCCTTGATAAGAAGCTCCTAATGAGGGAAAATAAAGAAGGTCAAACAACCTTAACTTCCTCAAAAGGAGCTGCCATGTCTAATTATCGCTTACCTGAGATAGATTTGTCAATACGTAAGCAGCTTACCCTTGAGATGCTCAAGCCGATACCGGAACGTGCCTGGGGGCGGGCTACCGAGTTATCAGAACAATATGGTGTCTCTCGAAAATTTTTGTATAATCTCCGAGACCAAGGGTTAGCAGCCTTGTCTAACCGCCTTTTACCTCAAAAGACAGGGCCGAAAATAGAACAGAAATCTCTGGAGATTAACCAGGGTCTCATTGAGCGCGCCATCGTAGTTTTGCCAATGGTGAAAGGCTCAGTGCGAGATATTCAACATGGACTACGCTTACTGTTTGGCATAAAGCGCTCAGTAGGCTATATCAGTCAAACACTTACTGCGGCGGGTGAACGAGCCGCGGAATACAATCAGGGTATCGAAATACCCTTCCCGATTTTGGGAGAAGCTGATGAGCTATGCCAAGGGCGGCAGCCTTGTTTGACGGTTGTAGATGGCCGCTCGTTTATGGTGGTAAATTTGACTCCAGCTGCATCTTATGACAAAACCAGTTGGGGGGTCACTTACTTGAATTTAGTAGCACGCGGGATTCAGTTTCATGACCTTGTTTGTGACGGTGGGCCCGGACTCCGGGCTGGAGTCAAGGAGGCTGAATTGTCTATTCCCTTGCGTCCAGACCTGTTTCACCTGCTACGAGAGGCTCATAAGATTACCAAACAATTAGAAAGGGTTGCTTATCAAGCTATCCAAACTACCGAGCGTGCTTATCAAGCTGGTTTGGAAGAGTTGGGCCTCATTTGTCGTCCTGGTCGTCCGCTCAAAGTTAAGGTTACGTTGCCTGCCGCAGAACGCGATGAAATTAGACGCATTGAAACTTTCGATAATTGGAGTTGGCTGCTTAGTGAGTTACGAGCAGCCTGGGAGCCTATTACTACCGACTACCGTATCGCCTCGGCTGCGGAAGCAAAAGCAACCCTGGTAGCAGTTACAGAATTAATCAAGGAACTAGCTAATTCAAAACTCACTACTTTCGCGGCTAGTTTTGAGAAAAAGATAGCTGAACTGCTGGCTCCTTTGGAATGGCTGGAGCAAGAACTTATGCCCCTACTTGAAAACATGGATGTAGAGACCCAAGCTTTCATTCTTTGGGTGGGGCAGCATCGCCATGAAATGGACGTCAATATTAACACCATCATTCCAAAGAGTTTATCCTCACAGGCTCTGGCCATTTGGAATATCTTAGGTCTTTTCCACCGTTCCTCTAGCTTAGCAGAGTCTCTTCATAGTTGGCTACGCCCTTACTTGCACATTCACCGTGGCATGCCGAAATGGTTGTTTCCGCTCTTGCAGTTCTTTTGGAATCACCATACTTTCCAACGGGGCAAACGAGAAGGCAGTAGCCCTTTAGAGTTGGCCGGGGTAGAAGCTGCTCCTTCTTTGGTAGCTGCTTTGGATCAATTGCTTAGCCCGAGCATGGCTACTCAACCAGCGTGAATTATGAAAAAGTGGGCATGGTTCAGAATCCGGGGAAGTTAGCTTAACACTTTTGGCGCCAAGCCCAGCAGGGTAAGTGGATCGTCGGG
>JAYELZ010000077.1:0-4503 GCA_034717835.1 Chloroflexota bacterium
AGTGGGCGGTGGGTACCAACTTTTTATTTCCCCCCTAAGAAAACTCCCGGCAGAATTAGGCTATCTGCCTTTAGAGGCCGGCTGGGGGGCGGTGAGTCTCTTAGGCTATCGCGTGACGGGGGACGCGCGGCCTGGCGGGACGTTGGAGGTGCAGCTGGCCTGGCAGGCGACGGGGCCGCAGGAGCCGCCGCCCTCGCTTACCGTGCGGCTCTGGGATGCCGAGGGCGGGTTGCTGATCAACCGCGATCAGTTTTTGGGCAGCGAGGCGATGAACGGCGAGGTTTCTTTCACCGAGCTGGCGTTACCGCTGCCGTTGGAAACCTGTTCAGGGAGCGTGCATCTCACGGTGGGTGCTTATACCGTGGAGGAGGGCGTTTTCAAGAATTTGGGTGAGGTAGCGTTGCCGGATATCCCTATGACGTGCGAGTTCCCCGCGCTCCCGACGGAGCACCCGTGGCCCGGATTACTGGCGTGGACGGGGCCGTTCCTGCGCGGCGTGGATTACGATGTGCGGGGCATGACGGCCACGGCCTACCTCCATTTCTGCGGGCCGGGCCAGGGATTGCAGGTCCGTAACGGCGAGACTGTGGTCGCTAGCGGGCGGCTCTGGCCGGGACAGTGCCGCACCGTGAGCCTGCCCGTATCCACGGACGGTAGGCCGCAACTCACCTTCACGCGGCTGGAGGGCGGCCCTGCGCAACTGCTCGCGCTGCCGCTGCCCGTGCCGCGCGCTGACGCACGCTATGTGCCCTTCGGCGACGAAATCGTCTTGGTGGGCGCGGAGACCGAGGCGCGTGGTGGGTATTCTGTGGTGGATTTGTGCTGGCGGAGTGTGCGGCCGCTGGTGGATGACTACGCCGTCAGCGTGCGGCTGCAGGATGCCGGCGGCGCGGTGCTGGGCGTCCATGATATGCAGCCGGGCTTGGGCGCGTTGCCGACGCTCAAATGGGTGGTGAGCGGCGCTGAATTCTTGGATCCACATCCCTGCCCGCCGCCGGCAGAGACGCCTGTGCAAGTCACGGTAGTCGTCTACGAGCGTTTTCGCGGTAGGCGTTTGGGCGCGGAGACGCTCCCTATTCGCTGACCGCCAGTCAAGCGAGAGCGCGAGAGAGTGAGAGAGCGAGAGAGTGAGAGAGAGTGAGTGGTTACCTGACTAATCGACTAACGACTAATCGACTAACCTGCCTGACTAATTTCCCCTTGTGCTATATTCTCTACCATGCTAAAATGATAGGAATATGTTTTTGGAGGACGATATGGGAAATGCGCTCCCTAATGTATGCTTGCCAGCCTTGAAGCGCCGCGATGCGGAATTAAAAGTGCTGCACTTGATTGCTCAAGCTGTCAACTTTACAATACCGGTGGACGACGTGTTAGAGTTGATTTACACGCAGCTCTCACGAGTGATAGAGCTGCCCAATTTCTATATCGCTTTTACTGATGTTGGTCGCGAACACTTTTCTCTAGTTTTCTACGTTCAAGAGTATGAACGTATTTATCGGGTAAGGGAGTGGAACATTGCAACTGGGCTGACGGGGAGTCTTTATCGGAAGGGTATTACCATTCGCACACTAGATTATGTGGCTGCGTGTGAGGTGCGGGGGGTATTACCTCAAGAGGCCGAAGATATACGGGCTTGGATGGGGGTCCCCTTATTGGCAGAAGACCAGACGATCGGGGTGATGGCGGCTTTTTATAATGATGAGGCAGCTGCTTTCTCTGAGGAGGATGAGGATTTCTTTACCACGGTGGCTTCCCACTTGGCTGCGGGTATTGAGCGCCGGCGGCTGCATGACCGGTTGGAGACTCGCGCTCACCAGCTCAAAGCCTTGAATGAGATTGGTAAATTATTGGCTTCCAGTCTAAATTTGGACGAGGTGTTGGATTTAGTGGTGCGTAATGCGGCGGAACTCCTAGACGCAGAGGCTGGTTCATTATTGCTCGTGGATGAGGAGAATGGCGATCTGGTTTTCCGAATATCTAGCGGGCCGGTGGGCGATAAATTGGTGGGTATGCGCATCCCAGCGGGCAAGGGGATAGCTGGGGAGGCTTTTGCTGACAATCGCCCGGTGATTGTCAACGATATGGAACATGACGACCGTTGGTACCAGCTCTTTGATGAGCAGGCTCATTTCGTCACCCGTTCTCTCTTGGCCGTGCCTCTTAATGCACGCGGAAGAAATATCGGTGTGCTGGAAGTAATTAATCACCTAGCGCAGCGTCCTTTTGAGGATGAGGATGTGAGCCTCTTACAATCCTTCGGGGCGCAAGCGGCGATTGCGATTGAGAATGCCCAGCTCTTTACTACTACCGATCAGGCTTTGCAAGATCGAGTTGAGGAGTTGACTACTTTTCAGCAGATTGACCGTCAACTCAACGCCACACTGGATTATGAGAGGGTGATGGAGCTGACGTTGTCTTGGGCCATTCGGATCACCGGCGCGGAGCTGGGGGTGATGGCCGCCTTGCAAGAGGGAGAGGATGGTTTACGTAGCTTACGTCTGCTGGCGACGGAAGGTTATCCAGAGGAAATTGTAGGGCAGTACACTGGGGATGAGCTGTGGCCGTTGGAGCGGGGCTTGATTGGGCGCACAGTTATTTTGAGTCAGCCTCTGCTGGTGCATGATGTTACCTCCGACCCTCATTACGTGGAGATAGTGACAGGGATGCACTCTCAATTCAGTATTCCCATGCGGCGCGAGAATCGCGTGATTGGGGTGTTGGGCTTGGAATCAGCAGACGCGGATTGCTTCTCCGAGGAAAAGATGGATTTTGTCACGCGCTTGGTGGATCATGCTGCTATTGCGATTGACAATGCACGTCTTTTCCGCCAAGTGCAACGGGCTAACGATGCCAAGACTGAGTTCATAGATTTTGTTTCCCACGAGTTAAAACAACCGATGACTTCCATGCGAGGTTATATTGATCTGCTTAAAGCAGGAGTGGCCGGGCCACTGAATGCAAAGCAAACCCAATTTTTAGATGTGGCGCGTTCCGGCGTGCAGCGCATGGATAGATTGGTGAGTGATCTTTTGGCTATTTCACGCATTGAATCCGGACGGGTACAGCTAATTCTGAAGTTAATCAGTCCCGATGAAGTTACTACTGAAGCTGTAGAAGCTTTCCATCAAGTGTTCGAGGCAAAAAACCAAACTTTGGTGGTTGGTGATTCCGACGAATTACCGCCAATCCAAGGAGATCAGGGACGCTTGGTGCAGGTACTCACTAATTTGCTCAGTAACGCCAGCAAGTACACGCCAGCGGGTGGCCGAGTTGTGGTTCGCCTAGAGCGGGTTGAGTTAGAGGGGCAGACCTACATCCGTTGGCAGGTGGCAGATGATGGGATTGGAATGACGCCTGAGGAGATGGGAAACCTCTTCACCAAATTCTACCGGGCGGATAATCCAGAGGTGCGCAAAGAGCGCGGCACCGGATTGGGATTGGCTATCAGTCGCAGCATCGTTGAAATGCACGGAGGTCACGTCCAAGTGGAAAGCGAACCGGAGCACGGCAGTATCTTCAGTATAATGATTCCGGCGGCAGAGATTGAGGAGTAAGTTGGGGCAGTTCTAATAGATTAGATTGGTCTGAGGAGGAATTACGGATGGCATCACATATCGAGGATATTTTTAGTACTTCTGAGGGCCTGGAATTTTTTCAACAGCGTTGGTTGCCGAGTGCTAAGCCTCGGGCTAATTTGGTGGTGGCGCATGGCTTGGGTGAGCATAGCGGACGCTACCGCGATTTTGCGGCATGGTTTGTGTCGCGCGGCTATGCGGTACATTCCTATGATCATCGCGGGCACGGTAAATCGCCAGGGCAACGTGGTCATATCGACAGTTGGGCCGAGTACCGCGAGGATTTGCAGGATTTTGTAACCTTGGTCAGGAGAGAATTCTTCCAGATACCTACTTTTTTGGTAGGGCATAGCATGGGTGGGTTGATGGTGTTGGACTACGCTTTGCACTATCCTGAAGGGTTGCAAGGGGTGGTTTCTTCTGGTCCCGCCTTGGATTATGGCGAGGATGTATCGCGTTTTTTGCTCTTCGCGGCCCGCGTATTGTCTCGCGTCACTCCTCGGATGAAGATGGCTAGTGGCTTGGATGCGGACGGGCTTTCACGTAACCAGGAGGTCGTCAAAGCCTATCGCGAAGATCCATTGGTGCATGGTTGGGTTTCGCCTCGTTTTGTCACCGTGATGGGAGAGACAATGGCCGTGACATTGCAAAACGCCGGACAGTGGCCGGCTGACTTACCGCTATTCATTATCCATGGGGGCGCCGATCCTATCTGCCCGCCGAGCGGCAGTCTCCGCTTCTTTGAGCAAGTTGACGCACAGGATAAGAGCCGCAGGGCATATCCCGGCTTTTTGCATGAGAGCTTCAACGAAATTGGGCGGGAAGAGGTGTTGGGTGACGTGACGGCGTGGTTGGAAGCGCGACTAGGTTAAGTTTGGCGACCTCGTAAGAAAGGTTGGCTGAGAGAGAATATGGAAGATAAATC
>JAYELZ010000078.1:0-19924 GCA_034717835.1 Chloroflexota bacterium
GCCGTCAAGATGCTCCGCGAGCCGTATGCCAGCGATAAAGCTTTCCGTAGCCGTTTCTTGGCGGAGGCCCGGGCCATAGCCAAGCTAGATCACCCCCACATCGTGCGTATCTACGACCTCGGCATCGATCATGAGCACCCTTATCTCGTGATGGAATTAGTAGTCGGCCAATCACTCAAGGCTCGCATTCATCAAGAAGCACCCTTCCCCATCCCGGAAGTGCTGCGCATCGGAGAGCAAATCTGTGCCGGTGTGGGCGTCGCACATCGTGCCGGCATTGTCCATTGTGACCTCAAACCTCAAAACGTCCTCATCACCACTGAGGGCACGATCAAGGTAGCCGACTTCGGCATCGCCAGAGCGCTCCAGGCAGAACATGAAACAGCCGAAAAATCACAATTGGTTTGGGGCAGCCCCCACTATATTTCGCCCGAACAAGCCGCCGGAGAACAACCCACGCCGGCCTCGGATGTGTACAGTATCGGCGTGATACTCTATGAGATGTTGGCCGGCGTCCCGCCCTTCCATGCGGAGGACGACGCGGAACTAATCCGCAAGCACCTCCAAGAGGCTCCTGCTCCTCCCAGCTCCTTCAACCCGCAAGTACCTCCCAAATTGGAATGGTTGGTGGGCAAAGTGCTTTCTAAAGAAAAATCCCGCCGCTACCGCAACGCGGAGCAGTTTGGCCGGGCGCTGGAACAATACAGGCGTCACGGAGAGGAACAAACTGTGGCTCATCCAGCCGCAACCCCGATGGCGCCGCAAGCCACCAACACGCTGCCACGTCCTCCTGCAATGACGCAGCCCGGACCAGAAAAAGCCGCCAAGAGCGGCCCCGATTGGCTGTTGTGGCTACTCTTGGGAATAGCGACCATCGCCGTACTAGGGCTTATCCCGCTCTGGGGCTATGTGTACCAAGTTTACAATGAATCTGGAATGCCTCTCGGTGGAATAACCTCAGAGGAAATTGCTACCGCAACCCCAGCGGGGGAACTGGTAAGCGTCCCCCGCTTGATTGGGCTGAGCGCCGTCGATGCCGAAGCACTGGCGAACAGCTACCAGCTGCAGTTCGCCATCCAACATGAAGATGAAGGCTCCGACGCCCTCCCCGGCACTATTCTATCCCAGGATCCTCAACCGGGTTCCCGCGTACCGGTCAGCAGCACCTTGCAAGTCGTCACCGCCAAAGGGCAACGCTTCCCGCTGCAAGATGTACTAGGATTGCAGCTAGAGGATGTCGTAGCACCACTGAAAGCCTTGGGACTGATTATTAAAACCGAGAAGGCCTGGAGCACCAAACCAGTTGATGAAATTTTAGCCCAACTCCCCGCGCCAGAAAGCGAAGTTCAAACCGGCAGCACCATCACCTTGACGGTGAGTGGCGGCAAAGAACAGCGACTTCCCTTACAGGTGAATTTCAACAATCAGATTAGCCTAGAAGAAGCCCTCGTGCCTCAGTACACCTTCAAGCCGGGGGATAGCGTCCCGGTGACGCTCTACTGGCGCGCACTCCAACCTTTGCACGAAAACTACGTAGTCTTCACACACCTCACCACCTCGGCGACCGCTAACCCGGCCGCCCAACACGATAGCGAGCCGGGCAATGGCACTAACCCCACCACCGGTTGGATTCCGGGGGAAATTATCATTGATCCCCATCAGGTCACCATTCCACAGGGCACGCCCTCGGGAAGCTACCAGCTGCGCGTGGGGCTTTACACGGCTGAAGGTCGCTTGAAGATCATAGATTCCGGCCATACGCAGGTAGCCGCCGGGAGCGTATTCATAGTCAACGTAGAGGTGCGCCCCTAGCCCGCAGTCAAGCGTAACCAGAATCTTTTGCAAAAAAGAAGAACTCAGGAGAGTTACTAATGTATATTAAATCTTTTCGCGTAAAAAATCTGAAGTGTTTTGCAGATTTAGAGATTGATTTTAGTAAACGCACGGAGGATAATCCTGATTCACAGTCTAATTGGAATGTTATTTTAGGAGACAACGGTTATGGCAAAAGCGCACTGTTACAGGCACTAGCAGTCTGTCTAATGAATACAACCATAGCAGATCGTATGGCTAAACCAAATACTTGGATACGTCGTGCCAAAGGGCCAACAGTAGAATTTGCCGAGTTAAATTTAGTATTGGTTCAAGAAGAGAAAGTTTCCGGTGAAAAAAAATTCGACGTATCTCAAGGTCCCAAAAGCAGTGCCGGGAATATGGAACGTACTGTGGTTTATCGGATTGTGCAGGTTAACCCTAGCACGGCCAGAGTGGCACTTGCGGAGGAGCCGTCGACGAAGGATATTGAGATCTTGAGCAAGACAGCCTTTGCTGGAAAGCCCCGAAAAGGTTGGATAAGTTGTGGTTATGGGCCATTTCGGCGCGTCTATGGGTTCTCTAACGAAACTGCAACTATTCAGGATCCACTTCAGAAAAGATTTATTACATTGTTTAACGAAGGTGCTTCGTTGCATGAATGTGAACGGTGGTTGAAAGAGTTGGAAAGAAAAGCAATTAAAAGCAAACAAGGATCTAGGCAGCGGCAAGATCTCGGAGAAGCACAGCAAGTTATATGTGGGTTGCTGCCCGGTGTAGGCAAAATCAGTATCGGGAAAAGCGTTGCAGACAGTAATGAAGACAGAGTTATATTTTGGTATGGGAATGATAGTGAGGATGCAACCCACCGCGAAGAGTTTTTTAGTCTAGATAATCTTAGTGATGGTTATCGCAGCATGTTTGCCCTAATCATAGATATGTTGAGCTGGTTTCTAACCTTGCGCACTGATTCATCCATACCACTCCATGAAGTACCGGGGGTTGTGTTAATTGATGAAATTGACGCGCATCTACATCCCTTGTGGCAAACACAAGCTGGTTATCTTCTTACGAGGACATTCCCTAATGTGCAATTTATCGTAGCCACTCATAGTCCCTATGTCGCAATGGCCGCCGGCCAACATGCTCTCTTCAAATTGGGACGCGATGGTAATTCTATCGTCGCGCATCCACAGGAGTATGTGAGGGGCTGGCCGGTTGACCAGGTACTGAAAGAGATATTTGGCGTTGGCATTCGAGATCAAGACACCGAGGAAAAATTGCGACGGTATGATGAATTATCAGGGTTTGCTCAACAACGTCCGCTAAACCAGCAAGAACGGGATGAATATGAGAGGTTAGAAGAAGAACTCAAACTCCGGTTGTCCGAGGCCGAAGATTTCCGTGAACAGCAACTCATATACCAGGACACCGCAGCTTTGATCGAAATGGCACGCGCTAGAAAACAAGGGTGGCAGTAAGATGCTGAGGGTTGATAAACCTTCCTTAACACAAGTACTCAAAGCTCGCTTAAAGCATTATCAAGACAAGGTGAATGATGGCGGATATAGCGTAAGTCAGGCTTGGAAAAATTTCACCCAAACTGAAGGACGACATAAAAAGCTCAACCAACCAACAGTACGGGCACTATTAGCCCAGACTTTCCACTATAAGTGTGCTTACTGCGAAAACCGCACACCCGCACGAGGTAATCCTATTGAGCACTACGAGCCGAAAAAGTCAAAACCAAACAAAATGTTCGCTTGGGACAATCTTTTGTGGGCCTGTGTGACTTGCAATACAGGGGCAAAGGGACGCAAAATGGATTACGATGCTCAAGGCAACCCCTTATTGCTCAATCCCTGCAAGCCAGAAGATGATCCCTTGTCCTTTTTAGAGATAAGCATTGCTCCTCAAGAAGTCCCTCCCCTGCTGAGAGGACTGGGACACATGTCTGGTCGCGATGGACTCACTCCTGACAAGCAAGCCCGTGCATCTTACACCATCGTGGAATTGGGGTTAAATCTAGAGAAATTGCCCTCTGACCGGGCTAAATCCATCAGACTATTTTTACGCAATATCTCCGGGTTATTTAACCCGGAGCAAGGCCCAGATTTTAGAGCTCAATCAGGTATGCTCCCCATTCGGGAGTCTTTAGCTAAGCAGTTGGATCCTACAACGCCTCATTTGGCTGCTATACGGCAAATTCTATATTGTGAACCTGCATATATCGCTAATTTTTACGATACAGAAAATTATCAGTGTTTGTTACACGCTTTACTTGAGACGCTTCCAGAATTACGCCCATCTTCAGATGTGTGGGCTTTACGTCCTGCGGATCTATCTATTCTTGCACCTAAGGTACGCGACTGGTTGGAGGAACAATGAACTCATTATCCTGGCCCCTCTGGCGTCAACACGGCTTTGATGGCCGGCACCTCCCAGGTGTGCCACTCGCAAGTACTTTAGTCGCGGTACCGGGAGCAGCAGAGCACGGGCATGGCGCGGACGCCGGGGCTAGCCGGCCATACGCAGGTAGCCGCCGAGAGCGTCTTCATAATCAATGTAGAGGTGCGCCCCTAGAGCGGATTAGGGACGGCAAGGCTGGCTCTCGAGTGGCGACCCGGCCAGAACTATCTGGCGGAATGACGTTTCCAGACCCAATCTTGAGAAAACTTTTACGCTGGTAGCAGAGAATATGTATGTTCAGGCCAATTCCCTGATCCACCCCCCACAGAAACTTTAGCGAACAAACCCCCGCCCGCTAATAAAATTGGCTCTTTAGGATCTCACGGGGTCAAGATAAAACAAGCCGCGAATGGCGCGAATTAACGCGAAAGAAAATAAAAAAATCAGTGTAATCCGTGTAATCTGTGGTAAAAACTTACGTCGTGGTGAAATTACCCCGTAAAGTTCCAGAGACCCATAAAATTCTAATGGGACTATGGTATAATCTCCTCGTGTAGAAACGCACCCTTGCTTAGCGGCAAGGCATTTCAGGGGGTTTAATGAACAAGCAGAACAGTAACTTTATTTACATCATCCTTATTTTTGCCGTCATCTTTCTGGTTTACAACTACATCACCACAGATAATGACGTCGCCACGTTGCCTATCCAGACTTTAGCCACAGAGATTAACGAGGGCCAAATTGAAAGCCTCTCGGTGGAGGGAGATAATCTCCATGTAAGTTACACTGATGGCAAGATCGCTACCGCCCGCAAAGAACCCATCTCTACCGCCGTGGAACAATTGCAAGCGTTTGGGATGACAGCTGAAGCCCTGCAAAAGATAGATTTTGACGTGCAAGAACCCACCGATTGGACATCTTTACTAAATATCGGCGGCACGCTGTTGGGCATTATCGCGATGGGCGTGGTCGCTTACATGTTTATCCGGCAGTTCAAGGGCGTCAACAATCAAGCTATGTCCTTTGGGAAGAGCCGGGCGCGAATGTTCTCCGGCGACCGCCCAGAAATTACGTTCGAGGATGTGGCAGGAGTGGTGGAAGCCAAGCAAGACCTCAAAGAGATTGTGGAATTCCTCCAAGAGCCTGAGAAATTTATTAATTTGGGCGCGCGCATCCCCAAAGGCGTGCTACTAGTAGGAGCACCGGGCACCGGCAAGACTTTGATGGCGAAGGCCGTCGCCGGCGAGGCTGGGGTACCGTTCTTCAATATCTCCGGCTCCGAGTTTGTCGAGATGTTCGTCGGTGTGGGCGCCAGCCGGGTGCGCGACCTCTTTGAGCAGGCCAAACGTCACAGCCCTTGTATCGTCTTCGTCGATGAAATTGACGCCGTTGGGCGACATCGCGGCGCGGGCGTGGGCGGTTCGCATGACGAGCGGGAACAGACTCTCAACCAAATCTTGGTAGAGATGGATGGTTTCGGCACCGACACCAACGTGATCGTCATCGCCGCCACCAACCGCCCCGATATTTTGGATCCAGCATTGCTCCGCCCCGGACGGTTTGACCGCAACGTGATCTTAGACCGTCCCGATGTACGCGGACGCGAGGCTATCTTCCGCGTACATGCGCGCGGCAAACCACTCTCCCCCAACGTAGATTTGAAAGTGCTGGCGCAAGAGACACCCGGATTTGTAGGCGCAGACATTGAGAACGCCCTCAATGAGGGAGCGATCCTAGCCGCCCGACGTGGCAAGCAACAAATTGGCATGTCCGAATTGCAAAAAGCTATCGAGCGGGTGATCACCGGACCAGAACGCCGCAGTCGCGTGATCTCCGAAGAGGAACGTAAGATTTTTGCCTATCACGAGGCCGGGCACGCGCTGGTTGCACACGTCCTCCCCAAATGCGATCCGGTACGCAAAATCTCCATCGTCGCTACCGGCATGGCGGGTGGTTACACCCTCACGCTCCCAGAGAAGGACCGCAACGTGCTCATGCACAGCAAAATGGCAGATGATATGGCTTATGGCCTTGCCGGACGCGCCGCTGAGGAACTTATTTACGGTGAAGCCAGCACCGGCGCTTCTAATGATTTGGAGAGAGTCACCCAAACCGCCCGCAATATGGTCATGCGGTATGGCATGAGCAAGAAGTTAGGTCCCCTGGTTTATGGCAAAAAGGAAGAACTGGTTTTCCTGGGGAAAGAGATTAGCGAGCAACGAGATTACAGCGAGGCCCTGGCCGAAGAGATAGATCACGAAGTGCAACGCATCGTCAACGCAGCTTACCAAGAAGCCCAACAAGTGCTCCAAGCGCATCGCGCAGCCCTGGAGCGCATAGTCAAGCACTTGTTAGCACGTGAGACGCTGTACACCTCAGAATTTGTCGCGGCTTTCGAAGACCGGCCCTTGCCTGATGTCAAGGATGTACCCAGTAAACATCAGTCCGAGCCGGTAGAACCCACCATCACCGTCAAGCCCGTCGCCGCGTAGTGTTCACCCAACGTAAACTTGCCAATTGCTACTCCCATGTTATAATATCGCTCGTTGTGGAGAGGTTGCATAGTCCGGTTTACTGCGCGCGCCTGGAGAGCGTGTGAGCCGCGAGGCTCCGTGGGTTCGAATCCCACCCTCTCCGCCAAAAAAACGCCCCCGTTTGGGGGCGTTTTTGCTAGAGCCACCACCCCCTGCCGCGACTGAAGTCGCTGCTCTCTAGCCTGCGGTAGCCTACTTCAGTAAGCTCACTGCAAGACACTCACCATCTCGTAGCCTAGTCATTCACGGCCAGACAGCCCTCAACAGACACTAGGGATTCCTCGCTGGCGAGCTCCGCGCTTGGCGCGTCGCTCTGGCTCGGAATGACAGTTTCCCGCTCACTCGCCTTCTCGTCTTTTCGCTTTCCCGCCAGCATACCGCTCCACAAACCGGTAAGAAATCGCGGCTACTTTTTCCCACTCACTGCCCGCCGTTACCAGATGTCCAGAGCGCTCCAACCTCAGCGCTTCGATATCGGAGCTCTGCAACCGCCGGAGCGTCTCTGGCCCACAACGCGCCTGAATCGTCTGATCACTCTGTGAATGAACCACCAAAGCCGGCACCGTGATCTGGGAGAGTAGCTGCCGCGCGCGCCGTTGCAATTGCCAGAGCTCCGCTGCGGCGGGAATAGGCTCGCGGGCAAAACCGCCGCCCCAACTCTCCGGGGAGAGCCGCTGCTCCAAATCCGTCTTGATTTTGGGAGCCGTGCTCTGCACAAAATAGCGCAAGAGCGGGGTCAGCAAAATCTTACGCCGCCGCGACCAGAGCGCGGGCGCGTAGAGAGCAATTCCCGCCAGCTCAGGATGGTGCGCGCCCAACCAGATAGTCAAGAGCGACCCCATAGAAAGACCACCAACGACCACGCGCTCACAACGCTCTTGCAATTCCGTGTACGCGGCTTCCGCACCCGCCACCCACTCCCGCCAACCGTGATGGTTCATTGCGTCCAACGTCTGCCCATGCCCGGGGAGCAGTGGTGCGCTCACCGTCAAGCCACGGGCATGCAAATAATCGGCCAGCCGCCGCATCTCACGCGGGGTACCGGTGTAGCCGTGAATCAATAATACCCCTGTCGTCCCACCGGGGAGCAGATAGGGCGCTGGATTTGCTTGCAACACTCGTAATTCGGTCTCGATAGTCATAGAGCCTCCATAAAACGCAATGCCAATTCCCGCGCTTGCGCAGCTTTCCCCTCCAACAAGACGCAATGTCCAGAGGGTGCCAACCAGTGAATCTCCTTCCACGCCGAGCGTGTCTCCGCCGCCAACCAGGAGGGCACTTCTGGCGCAACAGAGTTATCCTGCCGCCCCTGGATGACCAGCAGTGGCTGCGTAATTCGCTCCAAACGCCCGCGCACTACCCGTTGTAGCCGCAATAACTCCCGCGCGGCCCGCAGTGGATTGATGGTGTAACCTTGCCAGGTAGCGTTCTCCCCACTCTCTGGAGGATGGGGTTTCAGCGCAAATGGCACAAACGCTGCCAGCAACGGCACGCGCCACCGATCCAGCCGCGAGCGGATTTTGAGCGCGGGCGCAAAAGTCAAGATGCCGGCCACTTCTGAATGCTCCGTGGCCAGATAGAGCGCCAGCAAGCCGCCGAGCGATTCCCCGCCGATAAAAACCCTCTCTGAGCGCGCGGCAAGTTGGCGATAAGCATCCTCCAGGGCTGCGACCCAATCCTGCCAGCGGCAACGATTCATTTCCTCTGGCGTCGTGCCATGCCCCGGCAATAACGGCGCGGAGACTGTGTAGCCACGCTCATGCAAAAACTCTGCCAGCGCGCGCACCTCAAACGGCGTCGCGGTAAAGCCGTGACAGAGTAATACCCCCACCAGCCCCGCCTCCCAGAAAAAAGGCTCGCCCGGCAATTGTGTAGTATTAAGTGCAGATTTTTCTTCCATTTATCCTCCTCTGAAAATAAGTCTAAAGTCGAAGGTCAAAGGTCTAAAGTTTGCCTTAAGACCAAGGTGTTGCTGCTAGTGAAACATCCTCCTGGAGACTCCTCTCCTCTGGAAGGTTAGTGGGATAGGTGAACTCTAGGTCAGCAGATACCAGCGCACAATTTCCACCCCATAGAGCAGCACTATGAGACCGCCCAACACCAGATAGGGCCCGTAAGGAATAGCTGTGCGCAACGAGCCGCGCCGCGAGAGCAGTACCGCGAACGCGCCCACTCCGCCCAGGACAAAAGCCAGCAAGAGAGCCACGATGATCAACGGCCAGCCCACCACCGCGCCCAGATAAGCGGCCAACTTCACATCGCCGCCGCCCAGAGCGCCCTCCCCCAAAAGCGCCACTCCGATAATCACCAGGATCCAGAAGAAAGCGAACCCGATTCCACTACCCAGGAGCACATCCCACCAGCGCCAGTCTCCAATTCCAGGAACTGCCGGGCCAAAGAGCATCCCCAGCGCCAACATCACCCCCAGCGACGGTAAGATGATGCGATTGGGGATTAGCTTGGTCTCCAGATCAGTGACCAATACCATCACCAGGGGCAGTGAGGCCAACATCGCCAGCGCGACGCGCAACGTCAGGCCGTGCCACCCGACCAACCCAGCCCAACTCAACGCCAGCAGGAGTTCCCCGGCCAGCCGCGCCCCACGCGACGGCTTTCCGCAGGCAGCGCAACGCCAATGCCCAGAGAGTAAAGCCAATGTGGCGCTCCATTGCCAGACGGAGTACTCCGTCTGGCAATAGGGACAACGAGGCATTACCAGAGAACGTTGCGCTAAAATGGCCTCGGCCAGATGTGCGGCCCCGGCTCCAACCGCCAGCCCTATCACCAAAAGCATTATCAGAGAGAGCATTTTTCCTCCTTGGTTAATTGAATGACTGCCAGAATTTTGAAGTCGTCCCGGCCGCGGATCTGAGAGAGCACCACCCGCGACGCGGTGAAGAGGTGACTCGGCGCGCTAGCCAGGGCAACGTCACATTCTGTCACTCCTTCCAGTGCTGTGACCAACGTGGGCCGCCAGCCCACCGCCGAGGGGAAATGTGGCGTTACCCTCTGCGCTAACAACGTCGCGTCCACGATGTGCAAGAAATCCTCCAACGGCTCCGAATTACGGATGCGCCAGCGCAACAAGCAAGTTCCCCAAAAAGCATGCTGCGCGGCCCGCAGCCCCTCGGCTACTACTCGGAACGGGGGGAAATCCAACAGCGCGGATTGCAAAGCAACAACCAGCGGAGATAAGCTAGTCTTATCCGACAACAGAAAACGCTGCGTGGTGAAATGTACATTGCGATGTGGCCTGCCGCCAAAACGAGCCGGCAGCCCCTCTTGGAGTTGCCGCAACCGGACACGCTCGCTCTCCCGTGGCTCCAAGAGAACGCAGACATCACCAGCTTGAGCAGTACGGGGTTTAAATTTCATAACCCTTATTTTAGGAAGAAAAGAGCAAATGTGCAAATCGGCAAATGCCGTAACCTCCTCGTTACTCTATGGTTAGAGATTCCGCGCTAGCGTGCGCCGCACAAAACGCGGCGCACCGGCTCGGAATGCCAAAAGTGTTCGTAGTAGGCGCTGCAGCGCCGTGTTTGACAGTTCGGGCCGGCGTCCTCGCCGTGCTCGCAGAGCGAGAGCTGCTGCGTTGGGTGGCGCGGGCCCTGGTCAGGACAGTTCCTGCAGGAGGCCGGCCACAGCTGGAGCACGACGCATGGTTCCCTCGCCTTCTCGCATGATGAGTGTAGAATGATGAATCAGTGACACTCGCTCACTTGGAGGTTGTTATGTTAGTGGTAGGTCTCATGTCCGGCACTTCGGCTGATGGCACGGATGCGGTAGTAATCCGTATCGCGGGCGCGCCGCCCGCGTTGCAATGGGAGTTGTTGGCACATACGCTCCTGCCGCATCCCCCCGCGCTGCGTCAGGAGATTTTCGCCTGTTTCCGCCCGGAGACGGGCACGGTAGAGCGGCTCACGGCGCTGAACTTCGCGCTGGGACGCGCATTCGCGCAGGCCGCGTTGAACGCTATCAAGGCCGCGGGGCTGGCACCGCACCAGATTGATCTCATCGGGAGCCACGGCCAGACATTCTGGCACATTCCCACCGGCCCCCAAGCCGCAACGTTGCAGTTGGGCGCGCCGGCCGTCATCGCGGAGTTGACGGGGGTGCCGGTCATCAGCGATTTCCGCGCGCGTGATATGGCCGCCGGCGGAGAGGGTGCGCCGCTGGTCGCCTACGTCGATCAACTGCTCTTGACGGATAAGGAACAGGTGCGCGCTGCGCAAAACCTCGGCGGGATTGCTAACGTCACTTACCTGCCGCCGGCCGGGGAGGGAGGGGCTTTCGCCTTCGATACCGGGCCGGGCAATATGTTGCTCGACTACGCCGCCGGTCGCGCTACCCAGGGTGACTGGGACTACGACCACGCAGGAGAGTTAGCCGCGCAAGGAGAAGTCTCCCCAGGATTACTGACCGAGCTCTTATCCCACCCCTATCTGAGACAAATTCCCCCTAAAACCACCGGACGCGAGCGTTTCGGGGCGCAATTTGGGGCGGAGGTCTGGGAACGCGCGCGCCGGCGCGGTCTCTCCCCAGTCGATATTCTGGCAACATTGACGGCCTTCACCGCGCGTTCCATTGCGCGCGCTTACGCAGATTTTCTGCCGCGCAACCCCTCGGAGGTGCTCGTGAGCGGAGGCGGCGTGCATAACCTGACCTTGTTGCGGATGTTGCGCGAGGCGCTCCCCCAAGCGGAGGTGTTGCGCTCCGATGCTTGCGGCTTGCCGGCGGAGGCTAAAGAAGCCATCGCTTTTGCGGTGCTGGCCTACGAGAGCTGGCACCAGCGACCCGGCAACCTTCTCTCGGCGACCGGCGCGCGCGCTCCGGTGATCTTGGGTTCCCTCACGCCGGGCCAGCCGGTGAGCAGCGTCGCCGCCACGCGCACCACCGAGTCCCGCAATCCGGCCACCCGCAACATTGATCAGGTCTCCACGCGGGAGCTGGTGCGACTGATGAACACCGAAGACCGGCTGGTGGCCGAGGCTGTGAGCACGCAGGGCGACGTGATTGCCGAGGCTATCACTCAAATTGTGGCACGGATGCGTCAGGGCGGGCGGCTCATCTACTTGGGCGCAGGCACCTCGGGGCGGTTGGGTGTGTTGGACGCTTCCGAATGCCCTCCCACGTTCAACACCGCGCCGGAGCGGGTGGTGGGACTGATCGCTGGCGGAGAAATTGCGCTCACCACCGCCGTGGAAGGAGCGGAGGATGACGCGGACGCCGGCGCGCAGGAGCTCGCCGCGCTGGACATTACGGCCCTGGACAGCGTGGTCGGCATCGCTTCCAGCGGGCGGACGCCCTACGTGTTGGGGGGAGTGCGGGAGGCGCGGCGCCGGGGTGCGCTCACCATCGGCCTGACCTGCAACGCGGGGACGCCACTCCACGAGCTGGCCGCGCTCACCATCGCGCCACTGGTCGGAGCAGAGGTGCTCACCGGCTCCACGCGGCTCAAGGCGGGCACCGCGCAGAAGATGGTGCTCAACATGCTCTCTACCGGCGTGATGATTCGCTGGGGCAAAACCTACGGCAATTTGATGGTGGATGTGCAACCGAGCAATAACAAACTGCGCGCCCGCGCCCGGCAGATCATGGCCCAGGCCACCGGCGTGAGCGAGAGAGAAGCTGCCGTGGCTCTGGCAGCGGCGGGAGAGGTCAAGACCGCCATCGTCGCGCTGCTGGCAGAGATTACGCCGGCGGAGGCGCGTCAACGGTTGGATAAGGCCGGCGGTGTGGTGCGGCGCGCTCTGGAAAACAAGTGAGCGCAGGATTGGTGATTAGGGAGCAGGGATACGGGACAGCTTGTGTCGTTTTGAATACTAAGCAGGCGACCCTCGACTTTCAACTTTTGACTTTCGACCTTTGACTTTTAGCCTTGTAGAGAGAAAATACGTTGGGAAAAACATTACTAACCACCCCAACCTGGAGGTAAAAAATGAAGAGTGCGTTCAAACTAAAAATACCACAATTTGTCCCACCCCTTGATCCTGGTTTCCGGCCGGCAGCGTTGGCTAACCGGGCGTTTCGGCAAGAGGTGCATACATCCGGCGGGGGCGTGCCGCTGGTGCTGGGCATCGAACGACAAGCCGGCGTCATCTCGCGCTACGAGACAGTAGTTTTCCCGCCAGAGCACCCACGCGCCTCGGCCAACTTGCGCTACGTGGAACGCCTCGTCAAGTTCCTCCTCTGGCAGCGTGGCGGCTGGCGCGTCTACGTGGGCGGGCCGCGGGCGATTGGCGAATATCTCCAATCGTGCTACCAACCAGATGGCATACGGGCCTTCGATTACGAGTTCATGGGCCGGATATTTGAGCAACCCTTCACCGTGGTGCCCTGCGCGACGGATGAGGTGCCACCGGCCAACGAGACCGCCGCCGATATCGGCGGACAGCTGGACGGTTGTCGCATCGGCTTTGACCTGGGCGCCTCGGACCGCAAAGTCTCCGCTGTGATCGACGGAGAGCCGGTGTACAGCGAGGAAGTGGTCTGGGAGCCGCGTAAACAGACCGATCCGGCGTATCACTACCACGAGATTATGACCGCCTTGCAGACCGCCGCATCAAAAATGCCCCGCGTGGACGCTATTGGCGGCAGTTCTGCCGGCGTCTACATCAATAATCGCCCCATGGTGGCGTCGCTCTTCCGAGGCATTCCAGAGGAGCGTTACGACCGCGTGAAAAGCCTATTCCTCCGCCTGGGCGAGGAGTGGGGCGTGCCGTTCACCATCATCAACGATGGCGACGTGACCGCGTTGGCCGGGGCAATGTCGCTGGAGGCGACCGGCGTGTTGGGTATTGCGCTGGGTTCCAGCGAGGCGGGCGGCTACGTAGACACGCAGGGCAAGATCACCGGTTGGCTCAACGAGCTGGCCTTCACCCCGATAGATTATCAACTCGGCGCGCCGGCGGAGACCGATTGGTCGGGAGATAGCGGCATCGGTTCACTCTATCTTTCGCAACAATGCGTCTTCCGGCTGGCGCCACAAGTGGGGATTGAGGTACCGGAGGGCGTCACCAAAGCCGGGAAACTCAAGGCCGTACAGGTGCATCTGGAAGCCGGGGAAGAGGGCGCGCGCCAAATTTGGGAGACGCTGGGCATCTACCTGGGCTACGCCATCGCGCATTACGCCGATTTCTACGAGATTGAGCACGTGTTGATTTTGGGGCGCTGTACTTCTGGGCGCGGCGGCGGGATTATGTTGGCACACGCGCAGCGCGTGCTGGCGGCCGAGTTCCCCGAGTTGGCAGAGCGCATCCACATCCAATTGCCGGATGAGAAGAGTCGCCGGGTGGGACAAGCTATCGCCGCGGCCAGCCTGCCGGTACTCCACAAGCCCACCGCCCGTGGTTAAAACCACGGGCTACGGAGCCACGCCGATTGTCCACCTGCGTAGACAAAAACTAGCACGTCTCAGAAAGCAATTTTAGGCGCGTTACTAACCGATTTGACGAAGGGAGATTCCTCGACTGCGTGCCAAAAGCAGCTCTCCGCTCAGAATGACAAGTTAGAGACGATATGTGAAGTCGCCGCATACCGAGGATGGGGAACATTTCTGAACAGTATTGAGACCAAGCGGCTTATCCGACTATCCGACTATCTGACTATCTGACCATCTGACCATCTGACCATCTGACTATCTGACCACCCGGAGGCTTAACTAATGAAATTCAATATGGAATCCGCAGCAGTTTTCGTCCCCGACGGGCTGCCGGCACGCGAAGCGTTAGCACGCACAACGCATCTCGCCGTGGGCGCACATCAGGACGATTTAGAAATCATGGCGATTGATGGCATTCTAGCGTGCTTCCAGCAACCTAACCGCTGGTTCACGGGGGTGACAATGACCAACGGCAGCGGTTCGCCCCGCGACGCACTCTACGCCGAGTATACCGATGCGGAGATGCAGTTGGTGCGGAAGCAGGAACAACGTAAGGCGGCGCTTTTAGGCGAATACGGCGCGCAAGTACAGCTGGATTATCCCAGTGCCAGTATCAAGGACGCGCTCAATGAGCAACCGGTGGAGGATCTGGTTAAACTGCTCCAAATCGCCCAACCGGAGATCGTCTACACCCATAATTTAGCCGATAAACATAATACCCACGTCGCCACCGCGTTACGGCTCATTGAGGCGGCGCGCCGCTTGCCGGCTGCCTCCCGTCCCCGAAAACTCTACGGCTGCGAGGTCTGGCGCGCGTTGGATTGGCTGCTGGATGAGGACAAAGCTACCTTCGATTGCTCCGCGCATGAGGGCTTGCAGCTGGCGCTGGTAGGAGCCTATGACTCGCAGGTCGCCGGCGGCAAACGCTACGATCTGGCGACCATGGGGAGACGGCGCGCCAACGCCACGTACTACGCCTCTCACGCCACTGACACCGCCACGGGCCTGGTCTACGCGATGGATCTCACGCCGTTGCTGGCTCCGGAGCGCGATATCCAAGCTTATGTGACGGAGTTCATCGCGCGCCTCTCCGCAGATGTCTCTGCACGCCTCACCCAGTTCGGGCTACCGCGCTAAGATGACACGTAAAGAGAATCTACGTTGGCTATCACTACTGCCCTTATGTCCCCTGCTCTACTACGGAGCCTATTTTACCTTGCGCGGCCCCCGACCGGCAAATCCTCAAGTAATTGCCCATCGAGGCGGCCCGGTTTACGCGCCGGAAAACACCTTGGCGGCTTTTAAGTACGCGATCGAGATGCACGTAGACTGGCTGGAGATGGATTTACGCCAGACCAAAGATGGTCAGTTAGTTGTCATCCACGACGCCTCGGTAGACCGCACCACCAACGGTTCCGGCTTGGTGAAGGAATTGACGCTGGCCCAAATCCGCGCTCTAGATGCCGGGGATGGTGAACAAATCCCCACTTTTGAAGAGGTGCTGGCGCTGGTGCAAGGCTCCAACGTGGGATTGCTGCCAGAGCTCAAAGCGGCGGGGATGGAGCGTGAGTTACTCCAGCTGCTGAAAGCGGCAGAGTACACACAGCGGACGTTGGTGCAATCCTTCTCGGCGCAAACTTTAGAGACCCTCCAAACGCTAAACCCAGAAATCCAAGTTTGCCGGTTGTATGGCATCAAGGTGTTGAATTTGCCACAACCGGAGAGCGCACATTACCTCGCTCCTCCGGCGGAAGCGGTGTTACTCAATCCCTGGCAAATCCGGCAAGCTCACGCGGCGGATCATCAAGTCTTCGTCTGGTCTGGCGGCCTGGAGCACCCCCTGATTTTGCGCGTGCTCTTAGCCCTGGGCGTGGATGGCCTCATGGTTAATGACCCGTTGCCCCTGCTGGAGATTTTATCCGCAGATTGCGCAGACTAAAGATATGTAAATATGGTAGAATAGCTCTAACAACTTGGAGCAAGTCACTATCCCATCCTACAACACTTCCTGAATAATTGACCCATAGAGCTGGTGCGTTTTGATACACTCATAAAGGGGATATCTTAAATCAAGAATACTTAGTTTGGCCTGTCAAGGAAATAATTTTGGCTCTTTGGGAGTTCACGGGGTTGAGTTAAAATTAACCACGGATTTCACGAATTAGCACGGAAAAAAGTAAAAAATCAGTGTAATCCGTGTAATCTGTGGTGAAAAATTTACGTCGCGTGGCACTTGCCCCGCCAAGTCCCAGAGACCCATAATTTTCCAACCAGCCCAGAGGATATTCTCACAATGACCGAACTCCGCATCCAGCTGCTTGGCTCGTTCGCGGTGCTGCGCGATGGGGAACCCATCCCCCCTTCAGCCTGGCGCAATCAACAGACCCGCACCGTTCTCAAGGTGCTACTGGCCCGTAGGGGGCGCATCGTGGCCAGCGACCAACTGCTGGAGATCCTCTGGCCCCACGACAACCCCGACACCGCCCGCCGCCGCCTCCATGTGCGCATCAGCCAACTGCGCCGCGCCCTCGACCCCGACAAACCCGCCGCTTTCATCCTCACCGTCGCGGGCGGCTACACCTTCAACCCCGAAGCCGGCTGCTGGATTGATGCGCTGGAGTTCGAGGCCCGCGCCCAATGGGGCCGTCGCTGTCAGGAAAGCGGCAGTCTGGCCGAGGCCGTCACTGCCTACGAGACCGCCCACGCCCTCTATCGGGGCGATTTCCTCACAGAGGACTTATACGAAGACTGGACCTGCGCCGAGCGCGAACGGCTGCGCGAATGTTTCCTCACAATGCTAACCGAGCTGGCCGAGTGCTACGCCCAGCAGGGCCGCTATCGCCGCGCCATTGCCCGCTGCCGCCAGGTGCTGACCTCCGACCCCTACCGCGAGGCCGTCTACGTGCGATTGATGCTCTACCATTACTACGCCGGTGAGCAGAGCCAGGCGCTGCGCACCTACGAGCGCTGCTGCCAGGTTCTGACCGCTGAACTGGATGTCGAGCCGTTGCCCGCAACCGTCACTCTGGCCGAGCAGATCCGGGACGGCACGCTGGGGACGGTTGCGGACGCACCGCGCTACCCGCCCCCCGCCTATGAAGGGCGTCTCTTCGAAGTGCCCTACTCACTGGGACAGGTTCCGTTCGTGGGGCGAGCGCGGGAATACGCCTGGTTGGTCGAACAGTGGCGTAAAGCGCAGGCAAGCGTCATATTGATTGAGGGTGAGGCGGGCGTGGGCAAAAGCCGCCTGGTGGACGAGTTCCTGGGCTACGCCGAGGCCGAGGGCGCTATAGTTTTGCGGTCGCGGGCAACAGCAGACGGGGGGCTGCCATACGCTCCCGTAGTCGCCGCGTTGCGCCCCTTGCTGGAGCCGGGAAGGGTCACGGTCGGAGACCGGCCCCAGCTGGATATTCCCACCACGACGCTGGCTGCGCTGGCCCCGCTTTTCCCGGAGGTGCGCGACCGGTATCCTGACCTTCCCGCACTCCCGGAGCTACCAGCACCGCAAGAACGGGACCGGCTCTTCGCTGCAGTCGAGGTTCTAGTACAGGCGCGCGCGCCCGCCAGGACGCTGCTTCACGTGGACAACGCTCATCGCGCCGGCGCGGCCTCCCTCGACTTGTTAATCCGCCTGGCGGACACCCTCACTGTCGTGCTGACCTGCCGCAGCGAGGAAACCCCACCCGACCACCCGCTGCGCGCCGCGCTACAACCACTGCGCCGGGAGGGGCGGCTGGCGGAGTTGACGCTGGAGCCGCTGGCTACTGTGGCGGTGCAAAAACTGATTCGCCGGCTCGCCCATGCTGACCCGCTCACATTGTCCGCAGCGGTGCTCTCCCAAACCGGCGGAAATCCGCTCTTCGTGATCGCCTCGCTGCAGCATATATTCGAAGAGGGCGCGTTCTACGTTGACGCGGAGGGACACTGGGCCACAGCGGGCGACGCGACGCCCTCACTCCCTCCCACAATGCGCGAGACCATCGAGGCCCGGCTGCGCCGGCTGAGCGGAGACCTGCGCCGGGTGTTCGACCTGGCAGCGGTGATCGGCGGCGAGTTCGATTTCGCGCTGCTCCAACACGCCAGCCGGGTGCAAGAAGCCCCGCTGCTCGACGCGCTTGACGGGCTGTTGGAGGCCGGGTTATTGGTCGAGCCGCGCACGCAGGGCCGGGCCGAGTTCGCTCTGGCCCACGACTGTTACGCCGAAGTGGCCTACGACACATTGCCCCTGGTACGCCGGCGGCGGCTGCACCGGCGAGTGGCCGAGGCACTGGAGACGACTGCGCCCGACCTGGACGTTGCCGCTCCAACCCTGGCTCACCACTTTGAGCAGGCCGGCGACGCACCGTGCGCCTTTGACTGGCTGATCCGTGCCGGCGACGCCGCCCGCGCCCGCTATGCCCACACCGAGGCGTTGACATTCTACCAGCGGGCCGTTGACCTGGAGGCCGGCGAGCCGGCGCCCACGTGGCTGCGCATGGGACAGGCCGCACATCACCTGGCGCGTTACGCCGACGGCGCGCGCTACTATGAAAAAGCCCTCGCCCGCTGGCAGACGCTGGGCAATACGGCGGAGCAGATGCGCGCACATTGTTCGCTGGCCGAGTGCCATCGTGAGTTGAGCCAGTTCGACCAGGCGGCTGACCATGCCCGCGCCGGATTAGAAATGGCTCTCGCTGCGCCCGAGCAGCTGGCGCTGGCCGCACGCGGCCACATCGTCCTGGCCAACGCCCTGCGTTCCGGCCAACTCGCGCCGGCAGAGGTGTTCCGCAAACACCTGGAGCAGGCGCTCGCACTCGCGCGTTCCGCCGAGGCGTGGAACTTGGTGGGCGAAGCGACCTTCTGGCTGGGAGTGGTGACGATCAATGCCGGGGATGCTGCCGGCGCTCTGGTCTACGACCGGGAAGCCCTGGCCTGCTTCCGGCGTACTGGGCAGACCGGCTGGGAAGCTATCAGCCTCAACAACCTAGCCTACCACTCCCTGCTGGCCGGGCAGGCCGACCTGGCGCTGGAGACAGCGGAGGAGGGCTTGGCGCTGGCCCGGCGCATCGAATCGCACACCGCGCAAGGCTGGTTATTGAGCACGCTGGGGGAAGTACAGACCCACCTCGGACTCCTGGAGACGGCGCGCGCCACGTTGGAGGAAGGGCTGGCGTTGGTCACTCGCTGGGGGCCGTGCCGCCTGCGGCCGGGCTTCCTGGCCGACCTGGCGCGGGTCGCCAGTGCTCAACGAGAGTGGGAACCGGCGCTGTCCCATTTGGAGGAGGCGTTCACGTTGGCGGTGGAGACCGCCCCGCAATTCGTGCCCCGGCTGCGCGTCGCCTTAGCCGAGACCCACTTGGGGCGAGGGAATCTGGCGCGAGCCGAGAGCGAGGCGCGGCAGGCGCAGGAGACCGCGCAGCAAAAAGGGCAGCGCAGCGTAGAGGGGCAAGCATGGCGTGTTCTGGGAACAATCCACGCCGCCGCCGGTCGCCCGACCGAGGCCGAGACAGCCTTTACCCGCAGCCTGGAGCTGCTGGTAAGAAACGAACTGGAATCCGCCCGCACCCGCTACGCCTGGGGTCGCTGGCTGAAACAGCGAGGCGACCCACGCGCCAACGAATTACTAGAAACCGCCCGTCAGACCTTTGAGCGCTGCCGCGCTGTCCTTGACCTGAAACTCCTGGCCTCCCGTCCGTGGCACGGTCAGGAGACCGGCCACAGCTAGGGAGCAGGTTCCCCCTACTCGCTTCCTCGCCTTCTCGCTTTCTCGCCCTCTCGCTTCCTCGCCTTTTCGCTTCCTCGCCCTTTC
>JAYELZ010000079.1:0-52408 GCA_034717835.1 Chloroflexota bacterium
CCGGCATTTCGGGTATAGATGGCATGAACACCCTGGTACTGGGGCAGAAAGTACCAATTTTCTCCGGTAGCGGTTTGCCGCATAACCGTCTGGCTGCGCAGATTGTCCGTCAGGCTACGTTGCCCACGGTTGTCGGTCAGGACTCTGAGTCCCGGGATTTTGTGGTGGTTTTCGCTGCCATGGGGGTAAAACATGATGTGGCGGAATTCTTCCGCAATTCCTTTGCCTCTAGTGGTGCTCTGGCGCGGGTAGCGATGTTCCTTAACCTGGCGAATGATCCGCCCATTGCCCGCTTGATCACGCCGCGCGCGGCGTTAACTTTGGCCGAGTATCTGGCTTTCAAGCGTAATATGCACGTCTTGGTCGTGATGACGGATATGACTAACTACTGCGAAGCCTTGCGGCAGATATCCAACATTCGAGGTGAAGTTCCCAGCCGCAAAGGTTATCCAGGTTATCTTTACAGTGACCTGGCGGCGCTCTATGAACGCACCGGGCGTATTAACACCAGCACTGGTTCCATCACCCAGCTGCCCATCTTGACGATGCCTAATGATGATATTACGCATCCGGTTCCTGACTTGACGGGTTACATTACCGAGGGGCAGATTGTTCTGAGCCGGGAGTTGTTCCAGCAGGGCGTTTACCCCCCCCTCTCTGTTTTGCCCTCCCTCTCACGGTTGATGAAAGATGGCATTGGAGCTGACTATACTCGCGCCGACCATGCCCACCTTTCTGATCAACTGTATGCAGCTTATGCGCATGTACAGGGAGTGCGTTCCCTCTCTTCAGTCATTGGGGAAGAGGAATTGACTCCGATAGATCGAGATTACATGGAATATGGACGGGCTTTCGAGCAACAATTTCTCGGACAAGGAGAGAGTGTCAACCGGACAATAGCCGAGACTCTGGATCTCGGTTGGCGGATTCTGTCTAATTTGCCGCGCGAGGAACTAACGCGCGTGAGTGATACTGAGATGCGTGAGTATTATGGGAAATAACTATGCCTAGAGAGCGCGTAGCACCGACTCGTAGTAATTTATTGAGCTTGCGTGAGACCTGTACGTTAGCTCAAGAGGGTTATGATATCCTAGATAAAAAGCGTGAAGTGTTGACTACGCACTTGATGCGCATGGCCCATCAGGCGGTGGAGAAACAAAAACATGTTTGGCAGCTGCTAGACGAGGCTTATCGCGAGCTGGAACGGGCGCGCCTTTCAATGGGGCGCGAGCGGCTGGAATGGGTGTCCCTCGCTGTCAATGCCACCGTGGAGGTGGAAGTCACTCCGCGCAGTGTCATGGGGGTAGTTATTCCTTCGGTAGCTGCCCACGGCGCGCCGCCAGAGATCCCTTATGGGTTAGGGGATACTACTGTGGCGCTGGATGAGGCGGTGGTTAGATTCCGCCGGGTACTCTTGGAGATTCCGCAACTTTCCGAACTGACGACGGCCGTTTGGCGATTGTCGAAGGAATTGCAGAAAACGCAACGACGGGTTAACGCCTTGGAATATATCTTTATCCCGCGCTATAGAGATGATATTAATCGAATTGAGAGTGCTTTGGAGGAACGTGAGCGTGAGGGGATTTTTCGCTTGAAACTGCTCAAGTCACAGGTGGAGAAGAAGGCCGGGGTGGGGCCTGAAGAACATGAGTATGGACAGCCATACCGTGATGTGCGTGCTGGCCCGGTCAATATCCTCTGAATTTTAGTGCCTGTGGACCAGTTAGGCGAGCGGGGGTCAGCGTAGTTTAGTTGCCACAGGGCTGTTAATCTGGGGTGTAACCCAGGGGGAGATCGCCATGTCATTTTGGATTAGTGGTAGTCCAAATCTCTACGAGAGAGAAGCGTCGCCGTTTCATAGCATTTTGGTACCGACTGATGGTTCTGCGGCGTCTGTGGATGCAGGCCGGTTAGCTATCAGTATGGCGGCCACTCATGGTATTCCGGTTACTTTTCTCTATGTTGTCAATCGGTGTACAGCTGAGGATATCGCTAGTGCTTCTCCCCACAAGGATGTGGATTCGGTTTGTGAGGAGTTGCGTAGCAAGGCTAGAAACTATCTCGATTATCTTTCGCGTTTGGCTAGACGTGCTAAGGTGGAATGCCATCAGATAACTCGAGCGGGGAATCCGCATCGTGAAATTGCGAAATGCGCACGCGAGAATGAGGTCGATCTAATTGTGATTGGGCAAACTAGCGCTCCAGGGATTACTCGTCCAGGCCGTATTGGTGAAGTAGCCGGGCGTGTGATCGAGTATGCGCCCTGTCCCGTGTTGATCGTCAAACATTCCGAGGAGCGGTATTAATGCAGTTACAGGAATTGTTAGCTGCCGTGCCCGGCGTTATCTCTGCGCCGGGCATTGATTTTGAGGTGGCGGGCATTACTTCCGATTCACGACAAGTGGGACCAGGGGCGCTTTTTGTTGCTGTGCCAGGGGTCAACGTAGATGGTTGCCGATTCATCCCCTCAGCGGTTGAGGCTGGCGCGGGAGTGGTGCTAGGGGAGCGCGCAGCAGAGGAGCTGGAGCTACCGCTCTCCGTGCCCTACATCCGCGTGGCACATGCCCGTGAAGCGTTCGGTTGGTTACAGACGGCTTGGTATGGCTTCCCAGCTCGGCAACTGAAGTTGGTGGGTATCACCGGGACGGATGGCAAGACTACCACCACCAACTTATTGCATACCTTTCTCCAAGCTGCTGGGCATGAGGTGGGCATGTTAAGTACCGTGAGCGCGCAGATTGGCGCGCAGATTTCCACCACCGGCTTGCACACGACCACTCCGCCGGCGGACGAGGTGCAGCGTTATCTGGCCGCGATGGTCGCCGCCGGCGCCACGCACGCGGTGGTGGAAACCACCTCGCATGGATTGGTGCAGCAGCGACTGGCCGGCTGTGACTTTGATCTGGCCGTGATCACCAATCTCACCCATGAACATCTGGATTATCATGGTTCCATGGAAGCATACCGCGAGGCCAAAGCCCGGCTCTTTCGGGGTTTGATGACAGCTTGGCGCAAGCCAGGACAGCCCAAGATCGCGGTGTTGAATGCCGATGACGAGAATTCTTACTCCTATTTGCGAGCTATCCCGGTGGAGCGACAGCTGACTTACGGTCTAGAGAACCCCCACGCCGATCTGGTGGCGCGGGAGGTGCAGTTTACTCCAGAGGGACTGCGCTTTACGTTGGCCGGGAAGTGGGGTAGGGTGGCGCTGCGCAGTACCTTGGTGGGTGCTTACAACGTGAGCAATATCTTGGCGGCCTCGGCGGCAGCGTTGGCGTTGGGGGCGGCTCCAGCAACCATAGCGTCGGCCCTGGCGGACTTCACGGGGGTGGCGGGGCGGATGGAGCGGATTGAGGAGGGGCAAGAGTTTACTGCGTTAGTGGATTTTGCGCACACGCCCAATGCTCTACAGCGGACGTTGGAGGCAGCTCGTCAGATCGCCGCGCCGGGTGGGCGGGTGATAGTAGCTTTTGGCTGCGCCGGGTTGCGGGATCGAGATAAACGCCGTTTGATGGGCGAGGTGGCTGCCGCGCACGCTGATTTCACGGTTGTGACGGCGGAAGACCCGCGTACTGAGTCACTGTCGACGATTATGGCGGATACGGCGCGCGCTTTGACCTCCGAGGGACGGCGTGAGGGCCTTGATTTTTGGCAGATCCCAGATCGCGGAGCGGCGCTGC
This sequence comes from Chloroflexota bacterium, assembly GCA_034717835.1. GTDB lineage: Bacteria > Chloroflexota > Anaerolineae > B4-G1 > SLSP01 > G713. The sequence continues at coordinate 3,681 of JAYELZ010000079.1, forward strand.
GCCAAGCGGTGGCGCTAGCGCAGCCTGGCGATGTGGTTTTAGCTTGTGGTAAAGGGCATGAGCAGAGTATGAGCCTCGGTGAAGTGGAATATCCGTGGGATGACCGGGAGGCTATGCGACTTGCTTTGCGGGGTGAGGTATTGGCAACTTTGCCGACAGCGCACAAGGGCGCAAAATATGACTAAAATTGCTTTAGTTCACGATTGGCTCAATCAGCGGGGTGGTGCGGAGCGGGTCTTGGAGGAGCTGCATACTCTTTTTCCGTTGGCTCCAATTCATACCAGCATCTATTGGCGAGACGGAATGCCAGCCGCCTATCGCGCTTGGGATATCAAAACTACTTGGATGGATTATCTCCCCGGCATTTACCGGCACCAGCAGCTCTACTTTCCCCTCTACGCTCCAACTTTTGCGCACTTAAACCTCCAAAAGCAGGGGTATGATTTAATCTTGAGCAACAAGAGTGGCTTCTGTCACGGAGTACAGGCGGGCGATATACCGCAAATCTCTTATTGTCTGGCCCCCACGCGTTATGTCTGGGAATATGAGGCCTACGCTGCGCGCGAGTCGCTCCCCCCCTGGTTCAGGCAATCCCTCCTACCGGTGGTGAAATTGCTCCGGCGTTGGGATTATGCAGTGGCGCAACGTCCCACCACGCATTTCATCGCTATCTCCACTGCGATCCAGGAGCGCATTCGTCGCTATTATGGCCGGGAAGCGGAAGTGATCTATCCGCCTGTGGCAGTGAAGCGTTATCATCCGGCGACACAGCATGATGATTATTATCTCTTGGTTTCGCGGTTAGTGCCGTATAAGCGGATTGATTTGGCTGTGCGCGCGTTCAATGAATTGGGGTTGCCGCTCTTAGTCGTCGGTAGCGGGCGGGCTCAAGAGGTGTTAGAAGCGTTAGCCAAACCCAATATCCAATTTTTGGGGTATCTGCCCGATGCAGATGTGAGCGGTCTGTTGGCGCGTTGTAAGGCGTTTGTCTTTCCGGGACGCGAGGATTTTGGGATTGCACCCGTCGAAGCGCAGGCTGCTGGGCGCCCGGTGATCGCCTACGGGGCGGGAGGAGCTTTGGATACAGTGTTGGTGGGGGAGACTGGGGTCTTCTTTTCTGAACCGACGCCGGAATCCCTGGCTGCTGCGGTGCGTACTTTTGACGCCAGTGCGGTTGATCCCTTGGCTTGCCGGGCGAACGCTGAACGTTTCTCTGTCGCGCGCTTCCAACAGGAGCTACGGGATGCGATTGCGCGGGTTTTACGTTGATGCTAAACTGTTGAAACGCTATCTGCTACCAGGGCAAAAATTGTACCTCGTTCTCTGGTAGCTTGGTCCACCAGGGCAACTCCCCATAAGACCCTTCAATTTCTTCTGGCGTATATCTTTCTAGCATACATTCGTACCAGCTCAGCCCCTCAGTTTTCTGAAAGTGCCACCATTCAATATCGAACCAGGAATTACGCCAATTAGAAAGTGCATTGCGGCGTTCCCAACCGTAATCAGCCGCCAGCGTGGTGAAATCCACGTAATAGCCAGCGGGAGGTTGTGCCTTCAATTTCCCTCCCTGGGTGGTGGCTGCGCCCCCCTCAGCGCGTGCGCTCAGATCCCACGGGAGCCGGCGCAGTGGTTCTCCCAGGCTACCATCCTGTTGCTCTGCTTTGATGAATAAACGCCAATATGTGACTCCGCTGATATCTTCACGTACCATCTCGATGCGCCCATTGCGCAAGAACCCTTGATTGATATCCACTGCGCGCCCACAGACATGCCAGGAAATGCGTCCCTGTCCTGGACGTGGCGTGTAGATCATCGGGCGACTTGAATCCCCCAGAATGTCGAGGTAATCCCAGCCAGTTTCAGCTGTGATCCGTTGGTGTAAAGCGTTGAAGCTATCATTCACCTTGTCGCTTAATTTCTCCACACCGTCGCCCCCGTTGACATTGGGCAATCCTACCAGTGGGGAGAGAGAGCTGTCCTTATCTAGTAATAATTCCGTGTAGAGGGGTTGCTCTTCCCGGTTGGCGCGAGCTGCTAGTTGCTCCACCAACGTGGCGGGTAGGGTACGTGCGCTCCAAGCCGGGCCAGATATCCAAGCAGTGCTTTGATACCCTTCTTGGGTCAAAGCCCAGCCGGTTGTATCAGCTGCGACGAGGTATGATTGTGTGCCCCGGTGAAAGACAAAGACTAATGCCTGATTATCGGGTGACCAGGTTGGTTCGGCCCCGATGCCGAAGAGGAGCGGGCGCAGTTCCCCGGTAGCCATCGCTTCTTTGGCAAAGGGGAGGAGGTAGACGTTACCTTCTCCTGGCACACCGGTAGAATAGGCTAGGTAATTCCCATTATGTTGCCAAGCGGGATGATCCTCAGCTTGGTCCGGAGTATTGGTGAGATTAGTTACAGTACCTCCGTCCAGAGATATGGCATAGAGGTCTTGGTTGCCGTCACGTAATGAAGTGAAAACAATGTGCCGCCCATCTGGTGACCAGGCTGGGGAATAATCAGGAGCCGGATCGCTGGTAAGTTGATAGTTTTCCTCTCCCTCTGCGCTGATGACGTGCAGGTCGAGATTCCCATCTTGATAAGCTTCATAAGCTAACCAGCGACTGTCAGGCGACCAGGTGGGGTTGGCCTCAAAAATGGGGTCACGGGTTAGGCGTACAATCACGCCTGAATCTAGCTCCATCAGATAGAGATCCCAGTTATCGGCCCGGTGGGAGGCAAAGGCAAGCCAGCGCCCATCGGGGGACCAGGCCGGCTCCCGGTCTTCGGCTGGGTCATAGGTCAGCCGGAGCATCTTCCCATTGTTTTGTGAGAGTAGGTAGATATCGCTATTGCCGTTGTGGCGCATACTAAAAGCCACCGTGCCGCCGCTGCCTACGGGTGTGGGCGAGGGGCCGGGTGTAGGGCTGGCGCCGGGGGTGGGAGTGAGGATAACTAAATTCGGCGGAGCGGTGGTGGGAGGGAGAGGGGCTTGATAACGCCAGATCAGCAAGCTAATGCTGGCGATAAGTAATCCCCAGACAAGCATAGGTAAGCGTACTTGGCGGGGGCGTAAGAATCCCCAGATGACTTTCCATAATAACGTCTGTTTGATTTTTCGGCTCATTTTCTAGTTGTTCACTTAATAAACCTAAAACGCAAAACAGAGGACGGCTTGAGGCGGCCCGGTTTTGCGTTTTAGGTAATGCTTAGTACCCCCGACAGGATTTGAACCTGCAACCTGCGGATTCGAAGTCCGACGCTCTATCCAATTGAGCTACAGGGGCTGGTGATAAAAAAGGTCGAGCTAATTAGCTCGACCCACTGGGGTGGATGATGGGACTCGAACCCACAACCGCCTGGACCACAGTCAGGTGCCCTAGCCATTAGGCCACATCCACCTTGAACGGGGAAGATTCTACCATAGTCATTAGAAAAGACAAGTTTGCAGCCTTGATTACCGAAGACCCATGGAGACGTTGCCGAGGGGCAGTAAGAGGTGAATGGTACTGCCCGGCAGTTTGGTTTCATCTTGTTCCACGCTTTCTGCCCAAATTTTACCACCGTGCGCTTCGATAATGCCCTTGGCTACTGATAGCCCCAATCCCATGCCACCCCCCTTGAAAGCCGTTTTGCTAGAGCGGTGCAGTGAGACATCTTCCAGTACGTAAAAGCGTTTGAAAATATGAGTTAGCTCTTCGGCGGGAATGCCGATGCCTGTGTCTGTGATCCAAATATGCGCAGTTTGGCTTTCTATTACTTCCCCGTCAATGGTGATCGAGCCGTTATCAGGGGTATATTTGATGGCGTTACTGATCACGTTCCAAATGGCTTGGTGGAGACGGCGAGGATCGCCTTCGATGACCGGTATTTTTTTCAAACCGGGGGCAATTTCAAAGATTAGTTGGCGTTGAGGCCCAAAGCTACGTAAATTATGGAGTACGGTTTTGATGGTGGAACTTATGAAAACGGGCTCGTGTGCCAAATCCAACCGGTCAGCGTCAATGAGCGAGACATTGAGGATATCTTGGATGACCTGGCTGAGACGTTCCACCGCCTGGGAGATCTTTTTGAGGAGATGTCGAGGAGTGCCTTCGTCATCCACCGTGCCGGGAATGGCCGGGTTGCTCAGTAGAATTTGGAGGTAGCCATAGATTACGGTGAGTGGGGTGCGCAATTCATGCCCGGCCAGAATCACGAAATCGGATTTCATCTTCTCGACACGTTGGAGGTCTTTGTTAACGGCTTCCAGCTCGCGTACTTTTTCCTCTAAGCGCGTTACCAAGCGTTGGTTATATTCTTGGAGATACTCGGCACGTTTCTCCGCTGACCCTACCTCTTCTTTCTTGGTGCCAGTGAGGAACTCGCGCACTTGGTCGGGGAAAGTGTCGACGTCAATAGGCTTGGCAATGTAACCTGCACAACCGGCTACCAGAGCTCGCTCTCGATCTCCATTGAGGGTGGCCGCGGTGACGGCTACAATGGGTACTTCAGCTAGCCCCTCAATGGTACGGAGCCGGGTGGTTACTTCGTAGCCATCCATTCCGCCGATGTTGATATCCATTAGGATGAGTTCCGGCTTTTCTTGCCGGGCGAGTTCAATGGCTTCGATGCCGTTGCTGGCTACTGAAACGTCAAAGCCTTCTACCATCAAAACGCGTTGTACCAAGCGTTGGCTAGCGGGTGTGTCTTCTACGTACAGGATTTTGATCATGATTGTTCCTCATCGCCTATCAATGCATTGATGCCTGCTACCAGATCCTCCTGCATAAAAGCCCCTTTCTGCAAAAGCATCTGTATCTGCCCTTGCAAACGGCTGCGTTCATTGCGACTCAGCTCTTTAGCCGTGATGACAATGACAGGTACATCTTTTAGTTCCTCATCTGCTTTAAGTTTGTCTAAAACTGAGAACCCATCCATATCAGGAAGCATTAAGTCTAATAAAATTAGATCTGGATATGTGGCTCGGATCAGCGCTAATCCTTCATTGCCAGAGTAGGCTTCTTTGATTTGGAAGTCGCCGCGTGTTTGTAAGATGCGGCGCAATAAACGCGCGGCATCGCGGCTGTCTTCTACAATCACAATGCGTTTCACGCGCTTATCTAATTGGTCAAGAGCTCCTAGCAGCCCCTCGGATTTACTTTCATGGATGGTGGGGGGAACTGGCGTTAGCTGGGTATTGGCGAGAGTGCCCGGTAAGACTTTGAGCCAATCCTTATTTAGTAGGAATTTCTCTACAGGGAAGGTGTGACCAGAGCAGTTGACGACGACAGTTTCATCTTTCTTAATAATGCCTTTTCTTAAGAGCTTAAATAGTCCCGCAAATGCGGCGGCGGCGGCAGTTTCCATAGAAAATCCTTCTATTTTAGCCAGGAGATGGAGAGCACGGAAGGTTTCCTCATCGGTGACCGCTTCAAAGGCGCCGCCTTGTTGCTGGGCTAGTTGGTAAAGGTAGCTATAGGCCGGCCCCGGATTACCGGTAGCGATGGTGATGACTTGGGTACGTGGGTCTAAAACCGGTTCGGCTTCGGGTAAATTCTTCCGGAAGGAGTTGACCATCGGAGCACAACCTGCAGCTTGGATCAATGCAAGTTTCGGACGGCGATCTACTAGTCCCATCTGGTAAAGCTCATCGTAACCTTTCCAAACTCCGACCGGTCCCATTCCCCCACTAACCGACTGGATATACCAATCCGGAGCGCGCCAGGGGCAGTCAGGGCGAGGGGGGCCTAACTCCGCGGCTAATTGTTCGGCCATTTCAAAGGCGATGGTTTTCATGCCCTCGCGGGTGCCTACATTGCGAATACCTCGATCAGGTGTAATTCCCTTATGACGGGCAAAACGCGCGGCTACTTTCTTGGTAGCATCGTAGGGGGCAGTTACTTTGACGACTTCACTGCCGTAGATGGCAATTTCACGCATTTTGTCTGGGGGAACCAGACTGGGTAAGAAAGTCCAGAGTTTGATCCCCGCATGAGAGGAGTAAGCGGAATAGGAGATCGCTACGTTGCCAGTGGAGGCGACCGTGAGCTCTTTGATGTTGGCCTCTTTCATCATGGAGATAACGAGGCTGGCTTGGCGATCTTTGAAGGAATTGGTAGGATTCTGCCGTTCGTCTTTAATAAAGAGGTTCGGCGTGCCTAACATCATACTTAGATTTTTTGCCCGGAGTAGGGGGGTGCCGCCTTCTCCCATCGAAATGCGGTACTGGGCAGATCTTAAGGGGAGGAGCTCGTGATAACGCCACATAGTGAAGGGGCGTGGAAGCAATATGTCTGGCCAGAGATGGCGGATACGTTCGTAATCATAACGTACTTCCATCCAAGTATTACCACATTTTTCACAAGCCGGCGTGGGGACTTGGTAGCGCTGGCGGTGGCCACAGGCACCACATTCTAGTTCAATATCCAGGGGTATTGCAGATGGGACGGTTATCATTTGCGTTGCCTCTCTTTAGGTGATTATATTTTAAGCTAGCGTTGAGGCGGTAACTAATCCTTAATATGGTCAAATTCTGATTTAAATAGAATAGCATAAACTTTAGGAATTACAAATTGGCAGCAGGGGATGCGGTGAGGCTTGGCGGGCGTGATTTTCCTATGTGGGTGGCGATATACTCTATTGGTTTGTTTGCTTTTCTTATAACTTCTCCTATAATCAAACTGATTTTATAGCGAGAGGATAAGTTATGGTGGCTGGAAAACAAAGTGATAAGCTGGCAACGCGGCAAATTAAGGGCCTTTCTCAACTATTGCGTAAGCCACTCTCTTTAGATGCTAATATTCCTCTTGATGTTACTGTTCCATCTCTTCCACCTGAGATAACTCCAGATGAAGAGCAAGATCTGGTCACTCGCCAGGTACAACGTTTACAAAAGCGTCAACCTGTCCCCGCCGCGTCGCCTAAAAAGGAGGAGGTTTCTCATAGCGAAGGATTATTGACCGTAGGGACATTGCTAGAAAAGCGGTATAAAATATTAGGAGTGGTGGGCATCGGAGGGATGGGAGCGGTTTATAAGGCTCAAGACCTGCGTTTTGCGAGCGTGACTCGCTTTTGTGCCGTCAAAGAGATGATCAATACGGCGCGTGATCCAGAAGTCCGGGAGATGATCATCCGTAACTTTGAGCGTGAGGCCAGCATTTTGGTTACCTTGAGTCATCCAGCTATCCCTGCAGTCTATGATAACTTTACTGAGGGTCGCCGTAGTTATCTGGTGATGGAATACATTGAAGGACGGAATCTGGAAGCCGTGTTGGCTGATACCCCCGGTTTTATCCCTGAAGCACGGGTAGTAGATTGGGCCATAGATATTTGTGATGTGTTAACCTATCTTCATAACCATGAACCTCATCCGGTCATCTTCCGAGACTTAAAACCTTCTAACATTATTCTGGATGCGCGAGACAGAATCAGACTGATAGATTTTGGGATTGCTAAAATTTTCCGCAGTGGGGTGAAGGGTACCATGGTGGGTACTGAAGGGTATTCGCCGCCAGAACAATATCGCGGCTCCTCCGAACCACGCGGTGATATTTATGCCTTGGGAGCCACGATACACCATTTGTTAAGCAAACAAGATCCGCGTTTGGAGCCTCCTTTTTCTTTCCACGAGCGACCTATCCACGCGAAGAATCCTATGGTCTCTCGAGAGCTGGTAGAGATACTTGATAAGTCCTTGGAATACGATATTAACAAACGGTGGGGGTCGACTGAGGAACTGAAGCGGGCTTTATTGACGCTGCCTTCTGCCCAAGGGCGCAGTCCTCGCCGGGGCAGTGGTCAGACAGAATCTTTCCCAGGAGGCGCGATCAAACCATTATGGCGTTTCGCTTGCGAGGATGAGATACGGGCTTCCGTGGCGGTAGCTGCTGGTCGGGTCTTTGTGCCTTCGTATGATCACAATGTCTATGCGCTGGAGGCCGACTCAGGTGAATTTGTCTGGAAATACGCCGCCGAGCATGGGATTGGGACCACCCCCTTAGCTATTGAGGATATGGTCATTTTTGGTTCCACGGATTCGGTAGTTTATGCAGTTGAGATGCGTTCGGGGCGTTTGGCTTGGTCGGTTCAATTACAGGGGAATATCTATTCTTCTCCTTATGCTGATTTAGGGCATGTTTTTATTGGCTCCGACGACCGTAGCCTTTATGCCCTGCACTTAGCTAGTGGTCGTAAATCTTGGTCGTATCAATCGGAAGGGCGCATACGCAGTCAGCCTCTCTTAGCGGAGAATATGATCTTCTTCTCCTGCGAGGCGGGGGTGGTGTACGCGATGAAGTTGAATCGCGAGATCCGTTGGCGTTTCCGGGCACGCCGGAGTATACTGGCTTCGCCAATTTTATATGAAGGCCTGGTTTTTATAGGTTCCTTAGATTGGAATTTTTACGGATTAGATGCGCGTTCTGGGTGGGCGGCTTGGCAATATCGTGCTGGAGGGCCTATCGTTTCAACTGCTACCGTAGCTGACGATACTGTCTTTTTTGGCTCTGTGGATGGCTATATTTATGCCTTGGATGCTAGAGCAGGGCGTTTAGTTTGGCGATACCAAGTAGGGGAGCAGGTTACGGGTTCCCCGGTAGTTCATCAAGGGAATTTATACATCGGGGGTGTGAATGGAGTCCTCTATTGCTTGGAATCAAGTAATGGCAATTTGCGCTGGACTTACCAAATGGAAGGCCCTATTACTTCTACTCCGGTGATTATGGACGAGGTCCTCTATTTAGGTTCTTTGGATCATTATATTTATGCTATTTCTATCTAGCAGTCGGGGTTGTGAGGGAGTTATACTATGGGCCTAATGGCGCGTTTACGCAGTTGGTTGGGTGTGGTGGCTATACCAGAGGTAACTGATCCTGAGCCAGATGGTAAGAGCGCTGAAGCTACAGAGAGTGAGAGCGTGGCAATAGTTTCTGGGAACGAGTTGGATGAGGAGCCAGAAATGGAGGCCGTTGAGGCTTCAGAAGAAGCCTCAGCTTCCTTAGTCTCAGGTGTTTTTAATGCCGGTTGGATTACCAACGTAGGGCAAGTGCGCGAGCATAATGAAGATGGGCTGTTCGTTTTTACGGCTGAACAGCAGAGCGCGAATGCTATACCTGCTTTCGGGTTGTTCGTGCTAGCGGACGGGATGGGAGGGCATCAAGCTGGTGAATTGGCCAGTGCTTTGGCTGCTCGGGTAGTGGCTGAGTATCTGCTATCTCAGGTTTACTTACCGTTATTGGGAGGCGATGAACGGCTCTCTACGCAATCTCCTTTGACCGAATTGATGACCGAGGCGGTTGTGGCTGCTAATCGTGCAGTGCATCGTGATTTACCTGATAGCGGAACTACCTTGACGTGTGGGTTGATAGTGGGTCAACGCTTGTTCATTGGGCACGTGGGGGATTCGCGCGCTTATTTGTGGCGAGCGACTGGGGAGCAACGATTACTTACGACAGATCACTCCATGGTCAACAAGTTGGTGGAGATAGGACAGCTGACGCTTGCCGAAGCAGCGGTGCATCCTCAACGGAACATGCTCTATCGGGCGGTGGGACAGGGAGCGTCATTGGACGTAGACGTGTTGACTATCCCTTTGTATGCTGGAGATCAACTCTTGTTCTGTAGTGATGGCTTATGGGGAGAGGTTCCCGAAGCTGAGATTTGGCAGTTGATTGCGGCGGCGGATACTCCCACTGCAGCGTGTATCGCTTTAGAGCAAGCAGCAAATGCGGTGGGGGGGAAGGATAATATCACGGCAATCTTGGTTGAGATGCAGGAGAATTTGTGGTAAAAGTGTCCTTGGATGCGGCGAAAGATTACTACGCCATTCTGTCCCTCTCTGAGATTGCGGCTGCTGATGAAATTAAAGAGGCTTATCGTTTCTTGGTGCGTCGCCATCATCCTGATACTGGGCATGGTGATGTGGCGGCTTTTCGTCTGGTACAAGAGGCCTATGAAGTCTTGAGTAATCCGGCTCTGCGCCGGGCTTACGACCACCAGCGAATTTCTCGCGGCTTGGCGCCAGATGCTCCCATCACTTGTGAAGTGACTATGAGCCGGGAAAATCTCCCCGCTACCCAGATTAAACAAATGCTCTATGCGTTGATAGATGTGCGTCCTAATGCGGGGTTGTCTAAACACCATCAACCTCTTAATTTGGGATTAGTTATCGATTGCAGCACTTCCATGCGTGGGCAGCGTATTCGAAATGTCAAGATTGCGGTCCGTGATCTAGTTAATTCTTTGCAGGAAGGCGATCAACTGGCTTTGATTGCCTTTAATGACCGGGCTAAAGTATTGGCGCCCTCTACTCCAGTCCGCAATAAACGGTTATTAAATTCTGCCATTGCCCAATTGGTGCCGGGTGGCGGTACGGAAATATATCAAGGGCTAGTTGCTGGCTTGAATGAGGTGCGACGTAATGCCAGTTCGCGTTACCTCAATCATCTGATTTTGCTCACGGATGGACGTACCTACGGAGATGAAGAGCTATCTTTGGCGGAAGCCCGCAAACTGGAAGAGGAGGGAATTGGCCTTTCGGCGTTGGGCATCGGAGTTGACTGGAACGATCTTTTTCTGGATGCACTGGCTCAAGCGGGAAATGGGGTTAGTGAGTACATTCGCACCCCGGCACAACTGCAAGAACTGCTGCAACGGCGCATTCGAGGTTTGAGTTCTGTTCTGTTGCGACGGGCTTTCTTGCGGGTTAAGCACGCTCCTTATGTGACAATTCAAACGGCTTATCGTCTAGAACCCTACATGGAACAATTGCGAGTTAATTCTGATTCCTTGATTCCATTGGGGGATTTGGAGGATAAGATCACTACGTTATTGTTGGAAATGACGGTAGATCAACCGGAGGTGGGCACCCACCGTTTAGCTCGTCTAGAGATAGAAGCCGCTTCCGATGAGGCCCCTGCTAATGCGGCTATACAAATACGTCAGGATATGGAAGTCAATTTTGTAGTGCCAGAGAGAGCCTTAAACGTGGAAATCCCTATGCGTATCATTAGTTTGCTCTCTCGCGTAAGTATTTTTCGTTTGCAGGAGCAGGCTTGGCGTGACTTGGAGCATGGGGATGTCTCTCATGCTACCCAGCTCTTGAAATCTGCTGCTACGCGACTATTTGATCTGGGATATCATGAACTAGCTCAAGTTGCGATGTTAGAAGTAGATCGTGTTTTATTGGCTGGGTCGCCATCAAGTGAAGGACGCAAAAAATTGCGTTATGGCACACGTAGTTTAACTATATAGTGGAGCTAGGAGCGGATTGGTTATGAATGACGAAAACCAAAAAGTAGGAAATGGTGGAATTATCTGCCCATCTTGCGGCAATAGGAATTTATTAGGAACTTTGTTCTGTGTAGAATGTGGTACTTATTTGCCCTCTGGAGGTCCATTGCGTACAGAGCCATTACCTGGGAAGGATGGGGCGGAGCACAGTCGCCATGACACTCGTCTGGATGACGATGCACGCCAGAATGCCTTTAGTATTGAGATAGAGATTTTGAAATCCCATCGTAAGGTAACGTTTCCAGCGGAGGCAGAGATCCTATTTGGGCGATTAGACGCGGCGCATGGAGTATTCCCTGAAGTTGATTTAACCGTTGAAGGCGGGCTGGAGAGCGGTGTTTCCCGGCGTCACGCGCGTATCTATGCTCAACAGGGCGCCTTCCATTTGGAGGATCTGGATAGTACCAATAGCACTTTTCATAATGACGAGCGTTTGACGCCTTATGTGCCCTCGGAACTCCACGACGGGGATATATTGATGTTGGGATCTATGAAGATTAGGATCCGTATTTATAATAATAATGCTGTGTAGTTGATAGGATGGGGTTTGCAAGCTGTTGAATTCCCTTCTCTAAGGAGCTTCAAGATGTCGTATACGCTGCTACTTCATATTCAAAACGAAGATGCTGTAATTGGCGAGATGGAAGAATTACCTGATTCAAGTTCCCAATTTTTGATGGTTACCCGTCCCCGCTTACGTGACGGACGGGAAGTGCCATATTTTCTGGCGGAAACCAACACGGTAATTTATCCGTGGCACAGGATTCACAGTATAGAGATTTTGCCGCAAGAGGGAGATGAGAAGATTGTCACCTTCATTAGAGAATAATGTGCCTCCGCATCCTCTAGTATTGGTGGCGGATGATGAACTACGCATCATACGTTTTGTACGCATCAATCTGGAGATGGAAGGCTTTGTGGTCATTGAAGCACATGATGGGCTGGCGGCTTTAGAGGCAGTCCGCAAGAAATTGCCGGATGTAGTGATTTTGGACGTTAAAATGCCAGGAATGGATGGTTTCGAGACCTTGCATTTGTTGCGCGATATTTCCACGGTCCCGGTGTTGATGTTGACGGTGCGGGATTCAGAAGCGGATAAGGTGCGTGGCTTGGACCTGGGGGCTGATGACTATCTGACTAAACCTTTTAGCCCTCGGGAACTAGTTAGCCGCGTGCGTGCGCTTTTACGGCGGACACAACCATTGACTTCTGCTGACTCTTCATTGCTTAAAATTGATGAGCGCTTGAGTATAGATTTTTATGCACATGAAGTGTTCGTTGATGGGGAGCGTATTAAGTTGCGTCCTACTGAGACGGCTTTGTTAAGGCATCTAGTTGAGAATGCCGGCTGGATTATGCCTTACAAAACACTGCTATCCAAAGTATGGGGCTATGAGTATCAGGAGGAACTCTCTTATTTGCGTCTTTACATAGGTTATTTGCGTAAAAAAATAGAGCTAGACACCTCCCAACCACAATATATTCTGACCAAACGTGGGGTAGGATACAAATTTATAGATTTTCGTAAGCAAAATGAGGAAAAATATAATGGAAGCTAAGAAGATTTTGGTTACTGGCACCTTCAACTCAGGTAAAACCCAATTCGTGCGTGAAGCCAGCGATATTGATATCGTGACGACAGAGCGCCGTATCACTGAACCGCAGGATGCTCAGGTGAAAGAGGAAACCACCGTAGCGATGGATTATGGACAAGTCCGAGTAGGGAAGCGGCTATTGCACCTCTATGGCACGCCGGGACAAGCCCGGTTTGAATTTATGTGGGAGATCTTGGCCCGCGATATGGATGCTTTCATTTTGCTGGTGGATAGCGAAGATCGCGGAAGTTTGATAGAGGTAATTCACATTATGCGCGTGCTGCGTAAAAGATCTAAAGTGCCTTATTTGATAGCCGCTAATAAACAGGATAGGCGCAAGGCGCTTTCCCCCACAGAAATAGCGCGTTTGCTGAAAGTAGGTAAGTCGGTGCCGGTAGTTTCTTGTATAGCACGCGATGGGCAGAGCGTCCGTAGGGTTTTGGAGCGGACCATTGAATTATTGACCTAGTAAGTCAAGCCGTCATCAAGCTATTCCCAGGTGGCGCGAAGCCTTATGGGGCTTTTTTAGATAGAGTATTTTTTGAAAGAGTAGAACCCCTTCTCCGTCTGGGGGCTCTGCTCTTTTGATTTGATATCGATGTACCATTTTAGAGGAGGAAACACTATGTTTCTAGGTTGGAATCCTACGTACTGGGTATTCGCGCTGCCGGCTCTGGTATTAGCCTTGATTGCGCAATTTTGGGTACAGAGCGCATTTCGGAAGTATCAACGTGTACCTAATGGTGCCAGGGCTACAGGAGTTGAAGTGGCGCGCCGTCTTATGCGAATGCATGGTCTGGGAGTGAATATCGAAAGCGCCGGGAACAGAGCACTTTCTGATCACTATGACCCCCGGGGGCGAGTGTTGCGTCTTTCCGTCGACGTAGCGACGCGCGCTTCGGTCGCTTCGATGGCTATCGTAGCCCATGAACTGGGTCACGCTCAACAAGATATGGAGTCGTACCCTCTCTTCCGCTTGCGGGCGGGGCTGGTGCCAATGGTTAATTTTACTTCTTGGCTGGGGCCGATTCTCTTTCTAGCCGGCATGTTTTTCAATTCATATACGCTGTCTTGGTTAGGAATCTTCGCCTTTGCCGGCGCGGTGCTCTTTGCGTTGGTCACTTTGCCCGTGGAGATTGACGCTAGCCGGCGCGGCTTGCGCTTACTAGAGCAGAGTGGCTTGTTCGTGAGCGCGCAGGAAAAAAAAGGTACCCGCCGTATCCTAACCGCGGCAGCCTTGACCTACGTGGCGGCACTGGCCCAAGCGTTCTCCAACTTGCTCTATTATGTTTTCCTGTTGCGGGGACGTCGCCGGCGTTGATGGATTCTAATTCACCACTCAAGCACTAATCTTCAGTAGAGTTAGATTTGCTTTCTGACGGGTTTTATATAAACTGGGTGAACTCGCAATCTAGTGATAGGGAGGAAATAACTATGTCGTCGCACCCCAAGTTGATGATTCCAGGGCCGGTGGATATTACTTCAGAAGTCCAGGAAGCTATGGCGGTCCCCAGTCGCCCCCATTATGGCCAAGAGTGGCTCTCTCTTTATGGGGAAACTCAGGAGATGGCCAAGCAATTATTCAAGACCAAGAACGAACTTTACGTTATGGCCGGGCCGGGCACCATGGCTTTGGAAGCTGCTCTGGGCAGTGCGTTGGAACCGGGCGCTGTGGTATTGGTGCCTAGCAATGGATTCTTCGCGGATCGATTAGTTAATTTGTTGGAAGGATTGGCTCTGCAACCGCTGCGCGTGACTGCTCCGTTGGGGGAACCTGTCCTGCCGGCGGCGCTAGATGAGGCGTTGCGCGCCCATCCGGAGGTGTCCGCCCTGGTGGTAGTACACCATGAGACTTCAACCGGCGTGTTGAATCCTCTGGAAGGGATTATGGCCGTAGCGCACAACTACGAATTGCTTACGGTTGTGGACGCGGTCTCTTCGCTGGGCGGAGTGCCGTTGCCGGTTGACGAATGGGGCGTTGATCTTTGTGTGAGCGTGGCGAACAAGGCGTTGGAGACGCCGCCCGGTGTCGCGTTGATCTCCATCAGCGCGCGGGCGGCGGAAGCCATCGCGCGTCGCGTCGCTAAGCGCGGCTGGTATCTGGATTTGAAGACCTGGCAGTGGTACGCCAGAGAGTGGGGGGATTGGCATCCTACTCCGGTGACGATGCCGACCAGTAACATCAATGCGCTGCATTATACGCTACAAGTTTTGTTGGAAGAGGGGGTTGAACAGCGTTATGCTCAATATCGCGCTGCGGCCCAGGCAGTGCGCGCTGGATTACGTGCGTTGGGCTGTCCTCTGTTGACGGAGGATGATTATTACGCTTCTCCGCTCACTACTGCGTTCAAAATGCCGGAGGGAGTTAGTTCTGATGGAGTACGCGCTTATCTCAGTCAACAGGTTGGGGTGCTGATCTCTGTGGGGATTGGCGAGCTGCATGGCATAATTTTGCGGGTGGGGCATATTGGTCAAGCGCGCCGCCGTGATTACGTGGTCGCTTTCTTGCTGGGAATGGAAGAGGCTCTCTCTGCCCAGGGCTTGGATATTCAACGTGGCACAAGTTTGGTGTCCCTGGACGGGTTGCTCAACTGATGAGGTAGGCTTTTAATTTGAGTTACGGCACAATAATTGAAGCCTGGAAGCGTACGCTTCCAGGCTGTTTTACATCAAACGCTTATGCCTCTTACCGCGTGCAAGGTAGCTCGTTTATTCGCTTTCTCGCTTCTTCGCTATGGCGAAACCGCCCAATCCGCCGGCAGCCACGGAGTACAGGTCGGCGTGGGAGTAGGACAACGTGCCGCTTCCGCTATTAACGGTTGCAGATCAGGGTAGGGCGTGGAGAGCAAGAGCAAGAGCGGGCGGACTTTTTCGCATTCTCCGCTGACGAGGTAAGCGCGTCCCAGCGCGGCATTTAGATCATGCCGGGGATCGTCGCTCGCCAGGAGGATGCTATTATCCCCGCGCATGTAGGCCACTTGCGCCACTTCCAAAGAGATGCGGGCATTGGTTCCCGCTTTCGCCTGTAAGTAGGCGCGCCCCAGCGTATACCAGAGCAGCGCCGATGAATCGTTCTTCACCTCTAGCAGTAGCAAATCTAAGGCGGCGCGCGCGTAATTGGCGGAGAGCAATGCTTCGGCGCGATAATAGGAAAGGAGCGGGTCTTGCGGCTGGCGCATCAGCTGGAACTGTGCCAGTGTGGTGAGCTCATCCGCGTCATCGGCCCGCCGGGCGGCCAGCCAACGATCGGTGAAGAGTTCCGGCGCCATCTCCGGAGCTAGGGCTTGAGCTTGCGCGAAAGCTTGCTGCGCCAGCTCGATTTTCCCCTGCCGCTGCTGGCTGATTCCGAGCAGTGCCCAGGTGGTAGCATCGCTGGGATCGGCTTTGATGGCGACCCAGGCGCGCGTCTCCGCTCTTTGCGGATCACCGAGGGCCAGGGCCAAGCGGGCGCCTTCGCGTTGCACGCGGCTATCTTCCGGTGCCCGCACAGCGGCGACTTCCCAGCTGGTGCGCGCGACCTCCGGTTGGCCGCTCAACAACGCCGGTTGCATCTCCGCCAGAATTTGAGCCAGAGGTAGGGGCGTGGGGGAGGGCACGCGCGTGGGCAGGGGTAGCCAACTCGCTGTGGGACGTGGTGTTGGAGCGGAGACGCAGGCCAGCAAGAGACCCGTGATGGCTATCAATAACAGGCCGGTGAGCAGCCAGAGAGCATTACGCTTCATTCTGCGTTTCCTCTGAGCCGTAGAGCGCGTTGCACTTGTTGGTATTTGAGCAATTCGTAATAAGCCATCAGCAGGGAAAGTAGCGCGCCGTAACCGCCATCGCGCCATCCCTCCAAACTCACCCAACGCCACCAGAAATGACGGAGAAATTGCGTGTAAGGGGTGTAAACGTGTGGCTGAGTTCCTTTGGCTAAGAGCACTTGGGCATCGTAATCCGTGTACTTACGTTGTTTAGCGTGGAATTGAGCCAGCGTCTCATAATTGTAATGGATGAGCGGGGCTTTCAAGTGCCCGGAGGTGCCAGCTAAGATGGCTTCTTCGTGTACTGCGCGGGCGGGATCGTAATGGACATGCTCGCGGTGTAGCAAACGGAGTTGATAGTCGGGCCACCAACCGGCTCCGCGCATCCGGTGCCCGAAAATATAATTGTGCCGAGGCACCCACCAGCCGACTTCCGTGCACAGGTTGATGGTTCGAGTTATCTCTGCGGCCAATTCCGGGGTGGCGCGTTCGTCCGCGTCAACAAAGAAGACCCAATCGGCATTTGGCACGGCTTTCAAGGCCGCATTGCGCTGCGTGGAGTAATTTTCAAAGGGATGCTGCGCTATCTTGGCCCCGGCTTGTTGGGACAAAGCGATGGTATTATCCTCGCTGTAAGAATCGAAAACCAGAATTTCATCGACCCAGCGCAGGCTCTCAATGCAGGCGGTGATCTGGCGGGACTCGTTACGGGTGAGGATGATCGCGGTGAGCATATTACCTCCAGGCGGCGATGATGCGCGCATGAGTTTCTTCCCATGCGGCTGAGATGGCTTTTTGGTGTGCGAAATAGTGACGCACCAGTGTGCTGGCAATTCGATAAGTGTAGCGGCGGTGATGTTTGCGATAAAGTCGGGCGCGGCTCTCCCAGAGATGCGCGGTGGTTTGGGGGCGGGCCTGTCCGCTGCTCGCCCCGCCGTAATGTACTACCTCGGCGGCGGGAACTAGCCAATTTTGCCAGCCAGCCTCCCGCATCCGCCAGGCCCAATCGATCTCTTCACAGTACATGAAGAACCGTTTGTCCAAAGGGCCGACTTGGTGGATAGCTCTGCCGCGTGCCAACATCGCGGCGCCCAGGGGAAAGTCGATAGGGAAGGGCCGTCGTTTCGCGTAGTGATGGCGCGAGTACCGCCCATTCCACCGTGTTTGATAAAAACGTCTGGGAAGCAATTCCAGCTCAAATAGCAGTTGGAGTAACCCGGGAAAGCGGAAAGCGCTCTGTTGCACCGAGCCATTGGAGTTAAGCAATTGTGGGCCTATCAAGCCGGCGCGGGGATGCTGGTTGAGAAAATCCAAGAGGGCAGTCAGGGCATGGGGGCGCACCTCGGTATCCGGGTTGAGCAGCCAGACAAAATCAGGCAGTTCTTTGCGCAGTAGCCGCTGCAAGACGTGATTGTTACCACCTACAAAGCCCCGGTTTTCCTCCAGCGGCTCTAAATTCACCCAGGGATGTTCTTCGCGCACCATCTTCTCTGAGCTGTCTGCGGAGGCGTTATCTACCACCCACACTTGAGCCAATAATGAATTACGCGCCAGCTCCGCTTGCAGAGAAGCCAGGCAACGATCCAATAGCTCGCGGACGTTCCAGGAGACGATGATCACCGCCAATGTTTGCATCGGTGTTAAGGGCTGATGATCTTCAAAAAGAGCGGATCCACATTGTTGTTCACCGGTGCGATTTCCACGTCTTCATGGATCAGACCGGCCCAACAGTATTGCGGGTTACGCGCCTCGACCACGTCCACAAAGCGGATGCCTCCGGTGACAACGGCGCGCTTGGCAGGCGGCAGATAGAGATGCCCGACTTCATCCTCGATGAGATCCTCTGGATTCCCAATGGCCCACCGCCAGGGATAATTGATCATGGAGTTTTCGCAATGCACGCCTACGCGGAAGACGCCCGATTCAATTGTCCCGCCTAACGTGGCATAATTTTGATCGGAGGTATAGACTGTGCCGGCCGCCGGCCCGCTGGTCCGGATGAGGGTATTGCTGTCGTTTTCCACCGTGAGGGTGAAGTAGAGCGTCTCACCAAGCACCAATGTGCTCTGGGTGGACCATTCAACTTCCGCATTGAGAATGTATGCTAGAGGCCGCCCGGCATTGACCAGCGTCAGTTCATCAGTGACCAGCACTCGTTGCCCAACCATATCGCGCGCTTCGGCGTAGATGGTGTAAGTGCCATCGGGGGGGGGGGCTGCCCCGGCATCAATGCCGCCATCGTAATCAAAAGTGTGCATGCCGGCCTGGTTCACACGGGTGGGATTATTTTCCTCTTCCGCAATGTGGTGGCGCACGCCGGTAGTATCTAGCATGTAAAGTTCTAAACTTTCCACGTCTTTTTGTAAAAAGGCGTTGATGCGCACGCGGTCAGCTAAGCCATCCTGGTTGGGCGAGAACTCTTGAGGGTAGATGGTGAAGCCCGTAATGCCAGGCAACTCCGTATCAGCATCTTCTACCAACAAGTTCCCGGTGATGGCGGCGTGCTCACCGGCAGCGGTCTCCGCGCTGATCTCCCATTGATAGAGACCGTCTGGCAATACTTGCTTGAGCACCTGGTAGGGGGACTCTTCATCCGTTGTCGTGAAGCCTTCCACCACTCCGGGGAACAGTACGGAATATGGTTCTTCGTTCAGACTCAGTGGGGTGGGGGAGCGGAAGGTGTATTGCATTCCACTCTCATCATAGAGATTGATAGCGACCGTCGCGTTGCGATTGAGCTGAAAAGAGATGGTAGCTAGGTCATCGCGGCCATCGGCATTGGGGGAGATAGTGCTAGGGGTGAAAGTAGCTTGGGTCAATAATGGTTTTTGTTCACACGCGGTAAGTAATAGCAATACGCTTAGCGTGAGGAGTAGCAGGTAATGTGAAAATTTCATCAAGGGTCTCCTTATCTACAGCCGAAAAAGTGTACCAGAGAGAAGATGGATGTCAACTACTGACGTAGCGGGGCTAGATATGCTATAATGAATTAGTGGCTGTTGGCAGTTAGCGAGGAGGAATGATGCCTAGAAAGCGGATTTTGGATCATGGAGGAACGACTGTTACTGGTGATGTGCATATCGCCAGAGGGAATTTTATCGGCCGCGATCAATACAATATCACTAGCCAGACTATCACCCCACAATCGCTTTCTTCTTTGGAGGACACGCAACCATATTTTGCGGGGCAACCTTATCGAGCGACCGATCATTTACTTTTTACCGGGCGAGAGGTGGAAACTGATTTGGTTTTACAGCAGTTGCGTGATCCAGAGAGCATGATTACGGTGATTTATGGGCCGGCAGAAGTAGGTAAAACCTCATTTATTGCGGCCGGTGTGCTCCCGCAGTTGACGCAACTTGGGGCAGATATCTTCCCTTTGCAGGATTATCGTGAGCCGGTTCCCTTGCTGCGTGCGTTGTTGTGGGGGCGTTTTCTAGCCGGAGGTGGGGATATTCCCGCGAATGCTTCTACCGTGGAACTGTTGCAACTCTTGAGCGCCGCCTCTGAGCGGCGGTTGATAGTAGTGTTGGATCAATTTGAGCGGTATTTTTCGGCGGCGCGGCCAGTGGCAAAACGTTCCGCGTTGCTAGAATTATTGGTGGAAGCCACTAATACCCTTCCGGCAGACTTCTTCCACGTTCTAATTGCTATTCGCTCCGAGTGGCAGGCACAGTTAGATCGGCAGTGGGGCATGGTTTTGCCTGCCTTGCGACGATCTCCGGTACATTTAGGCACGTTCACCTTTGAACAAGCTCAGACTGCGATTATGACCCCCTTGCAAAAATTACGGGTCAAAGCGGTTTTTGATGAGGATTTTCTACAGCAGCAATTATTGCCCGATTTGGATCAGCTCTCTTTGGAACAGGCCGGGAGTATACTGCCCGCTGATTTGCAGCTCGTCGCTCAATTCCTGTACCGACGGGCAGAAAAGCGGCAAGTGTTGAGCATCAAAGCCCCATTCTATTTTAAGATGACTGAGGGAAAAGGTGCCGAGTGGATTCTCGACCGGCGCTTTGAGGGATTAGTGGCGCGGGTGGGGGGCAGAGAACGCGCCCTGGCCACCAGCATCACCACGGAGTTGCTAGCTCTGGACACCGAGTGGATTGAGGCCGAACAAATCTCG
Source organism: Chloroflexota bacterium (assembly GCA_034717835.1). Taxonomy (GTDB): domain Bacteria; phylum Chloroflexota; class Anaerolineae; order B4-G1; family SLSP01; genus G713. The sequence goes on from JAYELZ010000079.1 coordinate 24,398, forward strand.
GCACCGGGGAGGAGTTTGGCGGAGGTGAGCGCTACTTTGGAGAGAATGGCCGAGGTAGATTTGTTGGTGTGGCAGTTAGCTGCCGCTGAACACCGCGTCTATGCCTTCGCCAGTAACAGCATTGCTAGGGCTGCGGAGCGCGCGTTAGGGCGAGAACTCCAGAAGCGTTTGCAGGCTAGGCAAACTTTGGAATATGCTTGGCGTGATTGGATCAGGCAAGGCAGTAATCTACGCAGTCACCAATTGCGTCTGGTAGTGCGTTATTATCAAGGTTCGCTGCCGGTGGAACGTGCATTGCTACTTCTCCACTCGGCTGTGGCCGCACGTTCAGCGGTGCAGCCGTGGTTGGAGCAATTAGATACTGTGGTTGCCAAGAAATTGCTCCAGGGTTTGGAGGATGGCGAGTTGGCAGCTGAGAATATTGGATTGACTAGGCGGAAGCAAGCCGCTACTATTTTGGATTTAGTACCTGCGGTTTCCAACCGGGAATTTGGCGCAGTGACCTGGACCGCGGTAGCTCATCCCCAGAGCAACTTTCGAGAAACTGCGGTGCTAGCTTTGCTGGCGGTCTATGAGCCGGCTGTGTTAGTCGCGCGCTTAAAATCCGCCGTGGAGAGATCTCAGCAAGGTGCGAGTGCTCAAATTAGACGGCTAGCCGAACTCCAGGGCATGTTGCTGGACGTCGCTCCCGACATCATGGTGGATTTGCCAGCCCAAGATACCCGTGCGCGCTGGGCACTCTGGGGGTGGCGTTTCCAACGGCGTTTTCGACGTGATATTGATTACCTGGCGCTGCTAACTGTGGGAGGAGGAGTGGGGGGGGGATTGGGTCTGGGATTACTGCGGGTTTGGGTAGCGTGCTTGCTGCATAGCGGAATGGGACTCTCCTTCTACACCGCCGTCCCCCCGGGGTTTATGTTGGGGAGCGCCTTGTCGTTGGGATTATTGTTGGTCAATGTGTTGCGGTTGCAACCGGCTGAATATAAGATGGCAGAGGTGTTAAAATCCCGCCCCTGGTTACAGACTTCTGGTCTAGGTGCGGTTTTCTTTGCTCTAATGTATCTGGCTCATGTATTCCTGATAAATTGGCGAGCTATATCTCAGAATCCAGGGGTTTCTCTGTTGGGTGGAGTGGTGGGCATCGGTTTGAGTTGGGTAGTGCATGAACAACCGTTGGTTGACTGGTCGCAATCTAAAAAGCGTTGGTGGATGCGCTTATTGGCGGCGATGGGACTGTCGTCATTGGTGCAATGGTTCCTTATCGCGGTTGGCGGGCATGGTGCTGGGTTAGTCTACGTTTGGTCAGCAGGCAACTACCGCAGCCATTTGGGGAGTGCCCTCCAGGATTGGAGTAACTGTGCCACGTTGATTGATGCCGCTTTGGCCACCTTGTTCTTGGCTGCTGGCGTAACGTTAGGGTTGCGCTGGGGGAATAAAGCCTACAGAGTATATCGCACATGGAAAACATTGGCTTGGCAAGAGGATTGAATCAATGGTCAAATGCAGTGGAGGTGGGGAGATGCGCAAAAAATGGTACCTGCTAGGTTTGGGGTTGCTGGTTATGGGGTCTCTTTTGTTCAGAGGGCTAACTTCTTGTGGCGGGCAATGTCACAGTGGTGCGCCCCGGAGGGAGCCGGGATGCGATGAGTTTACAGTGCGGTCAAAGGTAGTGTACAAAAATGGCGCTATTCAGCCAGCAACGGGTTGGTACCCCCTGGAGGATGGGGATGAACTGACCACTGATAGCAGAGGGGAAGCGCAATTGAACCTCTCTGCTTGCTATCCGGGGCAACTTTTCATCTTCCATGATAGTCAAGGGGCTTTCAAGGTCTCAAGTTGTGGCAAAACTGATTTTGAGGGTGCTAATATCTGCCTTCTGGCAGGCGTCTACTATGTGAATAATTGCGCATCTGAGGATGTTATCTGGAGTGGTAGTGCGCGCATCGAGAAAGAAGGTACGATATTTGTTATTACTTACCTGCCGGAGAGAGAACTAACGTTGGTGATAGTTCTTGATGGAAAAGTAACAGTCCAGCCAGTGGAGTCTTATTATCCCACCACGTTGGGAGCGGAAACCACATTCTCGGCGGAAGAATTTTATTTCACTATGCCACGGGCTGAATACGCTAGGGTTGCTGGACTAGAACCTCGGCAGGTTTACCCGATATCTGAACTGGAAAGTCTATCTTTTGAGCTAGGGATAGATTCATGGATGCGGAATATCCGTGACCAGGCAGAGAAAGATGAAATGCTGCCATCTAGTTGGCCAAAATTTAGCGAAGAAATAGAATTTGAGGTGCCTACAGAGGAGCCTGCAGTAGAAGAGATGGTGCCACCAGAGATGGGTATTGATAGTTATCGGGTCACTAGTGGCGGTGGGCCTTTAGAATCATCTCGCATTCAGGAGGCTATTTACCGGGCAGTTGATTGGGGTAGAGCATTTGATGCTCCAGATGCAGTAGCAGTGAGCATTGGTGATGCAGTAGTCGCTGCTTTAGATGTGGGTTACGCTCCTGATGCTGCTCTAGAAGCATTGGAAGCTGAGGGCTATGATAATCTTGAGTGGGTCTGGATACTCTATCCTGCCGGGGATGCGCGACTTGCTGCAGCTGTTAAAATGATAGCTGACGATTTAGATTCCTTAATTGGTGAAATTGAACTGATGGAGGTGTCTGAAGCAGACATAAATGAGACCATGGAGATAATCATTGCGTCTGGAGAGCCGGTCATAGCCTTGACGCATTAATTTTTTAATTTCCCGCTTGAGAAAATCTCTATCTGCGCTACAATGATGGGTGGAGGAGAATTTCTCATGCTGTACCCTACTATTTGGCGGGGTGTCCTCTGCCTGGTATTGTTGCTCACTCTATTTTGTCCGGTTGTCCCACCGGTGGAGGCCCAACACTTGGTGGAAGATCCCATATTACAAGCTGTGCAATCACTGTCCACCCGCATGAAGGTGGGGCAATTAGTGTTGGTATCTTTCCCCGGCACCTCGGTTGAGGCAGAAGATGCTATTACGACGCTGATTGAGGATTATGCTGTGGGAGGCGTGCTGCTATCCCCACAAAATGGTAACTTTGGAGCAGGCGTTATTGCGGCCTCCGATTTCTTTTCATTGACGCAGAAATTGCAGAAAATTTCTAGCGAAAGTCCTCGGAATTCCTTGTTACTTTCAAATGGCATCACTCCATATCGAACAGTTAGTCTTCCCCTATTCATGGCGGTAAATTCCACGGTCGCGAGTTTGCCGATTACTTCCTTGATCTCCGGCACCACGGCTTTGCCCACTCCTCTAGCCCTGGGAGCTACGTGGACGCGCGCATTGGCTGAGGCTGCGGGGCAAGTGGCCGGGGAAGAACTGGCTGCTCTAGGAGTTAATTTCTTACTGGGGCCAAGTCTAGATGTTTTGGCGCCACCTTCTGGCGGAGATCCGGCCGGTTTGGGAACATCCATCTTGGGCGGGGATCCCTACTGGGTAGGGGAATTAGGACGCTCCTATATTCGTGGTCTCCACCAGGGGAGCGATGCTCGTCTGGCTGTAATTCCCACGCATTTTCCCGGCATCGGAAGTAGTGATCGTCCTTTTGCTACAGAGATACCTACTATTCAAAAGTCGTGGGAGCAACTCCAGCAATTTGATCTCCCTCCATTTTATGCAGCCATGGGTAATGCGCCGGGGGCCGTCAGTGTCGCCGATGGAGTGTTGGTGCCCCACGTGCGTTACAGTGCTTTGCAAGAGAACATCCGTTCTTCGACGCGCCCCGTTAGTTTGGATGCGCAAGCTTTGCAACCAGTCATAGCCGAGTTTGCTACTTGGCGGGAAGGCAACGGCTTATTAGTCGTCGATAACTTGGGGGCACAATCTTTGCGTTTCTTTGACGATCCTCAGGGTCTAACCTTTAATACCCGGAGGATAGCGCACGACGCGCTTTTAGTCGGCAATGACTTGCTTATCATGGATCATTTTGCGGCTACTGGGGATTGGGAGGACCACTTTGTTAATATCAAGGATACGTTGGATTTTCTAGCGCAAAGTTATGAAAATGATCCCACTTTCCAGGCACGGGTGGACGAGGCGCTCTATCGGATTCTCAGTTTGAAATTGCGTCTTACCGTTGAAGGTGTATTCCCTGCTGGCTTGAATGATGGTGTGGACAGAGAAAGCAGCAGTATCAATACGCAGGTGGCTATGCGGGCTATCACCCGGTTAGCCCCTCTCTCTGATGCAGTTTTGCCGGTGCCGCCAGAGGATGGGGATAATTTTGTCATTTTCACCCAAGAACGTCCGCTGCGCTTTGTGGAGGGGGGCGTGGCTCGGCCTACTCTGTCATACAAGAGCGTAGGCCAGACCTTACAGCTGCTTTATGGCGCGCAGGGGACAAATCAAGTTGCCGCCGGAGCGGTGCAGCAGTTCACTTTTCAGGAGTTATTAGCTGCCCTTAAAACACCTCTCTCTGCGCCGGTTGGAGGGGGAAATGCGGCAGAGGAAAAACTATCAGCTCTGTGGCTTGCTTGCCGTGAGGCCAACTGGATTATTTTTGCCGTTACCGATTTAAGCGCAGAGACGCCCGACATTATGGCATTGGCAGAATTCTTGGAGCAGGAGGCTCAAGTACTAGCGGGGAAACTGGTGGTGCTGAATTTTGGTGTTCCTTATGGGCTAGATAGCACTGATGTCAGCAAACTAGCTCTCTATTATGCACTGTATAGTCCTGAAGAGGCTTTTGTGCAGGCTGGCGTGCGGGCACTTTTTGGAGGGTTACCAGCTGCTGGGCATTCACCGCTTTCCATCCCGGCATTGAATTACAACCTGGCGGTGCAAACCGAACCTGCGGCAGAACAGGTAATTTCCCTCTCCGTAGTTACTGAATCCGGTCAAGAGATGACTCCAGAAGAGGAACGTGGCATTCGTAAAGATGATGTAATTTACTTACGCACCAGCGTTATTATTGATCGGAATGGGTTAGCGGTCCCTGATGGTACTGCGGTGGAATTCATCCTCACCTATCCCCAAGAAAATCGGGTAGAGATGCTCGCGGCAGAGACAGAAGACGGAGTGGCTTTTGTCCCTATTACTCTGGATAGAATCGGGCAACTGGATATCACTGTGAAATCTGGTGAGGTAGTGCCCTTCTTTCATCTACAACTTACCATTCGTGAAGGACAATCTGTGATTATGATTTCTACCACACCCACGCCCAAGACTACAGAGGCGCCTAATCCCACCTCGATACCGGTATTGATGCCTCTGTTGCCGGCTGAATTACATTTACCCGTCCCCCAGCGTGGTTACTTATTAGGGTGGGGTTTATTAGGCTGGGTCGCCATGGGATTGTTGGGATTCGCCAGTGCATTCTCCCAACAATTGAAGTTCGAGGTATCTCTGCGCGTGGGCTTGTGGGGTGGAATTGGCAGTTTGTTGGGATACATTCTGGTAGTAAGCAGCAGCGAGTACATTTTCCCAGGGGGAATTTATTGGCTAGCCAGTAGAGAAATTATGATCGGGGGAGTAACAGCCTGCTGTGGCGGTTTGGTGCTTCTTGCGTTAGCGATAAGCAAGCGCTACGCACAGCCCCTCTGGCGGCAGTTGGTGGATTTCTAACCGTGGTCTTACTAGGGGGTTAATAGGATAGCCACAAACATCAAGATAGCAGAGGCTATGAGCAAGGGCGTGTTTGCTAGTAAAGTTTTGTTCCATTGGGAGTAAGAAAATCCGTCTATCTCTGGATCATCAATGGAGTAGGGGGCTTGTTCCTCTAATAGCTGGGCGCGAAATGTTTCCACATTGGATGGCCGGTCATCCGGATGGAGCGAGAGAGCTTGTAAGATGGCACGCTCGACATGCTGCGGAATGTCGGTGTTGATTTTATGTGGCGGCACCAAGATTTTAGGATGGAGAAAGCGCTCTTGGGCTGTGGCGGGAGGCCTTCCGGTTAGCAGATGGTAGAGAGTGGCTGATAGTGCGTAGATATCGCTCCGGATGTCGGTATGTTCATCATCACGGCCATATTGTTCTAGCGGGGTGTAGGCCGCGGTGCCTCTACCTTGTACCACGGTGATTGTGCGGGCTTTATCACTGGTAAGCAATTTAACTAAACCAAAATCCACGAGCTTCAGGAATCCCGAGGGAGTTAATTTGATATTGGATGGTTTTATATCTCGGTGGAGTATCGGTGGATCTTGTGCGTGCAGATAAGCAAGCGCGTCACATAATTGCTCAACCCAGAGCATAACTCGCTGGCAATCCAGAAATGTCCCCTTTGCCTTTTGCTGTTCGATGATTTCTCGTAAATCGTAGCCGGGGACGAAATCCATTACTAAATATTCGCGGCCCTCGCGTGTGAAATAATCGAAAACTTTAGGCAGATTAGGATGATCTAAACGCGCCAACACACTCGCTTCTTGTCGGAACTGGGTTTGTAATTGTTGAAGATCTTCATTGGATAAATCGCTATCGTTAGGTGCAATCTCTTTCACTGCGCAGACGCGACCTGGCAGCAGTAAATCTGCGGCCCGATAGACCGCTCCCATGCCACCCTGTCCAATGGGGCTGCTGATTTGATAGCGTTCTTTCAAAACTATGCCAGACTCTAACAATTTAACCATTGTTCCTAATACTATTCTTGATAGATAAAATGTCAACTGGTGGTGATTATGGATAAACAAGATGTACCAATGTTGATTATTTACGATGGGACTCTCGCCGGAACTCGGTGGCCGCTACAAAACAAGGTGTTGATACTGGGGCGTGCTCCTGATTGCGATGTCGTTTTCTTGGAGCGACAAATCTCCCGGTACCATGTGCGTTTTGAGCGAGGTGAAGATGTGGTTTTGCTACGTGATCTAGGTAGCAAAAATGGCACTCAAATCAATGCGGAGCCGGTTCGCGGTCAGCCTTATCGGTTGTATGATGGTGATGAGATATTGCTGGCTGGCACAGTGCGCATGGGGTATGTCGCTGGAGAAGCCACCTTGCCATTGGCTGGGTTATTGGCCGCCAGATCGCCATCGCTGGCTGTTGATCAAGATGCACGACAGGTTACTTTAGGTCGCCGTGAATTGGACCCACCATTATCCCCATCGCAATTCCGCTTGCTAACGCTCCTGATGACGCATGCTGGAGATGTAGTAAAGCGTCAATCTGTGATAGAGGCAATTTGGCCGGATGCGCGGGGCGGCGTTACAGATCAAGCTGTTGATGCGTTGGTCTACCGCTTACGGGAACGGTTGGCAGAATTGGCCCCAGAGCATGAATATGTGGTCACTGTTCGAGGGCATGGTTTTCGATTTGAAGAGTAATGTTTTCGCGTAGTCATGGCGTGTTGCTAACGATCTAATACGGGATTTTACCTAAAAACAAAACTTGGCTATGCGAAATACAGTACCTCGAGCTTGCATGATAAAAAGTGTAAGGAGGTTTTTACAAATGCCAGTGGGGCTATCGTTGATGTGATAGCCCCACTGGAGTAGGTTGGTAGTTAAGCTTTCTTAGTTGTGATCAAGTGTCCGTTGGAAAATGTCCTCAAGATCTCCGCGATCTCGTTTAACATTTCTGCGAGCGCTACGTCGGTTTCTCTTATGGGTATTCTTTTGAGCATCACGGAAAGCAATTTCCATGGGGGAGAGGAAAGGCTCTTCTTCATCTTCCTCCTCTCGCAGCTCCTTGATACTCATGTTCAAATTCATGGTTAAATCAATTTGACGCTTCTGAGTATTTACCTTCAAAATGCGTACTTCAACCTTCTCGCCATCTTTAACTACATCTGAAGGATGCTGTATATATCCTTTGCCCATTTCGCGCACGTGGAGTAACCCTGGTCGCTCTGCGCCAACATCTACAAAGGCTCCATATTTCTCCATACGTACTACCTTACCAGTAAGAATCTGGCCGGCTTCTAATTGATCCCAGTCAACCTCTGGTGGTTCTACCATGGTCAATCCAATGCGATTGGTTTTAGGGACAACATTCACCACCCAGACCAACACCTCATCGCCAACTTTAACTATATCCGTGACTTTGTTCACACGCCGCCGGGCGAGTCTAGAAATGTGAATCATCCCATTATGTTTAAGACCAATATCGACAAAAGCGCCATATAGTTCCGTCCCGGTTACTTTGCCTCTTAGCCGCATTCCAGGAGCTAGTTCGTTAATTGTGGTAATTTGTTCGGTGATATTCTCTTCCGGCATCCGTTTATCTCCTCTGATTTAAGTACGTGGCCGTCATTATAACGTAGGCCTCTATGATGTCAACTTAGTTAATGTTCATGTCGGAATTTCTTTAACTCGCGTTGCATGCGGCGTTGGTGATCACGCTCAATAATAGCTTGTCGCTTATCATATTGGCGTTTTCCTTTGGCTACACCAATTTCCACTTTGGCGTAATTTCCACGGAGATACATACGCAAGGGCACTAGCGTATAACCCTTGCGTTGAACATCTTCGATTAAGCGCTCGATCTGTTTGCGATGCAAGAGAAGCTTGCGCGGGCGAGTGGGGGCATGTGTTCCTAAGCCGGCTTGTTTATAAGGCGCGATGTGAACATCCATCAACCAGAGAGCCTCTCCCCGTTGCATGACATAGCCACCCTTCAGATTTACTCGCCCCGCACGTATTGATTTTATCTCGGTTCCTTGGAGTACAATGCCGGCCTCGTAAGTATCCTCGATAGAATAGTTGTGTCTGGCACTACGATTCCTGGCTACAATTTTGATTTGATCCATTTATTCCCCTGATTGCAGATATTCAATAGCTCGTTCCAGCTGAGGGTCTTCATCCACTGGGGTATTATCAGGTACAGTTACTTCGATATCTGGTGTCAGCCCTATTTCGTGAATACACTTATCATTGGGAGTGAACCAATGGGCGATAGTGATTCGTAGTTGTGAACCGTCGCTCAAGTTGTGGGGCATTTGAACAGAGCCTTTACCTAGAGTGGTTTCACCAATAAGTGAAGCGCGTCCCCGGTCCTGCAGTGCGCCCGCGACAATTTCTGAGGCACTAGCACTACCTCCGTTTACCAATACCACCAGGGGAATTGCTTCTCCGATATCACCATCGTGAGTATAAAAACGTTGTTCTTCACCTTGACTATCTTTCTCGATGGCTGCTAATCCTTCATCAAGAAAGAGGTCTGAGACGCCAATAGCTTGTGAAAGTAACCCCCCGGGATCGTCGCGTAAGTCAAAAATCAAACCTTCAGGATGTTGTTCGAGCAATTTGCGCAATTCATTTTCGACTAATTCTCTAGCATTGGCATCGAATTCGGTTAATTGGATATAAGCGATCTGGTTGTCATCCAACATTTTGGCTTCGACGATGGGCATTTCAATTTTAGCTCTAGTGATGGTAACCAAGAAGGTATCTTCTTCGCTTGAGCGGGCAATTTCTAACATCACCTCAGTATCTGCCGGGCCACGAATTAAACCGATAGCCTCGTAGAGTCCCATACCTACAATTGATTGCTCATCCACGGTTAGCACTATATCGCCAGCTTTAAGTCCTGCCGTTTCTGCCGGATGCCCAGGAAGAGGCCGTACAATTTCTAAATAGCCATCTTCTCTCATGCGTACGGTGGCTCCGATTCCTTCAAATTGCCCACCGATATCTTCGTTTATGATCGCAGCGATGTCCGGGTCTATGAAAGAAGTGTAGGGATCTCCTAAGGTCATCAACATACCCTGGATAGCCCCATAGGATAGCTCTTTTATGTTAGGAAACTCGCCGTAGAATTCTTGCTTGAGCAGTGTCAACACTTCTTGTAGCAATTTTGTATCTAGTAATGCTACGGGATTTTCACCGGATGTTGGATCGCCTGTGGGAACGGTAACATTGCTACCTGTATCGGTTGGCGCAGTGATCGGTGGTATTTCGGTCTTGGAAGTCACTAATCCGGACCAATCTAACGCGCGGCCCACGAGCAGACCGACGGCAAAGGTCCCAGTTAGCAAGCCCAAGCCAACGGCAATTGCTGCTACCCAGATAAATACTTTTTTCATATATTCCTCCGCTAGTCCTGGTGAAATAAAACCTAATCTCTCCATTCTAACATATTGGAGGTAAGTATCAAGAAGAGAGGAAACAAGAAAAATGGGGTTTGCCCGATTCTACTATCTTCCGACTATATATATTATGTAAAGTAGCATCTCACCACACGTGAGGCGGGCGCGTGATTAAGCACTAGTCCCAACAGATTTGAATTTATTTTCTATCTCGGCAGGGCTGACGACGAGCAGGCAAGCTTCAGCTCAGGAACTAAGGGGGAAAGTGAATTTGAGGAAGATGGTACGTTAAGAAGACTAAGAAAGGAAAAGTAGCCTAACAGGGGAATAGACATACTAGAGCAATTGTTGATAGTAATAACGCAACCAACTATTGGACCAGCCGAATAGTTTTGTGTTGAGGATAATGCTACGTACATCTGCGCGGGTGATTTTGGCCTCCGAGAGGAGGACCGCGGGGTTGTTACGACTCAGGGCCAGAGTTTTGGTTGCCAGGAATAGCGGCCACATACACGCCAGCCGAATATGATAATAGCGTTGTGGGATTGCCAGGATATAGTTCAACCCATTTTGCAAGTGTTTCTCGGCTTTGGTAGTTAGACGTGCGACCACTTTCATCGCGGAGTCGATATTAGCAGGTTCAAAGAGCGAATCTCTTGTCAAACCGACACCTTCGTAAAATGACTGCGGGACAAAGACCCACCCGCGCTCATAATCTTTGCGCATCCCTCGAATGATGTTCACAGTTTGTAAAGCCAAACCAAATTCACAGGCCAGCGCATTGAGTTCCGCATGTCTGTCGTAAAGATTTGGAATATACCAGGCAAAGACTTTAGTTAACAAGTGCCCCACTCTACCGGCTACTTCATACATATAATCATCCAACGCGGCCTCAGTTTCCACATAAGGGCCATGCACTTGCCAGCGGGCCATGCCTAGAGCGGTGGCTTTAGTTCCTTCGCGGGTGATTTTTCGCAATATCGGGGGCAACATGGCTAATTTATCCAATATCAAATCCGCGTGCTGGGCTACGTAGACTTCGCCATCGCTACTATCGAGGTCTGCCAGTTGCTCAAGTAGCACCTCAACCGGCAGCTCTTCAACTAAAATCTGCGCCCACAGACGTAATAGTTGTACTTTCTTAGTAACCGGCAGCTCCGCGTGATCTTCGATGCAATCGGAGACGCGGAATAACAGATAACCTAAAGTAACTGTGTCGCGCAAGCTGGTGGGTAGATATTCTATAGAGAGTGCAAAGGTACGACTAACCTGACGTAACATTTCATATTCTGCTTGCATGGACATAGTTATGATATTTCCCTTAGCGCGCTTTGCTGATTCGTGAGGAACTGCAATTACAACTTGCGGAGGAGATAAAGTTCCCCGTGCTCGAAGCCGCGTTCTTGATAATAGTTCCAGGTGCCCACGGCGGCGATCACGGCCAGCTCTCCAAATCCGGCGTTTTTAGCGATTTCCGAGGCTCGAGCTAACAGCCGTGTTCCCAATCCATGATGTTGTCCCCCGCGTCCTTGTTCTCCTAACCCCTGAGCTGGGCCATAGACGTGTACCTCACGGATCATGGCCGCTTGCTGGATCTCGGGGATAGGTAGTTCTTTGCGAGGCGTGGTAGGCAACGAGAGGCGTAAAAACCCTGCCAACCGCTGCTCTGGAGTTAGATATTGAAGAAAGTATTCTTGCGTGCCCTCGGTTTGATAAGTTAGCGTCTCTAACTGCACTTGCTTGATACTTTGTTCTCTGGTGTGACCGCGAATCTCGCGGCAACGGATGCAGCGACAAGTTAGCCCTCTTTTTTTCATGCGCTGTTGGACAATCTGACGCAGATTGCTCTTTTTGCTCCCCGCGACGATATAATTAGCGGGGATATCGCGCATGATGCGGTTAGCCCGGCAATAAGGCTGGATCAGTAATTTACATTGCGTTACCAGCTCAATTAGATCTTCTTCTGCGTAAGGTTGATATTTTCCCTCTTGCCAGAGTGTGTAGAGCTCAGTGCCCTCCAAGAGTGCGGTGGGATAGATTTTCAGCTCGTCTGGGCGCATAGCCGGATCATCCCAGAGACGTGCAAAATCAAGCAGATCAGAGGTCAACGTGGCCCCGTAGAGGTTGGGCATCCAATGCACAACAATTTTGAATCCGCCCCGGCGCAGTAAGCGGATGGCACGGTGCGTCTGCGCGACGGTGTGACCGCGCCTATTGAGCTCCAAGATGGCGTCATCCAGGCTTTGCACGCCCAACTGTACCTTGGTGACGCCTTGCTTGCGCAACCGGAGCACTTCCGCCGGGGTGATGGTGTCGGGACGGGTTTCAATCACCAAGCCAACATTGCGGTGCGGTGCGGTGCGATTCCGGCGCAGGGCCTCGGCCAGCGAGGGAGAGAGTTCCTCGTTCATGGCATCAAAACACCGGAGAAGAAAATGCTCCTGATACTCCTCCGGGTAGCTTGACCAGGTGCCACCTAAGACCAACAGCTCTATTTTGTCCACGGAGTGCCCGGTAGCTTGCAGTGACTGAATGCGGCTAGCAGTTTGCGCGTAGGGATCATAATCGTATTGGATAGCGCGCAACACCCCTGGCTCACCATCCAGATAACTCTTGGGGGCATTTTTTTGATTGGGGCAAAAAATACATTCGCCGGGGCAAGGATATGATTTTGTCAGGACGGCAACTGGGGCTACGCCAGAGATCGTGCGCACTGGACGTCCCCGCAACTGGTACTCAATGTTTTTGCTGCTAGCCATGATATCTGCTGCTACGAATTGGCGGTAAGCGCCCAGGAGTTGCGATTTGGCGTAAGTGCCGGTCTGGCTGTGATATTTGCGCAACAGCGGAGAAATATCACGTTTTTCCAAAGGCCAATCTTGCAGAGCCTGTAGGATATTCAGAACATTCTCGCGTGTTACTCTCTCTGTTAAATCTAAGGGTTGAGGTATGCCACCTTTTGTCATGGCATCTATTATAAATTAAAAGTCAAAAGTCAAAAGTTGAAGGTACCGGTTAAAAGTCCGCTCTGCTGAAAAAGCATTTACTCCCTGGATTTCCGACCCAGGGAGTAAATATTGGTCGCTGTAGGGAAACTGTAATAATGGATATTACTTCCATAGAATAACGGCAGTCAGCTCGGAGCTACAAGGGATAGGCTGGGTGGGGTCGATTCGTCCTTGCCCGATAATGACTTCTTTGAAGGTCCCCACGATATCGTGCTCGTGACCATTGCAATTAGGCGTGCTCGGATCACAGACTTCCACCGCAGCAAAGCCGACGATATGATACATGTATTGGTTTTGGTTAGGCCATGTTTGTCCTGAATCCACAACCGGGTCAGGGAAATAAGAGTCGTTAGCGTCCATGTAATTAGGGGCATAGACTTTGTCAAAGACGGGGATAAAGACGATTTGTCCTGCGTATTCAGCGAAGATCTCCTGCGTATCACTCTGTTTCTGGCCCACCTCACCGTGAATGAAGTCGCCATCAATATAGAGAGTCACCGGTTCAGCCGGCGGCAAGGGGTCAGGCGGGGTTCCCATAAAGAGAGGCGGCGTCTGTGTAGTACCATTGATGTAAGCCTTGATGGCATTAGCATTCGTCGAGGCCTTATGGGTGCGGCGGAGAGGGTCTCCGGCGGTGTAGTGTTCGATGTTGTAGATGTAGTCAAAGTTCAGCCAGCCGCGCTGAGAACTCGCATCGCCGACATCGCCAATGCACTCTCCGGTATGGTAATTGCAGTAGCGATCGTTGTCAATGTTGAAATCTGTCTCTGGCGGCAGTCCCACTACCGCATCATCGGGCACGGCAATAGGAAGCAGATTGCTTCCTGCTGGTAGCTGGGTGATGGGGCCAATCATCGCTAGAGCAAAGGCGGTAGCCTGCATATCATTTGTTCCCACAATCTTCATAAAGGTAGTGGTTTCAGTAAGCATCATGGTAATGGAAATGCCCCTGGTCTCTGCAGGAACTTTAGACGTGGTGGGAACGAGTATGTTTTCGGCCCCATCAACGTAATGATAGACATAGGTCGCATCCGGGGAAGTAATGTCCACGCCATTTAAGAGAGCGAATTTTTGCACAGCGGCGCTGACGGCGGCTCTCTCAGCCCCACCGTCACAAACACCGTCCAGGATCACTCGTGCTCCAGCCAACGCGGAAGCATCAGCTGCATTCTGAGTCTGCCGGCGATTGTTGTGTAGCTGCCCACCATCGAGAGCTAATCCCACAATGGCAATTAACCCCACGATACCTAAGACAATCAACACCATAGCTTGTCCATGTTCTTTTTCTACCATCTGATTCGCCCCCCCCTTAATTTATGGATTAATAATAGGATGAATAGCTTGGCCTCTTAGCGTTAGCCCTTCTTCTGGTAAAAACGGCTGGGCTAGAGGCATGTAAAAATCATATTGATAATTGATGGTGACGGTGATCGGTTCGCCAGGAGTAAGTGACGCAGTGGCAATTTGTACATCATCAGCACTGATAGCTATTAAATCTCCGCAGGCATCCGTGGCTCTGGCTTTGATTTCTGTTTGGTCGTGGGGATCAATAGCGGCATAAGTAGCCCCCTCCTCCGCGGCATCACGTAAGGCGACCATAATATAGTAAGCCCGACCCAAATCTAACAATCCCATCAACAATAACATCAGTAAGGGAAAAAGTACTGCCAACTCAACGATACTCTGACCTTTTTCAGTGCGCATTATTAGCTCCTTTGCTGGTCATTCAGCGGTGGTTAATACTAAACCGGTAGTAGCAGCAACATCTATTTGAAATGTCTCTCGTTCGGTGATAGCGGCAATTTGCCAGATAGGCCCATTAGGCGTTTGCCTCAATTGGTATTGAACTAGTGCTTCAGTATGAGATTCTAGAAAATCTGCCCCGCCACCAGCGCGAAAGTTTAGCCAAGCTACTTCAATTCCATAAGGCGGGGGAAACGGAGTTAAGGGCTTCGGATCTCCAGGGATATTGAAGGGAGGCACCCAAAAAAGTTGCTCCTCGCGGATAGTGACAGTGACAATAGCTTTTTCAGCCGGCGAGTAGTAGTAGAAAGTCCAACCAGTCAACGGTACTTTTACCGTTACTAAATCTGACGAAGGCCGCCAAGAAGCTTCCACTTTGATCAACTCTACATCTGCTTGCCACGCCTGAGCTCTGTTGACTGCCCGCGCTTCGGCTTCAGCTAAGGGGATTGGAGCAGCTAGCCCCGCCCACTTAACCGTCACTGGCTCTCTTGATGGCAGTAACGTCTGCCCGAGCTGCCAAACAAGAAACAAACCTAAGCCCAATAACAGGCTAAGAATAGCTACCGCTAATAACCAGCTACGATTATTCATTACAGCTCTATCCCTTCAAAACTAAGGGTAAATAAATAAGTTTTTGAGTTGTCGGTAAAGCACCTACCCGATAGAAAGTATCATAATTAAATCTGTAATCTCCTCCCCCCTGATATTCCTCCCAAGCGATATGTAACGCTGTGCCATCAAAAGACATGGCGGGAAAGAGAGAGAGATGCTCTGGTGTTTCCGAGACGTTGATAATAAGATCACTCCAAGTTAATCCTCTATTGTGACTGCAATTCATAAATATCTCTTCATTGCCTGATTCCAATGGTTCAGCCCGGTAGCCGTGCCAGGTGGCGCAGATGCTATTTCCGTTAGACACCAGGGAGATAGTTGACCAAGTAGGACGATAGGTATTGACTTGCACATGATCGGGATCCAAACGCCTAGCTTGCTGATCAAGCGTGGGGGTCCATTCAGCATTAGCGCTCAACCGGCGATAGTTAATGTATTGCAATGTCGCAGTTTTCCCAGGATCTTCTGGGTCACTCCAAGAGACCTGTTCTACCCAAGCCACATGCACGTCGCCTGAAGTGCTACACGTGATCTTTGGCCGCACGGCTTTGATGCCTTCCAGTGAAAGTCGGATAGGCACTTCCCAGTCAAATTGTTGTGTCTCGTCTTGCCAGCTCCCGGCAGTGAACCAGACGCTTCTCCGGTTATCAATGGTCTGCTCCCAGGCGAGATACATTGTCTCTCCATCAGGAGTTAAAGCCATATCAGGGTACCAAATACCACCAATACCCGAGCTGACCACTTGCGAGCGAGTGATTATTTGCGTGGGGGTGAGCCACGTAGCCTGGCCGGGCGGGCGGTAAATATGGTAAAGATCACATTTTGAAAAATCGTTGCTATTTTTAGCCGCCGCTATAATCAAATGTTGCCCATTTACCACGGCTTGCAGACGCGGCGCAGTATAGCCATAAACGTCAGCTAGCAAGGCTCGTGGAGATTCCCCCGCACCTATATCCTGTTGATAAAGTGTCCCCACCGGCTCGCTATAATCGCCCTCTACCCAAGCAGCCAACAGCTGCGTGCCTGTGTAAGCCAAAGCCGGTGCCCAAACATCATCTATTGTGCTTGTACCGTTAAGAGTTAATCTGGTTTGTGTCACGGGATTGCCGTAAGCTAGGAAGATCTTCTTGGTCTCACTTATACCGGCCCAAGCGGCAGCTATCTCACCGTCATGGCTAGCAGCTAGCGCCGGTTGGCGGACATCGCCGCTTTGAGAGAGGTTACTATCTGCGCCGGTCTCCCAACCAATATCAGTAGCCCAGATAGGTACCCCCACACTAAAGAATAATCCCAGGGTAACGAGTAGCATTAAAGAGAATTTGAATTTACAGTGCATGTTTGCTCCGAAAAATTTGTACTAGTAGGGGCTAGTAAGGTTAATATCAACTCCTTCTCGCACTTCGCCAGCTGATAACGCTGTGACAGTAATTTGTCCATAGTAGAAAGCGTTGGCCATGCGCATCTGGCCTAGCACCAGATAATCTCCAGCTGGCAGTGCTACTTCATAATAGCCATCTAACAGATACCCGTCATCGTCTACGGTGTGTGATTGCCCGGACCAAACGAGCCGGCCATCCATATCGTAAACATATAGAGTAATCAAGCTTTGCGGGATACCATCCAAGTAAGTGAGTCCCTTGATAGTGCCCAGTGGACCTGGCGGTACTGACGGTGTGGGCGTCGGTGTGGGCAGCGGGCCAGCGGCAGCTACCACGACAGTTAAAGGAGTAGTGTAGTTGTTATTTTCGTCTGCTTCCACCACTTGATTCCAGGTATCTATCAAAGAGGCTAAATTGTGTGTGCCAGTTACTGGAAAACCGTCCTCAAGCCACATAGTAAAGCTGATAGCTCCGCCGGCCGGCAAGCCATTAACGGCTACATAATCTGAGCTGAGGTCTACTTCGGGATCAGGTTCTCCATTCAAATCAGAGAAAAGATCTACCCAAAATAGCGAGGGGACACTGACAGCCCCTTGATTGCAAATGCCTACTTCTACCTCTATTTTTTGATAAGTGGTCAATGGGGGGGTGGATAACAATTTGAACCCGGTGACTGCCAAATCTGGTTCGGCACAAGGAGAGATCAAGGTAGTACTTATTTCGTAGTCAAAAACAGAATTATTTTTATAAGCCTTGACTGTCACTGTATGCTCGCCAGCAGTCAAGGTTAAGTCAATAATTTCCCTAAAGTCAGCGGCTACGGAGGGCTCTCCGTACAAGGTACCATCAATGTATAAGCGGTATTCTTTAATACCGGCTGTGCTAAAATTATGCCCCGTGACGGAGATTGGAAGTGTCGTTCCTACTGGCCCGCAAGTAGGATCAACGGTGAGATACCCCCCCTGGGGTATTGAAGTTGGTGTAGGAGAGGGAGTCGGAGTAGGCGTATTCCCGGCTACTACTGTGAGATCTTGCTGCCCATAACCTTCTACCAGAACGGTCTGACCAACTAGCAAGGTTGGTAAACCGGTGAAAGAGAATTGATTATCTGCTCCTACTATCACAGTCTGTTGATAACCAGTTTGGACAATGCGCAAGGTGAGCTGTTGTCCAGTTTGTGCTACTCCCTCAACTGTAGTTGCTCCGGCCATCGGTATGGGTGTAATTTCTATGGGTACTGGGGTAGCAGTCGCTGTAGGTGGGATTATGGTAGGAGTGGCGGTGACAGATAATGGCGTTGGCGTGGCGGTGGAAGTGGCTGTTTCTGTGGATGTATTAGTGGGAGTAGCTGTTTCGACTGGGGTAGCAGTGGCAGTGGGGGTAGCGGTGTCGGGTACGCCTGGTGCTTCTGGTGGGGGTGCATTAACTAGATTGCCTACGCTTTGAATAGTGCGCGCACTCTTTGTCTGTAATTGCATGTCATTTAAGAAGGGTTCAAATAGCGGCGTAAGATAGCCCACATCATATTCCATATAAACTATCACCCGTTGGCCAACGACCACTTGAGCACTATCGGTGAAAGTATTAGCAGATTGTGGGCCATCGTCGTACCATACCCCGATATTGACATCATCGTCGGGCACAGCTACAATAGCATCCTCGACGTGTTGAGCTATACCATCGTAATCTCGAGGCATGGTAATACCATACCGCACTCCCTCCCGCGCTGCGTTGAAGAGATTACTATAGATGAAAAGTATGCGCCCAAACTCAATGATGCCAAATAGGATTAGTAGCAGTAAAGGCAATATAAGCGCAAATTCAACCAGCGTTTGCCCTTTTTTATGATTTCCTGGTGTCTTCATAAGTTTTCATCCTCTTAGTTTATTCCTTAACCTACATATGGTATCGGTATAATTACGCCTCCTGTAACGCCCAATTTGGCATTATTAGCATTGGATAGCTAGTACTTTTGTACCAGTTGCCTTCTGAATAGTCGTCATTACTCGACCAGGTAGCAAAACGATATATAATGTGAAGGTACAAAACCAGATATCATTAAGGTATTTATTATGTGCCCTCAGACATCACTTAATACGCAGGTTATTGATAGAGCTATCCGAGGAGATAAACTCGCTTTAGGGGTGCTCTATGAACATTACGCGGATGCAGTTTACCGCTTTATGTTCTACCGTACCAAAAATTCCACGATAGCCGAAGATTTGACCGCGGAGGTTTTTGCGAGTGTTATCACATCCATCAGCCGGTATGAGAATCGAGAGGATCAAGGAGTACCATTTGAAGCTTGGCTGTTTCGTATCGCCCGTGCGCGACTGGTGGATTACTGGCGCAAGGCCGAACGCGACCAAAAGCACCAAGTAAAAATTTCGCCAGAGATGGAGGAAACTTACTGGGGAGAATTATCGCAAGATCCTTTTAGATATGAAACTCTAATCAACGCCTTGCAGTATTTAACCCCAGCAGAATATGAAGTGGTGGCGTTACGGTTTGCTAGCGGATTCGATAACCAGGAAATTTCCGTGGTGGTGGAACGTACTTCTGATGCGGTAAAAAGTATGTTGCATAGGGCGTTGAAAAAATTGCGTCAAATTCTAAAACGACAGGATGAATTTTATGGACAATCAGAGAGATAGCGCTAGCGAGGAAAACTTGCTGGAAGAGTACCAAAATATGCTGGGGCATCATAGGCTTTCCCAAGCTGCCAAAGAGCGAATTTGGAATCAGGCGTGGGAAAGAGTGCTGGTTCAGCAAAACCAACAATTTGTTTCTACTTCAGCTGCTACTCATTCTCCATTCCGTTTTTCATTCCACTTCCTGCGACGTCTATCGTGGCAAATGCTGGCAGCAATGTTAATAGTTGCTCTCTTCTTCAGCTCCGGCGGAGTGGTGCTGGCCGCTCAACAAAGTTTGCCAGGAGAGGGCCTATATCCACTCAAACGTGGGGTGGAGAAGGTGTGGTTGAGTCTCACTCCCGCGAGCCACAGATATAATCTGCAAATGACCTTCTTGGATCGCCGCATCAAAGAGATCAACTGTTTACTAGCAGCCGAACTCTCAATGCCAGCTGCTATCCTAGACGAGGTAGCCGCCTCTTTTGCAAAAATGCCAGAGAATCCAGTAATGGGTGATTCTGAGAATGCACAATTGCGTGTTGCTCAACAGCTGGCGCAAATGCAAGAGATTGCCACTAGTCATCCCCAAGCTCAGGAATTAACACAAATTTATCAGACAGCCTCCAGTACCTATATCCGTTTGGGAGGGGATATCTCAACTCTTACGCTCTCCGCCAGTTTTCTAACTCCTACGGCTACTGCAACTTCCACAGCTACTAGCACTCCAACACCGACTTGCACCGCTACCGCTACCACGACCAGCACTCCTACTTGCACCCCTACTATGGTTCCTACTTGCACTTCTACTCCTACTATTCAACCAACAAAGACACCAATGCCAGTCGCGACTCCAGTTCCACCTACTGCTACTCCGGGCAGCTCTGAGGGTCCGGGAGGTTCAGATGACCCTGACCATCCTGACCATCCTGACCACCCTGACCACCCTGACCACCCTGTCCATCCGCCACAGGATCCTAACCCGCCCTCACCGCCAGGGAAGAAAGACAAGGGGTAGCCAGTTAGCCCTTGTCTTTATGTAGCACCGATCAACCGCTTTTTTTCGCGTCCATTCGCGTTAATTTGCGGTTGATTTTGTTTGCGCCGCGTGATTTGCCCCTCGCGATTGCTTTGGTTTCCTGACCACGTTCAACCTGCAACTTGTCACTGACAACTTGTCCTTTATACTTTTCTTATGGATAAAAAAATCAGAGATTTCTTACGCGACTTAAACCAGCAGTTTTACGCTACTTTCGCCGGTGAATTTGCAAACTCGCGGGGACGCACCGAACCAGGCTTTGAACGGGTGCTCTCCCAAGTCGAGCCCGGTAACCGGGTATTGGATTTGGGCTGTGGGCACGGTCGCGTGGCCTTTTTACTGCCGAAGGGTTGCTCCTACACGGGAGTCGATTTTTCTACGGAGATGTTGGCGCAAGTGGGTGCCAATAGCCAAGAACGCGATATGCGCTTCGTCGCGGCTGATTTATTGAGCGAGGATTGGCCTGCCACGGTAGGCAATCAATATGATTGGATCACCATCCGCGCGGTCTTGCAGCACATTCCCGGCTACGCTGCGCGAGCGCGCATCCTGCAACAGGCCGTCGCGCTGCTGGCCCCCGGTGGACACATCGTGCTGGCGAACTGGCAGTTCTTAGCTGCCCAGCGGCTGCACCGCCGCATCCAGGAGTGGAGCGAGGTGGGGTTATCCGAGGCGGAGGTGGAAACCGGGGATTATCTGCTCGATTGGCAACGCGGAGGACGCGGCTGGCGCTACGTTCACCTGGTGGATACGGCGGAGACGGCACAACTGGCCGCAGATGCTGGCCTAACCATCACCGCGCTCTTCCGCGCAGATGGCCGGGAGAACAATCTCACTCTCTACGCGGTGCTCTCCCAGTGATGGTTAGAACGCAGATAAACGCCAATTGCCCAGATTACCGCAGCTCAATCCGTCACTCGATAAATAAGGGCGCGGTCTTTGTCGTAAACTACTTCCAGATACCCCTCCGCCACCAAAGCTTCAAACTTACTCTCGGAAGGTGTTACTTCATCTGCGGTTACCCCAGGCGGCATGTAAAGCCGCTCGTAAGGTGTGAGGATCACATAACGCACGCCATACTTATCCAAAATTAACCGGGCATAATCCGGATTAGGCGTGTTGTAGAAATCGCGGATATCCTGCTGCCGGTTCTCCACGGTGCTGCCGGGCATGACCAGCCTTTGTTGGACCTGATGCCAACGCCAGGCGGCCACCCCTGGCAAGCCGGTGTAGACGCTCACGCGATTTCCCCACAGATACTCGCGCGTGGCCTGACCTTCGATGATCACCGGCGATCCGGCCACGTTATCCTGTAGCCAGCGGATCACCCCCGCGTCGGGCGCTAACGAGGCAGAGCCGCCATTCTCGTACTGCGTTGCGTAGGGGATGAAAGCCGCTCCATCCAGGGTGTGAGGGGCTGCCATCGTCCAGCGGTCATGCGTTTTGGCCGGGATAGCCAGCAAGGGATAGAGCAAGGTCGCCAAAATCATCGCGCCTAACACGCTGACCACAACTTCCCCCCAGAGCGGTTTGCTAACTAGTCTCCGCCATACCGGATTTTTTGCCGCTTCCAACGGAGCACTATTTCCCCAGAACAATAGCTCGAGGATTTGCTCCACCGCCACCGCCGCCGCCAGAGCTAATAACGTCCAGACCTGCAAATAAAACTTGAAGACAGTGTTCATCCGCCCAATATCACCTTTGAGCACGGCGATTTCTACAAAGATGGTCAAGGCCAAGGCGCTGCCTATCCACAACCAGAGAGTTGCCCATTTGCTATCAGTGCTGCTTAGCAATAACACGGCGCTCAAAATCCCCAGCGGTATAGCCACCCAGGCAATAACCACCCCCAAATACGTCAATACGGCGATGGAAAGCGCTGCTCCAATAATTACCGTACCCCACACCACGTTATAATCTTCCTGCTCCTGTTCTGGGGCACGATGGCAGAGCTGACTAAATTCAGCCACCGCGAGTAGAGCCAAAGGCAGCAAGAAGTGCCCGTGCATGATGAAGTAAGCCCCCAGTGAAGTGTGGGAACCTTTCCAGGCTTCAATTTCAGTATAGGCGGTAGCGTAGTTAGCTATATAAGGCTGGAAGAGCACCTCGGCGGTCAAAAAGAGCGCGACCGGCAGCAGTAAACGTGACCACGGCACGCGCCGCCACCAGGCCGCCGTTGTCTCCGGAGCGGCCTCACCAGCTGGTGGGATGCGCAAGAGCGGCAAGAGATACCCGACACTCATCAAACCTAGATAGGTGGGATAATCCCAGGTATTGGTAGCGCGCAACGCGCCGGCAGTTAGTGCCGCCAGAAAGAAAGCCCCCAGCGGATGCGGTAGCCAGGAGCGCAATTTAGCCGGCCAATCGCCGGCAGAGAATTGCTTAAGCGGCGAGCTGGCCCATTGTAACGCCAGCGCTAAGGCGATTTGAGTTAGCGGGAGCGCCATCGCGTGAGCGTGTAGGTCGGCGTAGAGAAAGGTGAAAGCCGGGAACTCGTTGATTGGCGACACGAACTCGTCCGGTTGCAACTCTATCACCCGGCTGGCGTTCCAATACCACCACTCCGGGCGAAAAGAGAGTTGAGCGTTCGTTACCAAAACCTTCCAGAATCCCACCAACGTGGATACCAGTTGGGGATAGCCCGGAATCAGTGAATTGAAGGAAATCGCTCCGACTTCCGCGAACCCTTTGAGAATTAGCTGTAATTCGCCCAAGTTACCCAACACGACCGTGAACAGTAATCCCCACAGTCCTGCCCGGTGAGCGCGCCGAGAGCTTCCGTGCGCGAGGTTCATAGCCAGCGTGTAGCCCCCTATTCCGGTTAATGCGAAGAGTGAGGGGATGACCAAGTTATAAGCCACGCTGGGGATGATGCCCAGCGCTTCAATCAACGAGCCGCTCAAGACAAAGCCAAAATAATAATAATTCATCTTGCCGCCGGAGAACCACGGGTCATAAGGCGGGAACCAGGTGGATTTGATGACCGCGTTAAGGTAGGCAAAGTCCATCGGCTTTTCCCCGCCGGCCACGGGATGGTAGAGATCGGGGTTTAGATAGCGTACAAGTACCCAGGCCGCGTAGAGCGCGGCGAAGAGTGCCTCGATGCGCAGCAGCTCCCGCCAGTGAGCGACGATGAACTCCGTGAGCTCGGCTCGCCGAGAACGCACCAGCCACGCCGTCGCCAATGAGAAGAGTACCAGTAAGCCCCAGAGTGTGGCGCGGGTGGCGGGTAAGAGATGCAACGAGGCTAATATCCAGGCTGCGTAGGCCCAGCAGAGCAACCCGACAATGCGGGCTAAACCATAGCCGTGCAGGCGGAGCGCCGGGAAGATCAGGGTCAACCAGGGAAAAGCCACCCACCCCAACCAACTTAACAGAACCCACCAGAGCAAGACCGCCACCACCTGAGAGCGATTTTGCCAGGCGTCGCGGCTAAAGAGTTTCGACCAGGTTCCCCCAGCGGCTTGTTCCGCCAGCCGGGGCGTCTCTAAGAGCAGCGAAGGGGCCTCGGTTTCATCTTTCCCGCGCTTGAGAATTCCAAATAAGCCCGGTGTAGCCTCGCGCGGGGTGACGCGCTGCACATTGTCCAATAATGAAGTTGGCAAAAGCGTCGCCGCGCGCTGGTGGGTATAGGCTGGCGTTTTGGCAAAAATAAAGACCTGCGGGTGATCATAGACGCTAAACGCCTCCTCGGCCGGCGGGAAAGGAATGGAGCAGGAACGCCGGTTAGTGTAACGTGCCGGCGGGAGTGCGAAAGGAATCTCCTGGTCCGGGAACTGGCAAGGTCCTAATGTGGGATAGGAGAGGAATTCCGCGCGCAACTCGAAGCCTAAACTGCCATCAAAGAGCGCTTGGTAATAGGCTACAGTCAGCGGGAAACGTTGCGCCAGACGTGGTATTGAAGCATAGAGCCGGTTGCTGCTCAGGACAAGGTAATCCACCTCATCCAACCAGCCTAGCAATTGCGCCCGCTTCTCGGGAGTGTCCTCATCGTACAAATTCATCTTGCTCGTGGGACTGGAAGAGAGTCCCTGATACCAGTTGCCGAAAGGATCCTTGCCGCTAATGCGCGCTGGCAAGGAATCGTCCCAGTGCTCATTGCCCAGCGCGGAGGTTTTTAGCAACACCGCGGGGCCATCCAAGAGCATAATCTGTACCCAGATCACCTGTGCCGATTCCAATTTAACGGGGGTCAGCGGTATCGTCACCGCTTGCGGTGCGGCGCTCTCAAAATTCGCTGTGACGCTGCCAGAAGTCAAAATCTGCACGCCCTCGTAATCAGTGCTCACCACTACCTTGAACTGGCGCTGCCCTAGCAAATTATTGCCGGTCACTTTATTCAGGGTCAGGTGGGTGATGGTGCTAGCGGTCTCTATCTCGCGGGGTATGGAGAGCGAACCTCCTTTAGGATTCAGTGGCGAGTCGGGAGTGAGAGGTAATTGGATCTGTTGACCGGCCTCCGTGTGCAGCGTGGCCGCCGTGGGGACGTGAGCATACATCCAACTTGAGGCTTCAATGCGGGTGAAAGGCTGCTCATAGATATGGAGGAACGCGCTGGCCCAGAGAACAGTTCCCACCAAAACTAACCACGGTAGCAATACTCCCAAGCCGGCTACGAGACGGCGTGGCCATAACCCGAGCTTAGTTGCTAGAGAGCGTGCCTTCTCCCTTCCATAAAATAAACCCCATGCGGCGAAGAGGACAAAGACTGGATAAACCGGCAGCAGGTAGCGCATGGATTTTACCCACTGGGTACTCTGATAGAGAAAGAAGAGTGTGCCCCAGAGCCAGGGCAAGAGCGGTCGCCAATCTAGGCGGCGGAACGTGCGCCAACCCAGGGCGGCCCAACTACACCAGGCTGTTAATCCCAATGGCAGCCCTAGTCCCCAGAAGACCATGTTGAGCCAGGGGAAGAGTATGGGAGCGCGCCGTGTCCACTGGTGGCCGAAAGGCACGTCGATCTTGCCGGAGGCCAGCTTGCTGGCTTGACGCATACTCTCCCACCAGGCAGGGTTTATGGAGAGATTAAAGAAACCGGGGCCAGCGAAAGCATACGGTTGCGTGCTGCGAAAAATCGTCAGCGCAAACAGGCCGGATAACGCCAAGAGGATGACGCTGCCTGGCGTTATCTCCAGGCGGTAACGCGATTTGCCTTCGGGCGAGCGCCGCTGGTGCATAATCCCCGCCAAGCCCACCAGTCCGGCCACCGGCCACATGCTAATTTTTGTGGCGACCGCCAGTCCGGTGGTGGTGCCGGCCAGCAGCAATACCCACCGTCGCTTAGATTCCACCGCATAGACGCTCAAGGCCAGCGTGAGCATCACGCCGCAAGTTGCGAAATTATCCACCACAAAGAAATGTGCGTGTTGGATAGGCAAGACTGCGAAAGCATAGAGCGCCCCACTGAGCAGCGCCACCCGGCAATCAAAGAGCAACGTCGCCAACCAGATCAATGTGACCAGAGTCACCAGGTCAACTAAGGCGGAGAGTGCGCGTCCCACCAGATGGACGCCGTTGTAGCCAACGTAATGTCCGAGCGGATATGGAATCGGGGCATTGAGCAACGTGGCTACCACGGGCTGAGTCTCACACAGAACATCTAGCCATTGGGCCACAATCCGCGTGGCAAAGAGCGGGAACGTGCCATAGACGTAACCTTTGTAACCACGGTTCTCAGGATTAAGCGGCGAGGTAGCAGTGTCCCAATAAGCGGAGAGTTGCGCAGGGGTTTCCAATGCCGAGCTGACCATCGTGAGGTAGCGTTCGTCTGGGTGAAGATGCGTGCCTTTGTCCCAATTAAGGTTGAAAGTACGCACCTGCCCTGCTACTAAAAGGATACCAATTACCAAGAGAGGAAAAAGCCAACGTAGGTTTTTATTTTGGGCAGTCATAGAGAGAATTTTAACGTTAATTAGGCCAATGGTCAAGTAGCACGCAGTACTTTACTGTGGTAAATTTTGATTCTACTGTGAAAGCGCAGTTTTCTGCTAAGGTCCCCGGACGTTGGTTCTTTGGGAATTCACGGGGTTGAGTCAAAATTAACCACGGATTAGCACGGAAAAAAGTAAAAAAATCAGTGTAATCCGGGTAATCTGTGGTGAAAAATTTACGTCGCGTGGCACTTGCCCCGCCCAGTCCCAGAGACCCAGGACGTTTCAATTTCGCATAGCCCTTTTTATTTTTTAAGAGATTCCGCCCTTTTCCCTTATTGCAGCTAAAACTGTCTTGACTACGCGAAAGCCGCCGCACTTTACTCCATCCCATCTTCAGATAAAATAATGTTCAGTCTGCGCTTACCTACCGCGTATTCAACTAGCACATAAAATTAGGAGGAAAATTATGACCCCGAAAACTCCCTACCATCCAATCGCCTGGGTTGACCAACATCTCCGTCTACTTGACCAACGATTATTGCCACGGACGCTCACCTACAATGATTATTATGACTATCGCCAAGTGGCGGAAGCCATCCAAACAATGGTAGTGCGCGGCGCACCGGCGATTGGCATCACTGCCGGCTACGGGATGGTACTGGCTGCCACGCAAGGCGAATTCAATGATATCAACGCTCTCCGCACGGAACTCGCTGCAGCAGACGCAATATTGCGCGCCACCCGCCCTACCGCCGTGAATTTATCCTACGCTCTTGAGCGCATCCTTAGCCGGATATCCGATCCAGCTCTGGAAACAGTAGACACACTGCGCCAAGCGATTCTTCTGGAAGCTCAAGCCATCGACGCACACGAACGCGAGGCAAATTTCAAAATTGGGCAGAACGCGCTACCACTCGTCCCGGAGAAGGCCACGTTTATTCATCATTGCAACACCGGCCCCCTGGCGACTGGATACTACGGCACGGCGCTGGGAGTGATCATCGCCGCGCACCAGGCAGGCAAAGAAGTGTTCGTTTATGTGGATGAAACCCGCCCGCGCTTGCAGGGAGCACGGCTCACCACGTGGGAGCTGCAACAGTTTGGGGTACCGCACACCTTGATCGTTGATGGCGCAGCCGCGCACATCATGCGCACACGGGGAGTGGCTCTCTGCGTAGTCGGCTGTGACCGCGTGGCGGCCAACGGCGACACTGCCAACAAGATCGGCACCTATGGACTGGCGTTGTCCGCGCGCGCTCACGGCATCCCTTTCTACGTGGTTGGACCGACCACCACCATTGATATGACACTCGCTAACGGCGATGAGATTGAGATCGAGGAACGCGCTGCATCCGAGGTCACACACGTGCTGGGGCAACCCGTAGCGCCGGCCGGGACCGCGGCAACCAATATCGCGTTTGACGTGACTCCGGCGCAGTATATCACCGCCATCATCACCGAGCGCGGCGTGGCTTATCCGCCGTTTGAGGAAAGTTTAGGGGAATTAGTCCATTAGTCTGGTAGTCCGGTGGTCGGTTTTCCAACCGTGCTCACCTGGGAAGACATTTTTTACCATTTGCGCGTTTTTTCAGTTGATTGAAGAAGCGCCATTTAATTTTAGGCTACTGCCCCTAAATGGGGACCTTGTGCCGGTGAGGACACCGCACCGTTTGCCAGACTGTCCCTAAGAACATAATAACCGCGAAATATTCGTTGACAA
>JAYELZ010000080.1:0-8316 GCA_034717835.1 Chloroflexota bacterium
GAACAGAGTCAAGCTGCGTGGCGGGAACAAATGCAGGCGCGCACTGTTACCTATCACTATGCCGGCAGGGAGGTAGTCGCAGAGGATGTGCCTCCGGTCATGGATATGCCAGCCAGTCACAATTTGGAAATGGAGGTCTTCTCTCGTGGTTTACGACTGGGGACCTTGTTGCTACAACGTGCTGCGGAGTCGTCTCCCTGGACTGCGGAGGAACGCCTAACGGTCCAGTCGCTGGTGAAACAGTTAGGGCCAGCCTTGGAGACCGCCCGTCTGTTTGAGGACGCGCAACGTCGTGCCGCTAACGAGAAAGTGATGGGGGATATCACTGCGGAGATGTTTACCTCTTTGGATATGAATGCCATCTTAGAGAAGGCGGTAGCAGAGATTGGAGAGGCGTTGGATTTGCACGATCTCACCATTCAATTGACAGGCGCATAAAATTGGCGCTAGAGATAAATACTTAACGTAGCTTATTAAAATTTGAGATTGGTGAAAAACAGTTGTTTTTTAGAGGAGATATCGGTGTTGGCGTATACCATCCCAGCACGAAAAATGACTATTGGACTAAAGACGACCGGACTATCAGGGGAAACTTTAGACCTTTGACTTCTGACTTATTTTTAGAGGAGAGTTAATGACTAAGCAGGTTTGGCGTTGGATATTGTTAGCTGGTATTATTTTTGCTTTTATCTTAATACCTTTTTTACTCTTCGGAGAAACCATTGATCTTTGGACTGAAAACTTTATAGAGGAAACCACCGCACAACCGGGTTGGGTGGCTACTATATTGAGTGGTTTGTTGATGTTGGACATTCTGATTCCGGTGCCTTCTAGTTTGGTGAGCACGGCAGCTGGATTTTTGTTAGGTTTCACGCGGGGATTGCTCACTTCTTTTCTGGGGATGACGCTTAGCTGTCTCTTAGGCTTCTGGGTGGGGGGCAAATTTGGACGCCCGTTGGCTCAACGGCTGGTGGGAGCTGCGGAATTACGGCGTTTGGAGGGGTTGATGGGGCGTTGGGGGGATTGGGCCATCGTAATTTCGCGCCCGGTTCCCATGTTAGCGGAATCTGCGGTACTCTTTGCGGGTATTAGCCAGATGTCTATCTCGCGTTTCTTTTGGTTGGCCAGTTTATCTAACCTAGGTATCTCTGCCGTATATGCGGCGGTGGGAACCTTTTCAGCCAATGTAAATTCTTTTCTATTAGCTTTTGGCGGGTCGATGTTGATCCCCGGTCTGACGATGATGTTGATGCGTGAAAAACAGGAACAGTGAAGCTATTTTCGTTGAAATAAACTAGTGCGACGCTAAATAAAAGTTTATTAGAGTATTTAGCAGTGCTGGCTGAAAAGTTAATTTTCAAGTTTTTACGCCTTCGTGCCTTTGTAATGAAGGTAAAGTGTCCGCCACTGGATTAATTAGTAGAAGAGGAAAAGACCTATGTTTACTTGGGTTAAGGGCTTTGTAGCCGCGCCAATAGTTGAGGACAAAGAGCAGCGGCGCACAGTTGGCTTACTAAATATCATCCTCATAACTCTTCTGGCCGCGACAATTGTGGGGACTGTTATTACAATTTCATTTGAGTCAGACGATATTCTGCTCAACATTGGATTCGGGGTCGCGTTGAGCGGTATCTTGTTGTGGCTACGTCACCTGTTGTACCGAGGAAAGTCACAATCGGTGGCATTTTTGATATTGCTTACTTTATGGGGCGCGATAACTTTCTTGTTGAGCATAGGTTCAGGGCTGAACGATTCTAGCATCACCGGATATTTTTTGGTAATAGTGTTGGCCGCGTTACTTTTAAGTGCTCGCGCTGCCGTTTGGTCTACGGCATTTTGCTTTTTGACTTTGGTGGTTATGCTTTACGGTGGAACCAGTGGTTTGATACAATTCAAAGCGCCGCGTACCAATGATTGGGCGAGTTTAACTACTATCGGAACCACCATGGGCTTGACGGTGATGTTACTGAATATGGCGACGCGGAGTATTGAGGAATCTTTCTCGCGGGCGCGAAATAACGAGCAATCACTAACGGTAGCTAATGCGGAATTGCAAGCGCTCCGCAAATCGTTGGAAGAGCGCGTGACTGCACGTACTCAAGATTTGGAGCACCAAACAGTGCTCCTGCGGCATGTCGCTGAGGTGGGACGTGTGGCCACCACTAGTGTCCGTGGTTTGGACGAACCGCTCTTTGAACTGGTTCGTTTGGTGGCGAGCAACTTTGAGTTCGAGTATGTGGCACTCTTTCTGTTGGATGCGGCGAGCGAGAGCTTGGTGCTCCGTGCTGCTTTTGGAGGGACAGAGGCCGATATAGGGTTCAGCATCCCCCTAAATAAGATTTCCGGGTTAGTGGGCGAAGTAGGTCGCAGGCAACATGCGCGGGTAGCAGCTATTGATTCCACCGCTCCCGCCAGCCGGCGTTCCTTGTTTTTAACAGCTCGCACGGAGATGGCCTTGCCCTTGGTGCTGGGAGAGCGTTTGTTAGGGGTTTTGGATGTGCAGAGTAGTGAGTTAGGGGTTTTACGACAGAATGATTTGCCAGCCTATCGGATGTTAAGCGAACAGCTAGCTATGGCTATTGAGAATGCCCGTCTCTTCGGTGAGGTGCAGAATGCCTTGAACGCGGAGCGTCAGGCTTACGGGGATTTGAGCCGGATGGGTTGGAAGGAATTGCTGCGCCAGCGTTCGCGATTGGGATATCGCTATGAGCATCAGCAGGTAACACCGTTGCGTGTCGGCGAGCTGCCTGCCGTAGAGGACGTCGACAGTGGTCTGGCTGAATTGATTGTTCCGTTGACAGTCCGGGGCGTGACTATCGGCACTGTAGCCGCGCACAAATCGCATGAGGCCGGGGCCTGGAAGCACGAGGAACGTGAGATGGTGCAGGCCTTGATGGAGCAGTTGGGAATGGCGCTGGAAACAGCGCGCCTTTATAGTGATACCCAGCAACGTGCTGCCCATGAACGTTTGTTGGGTGAGGCCACGGCCCGGATGCGCGAAACGTTGGATGTGCAAACGGTGCTTAGAGTAGCCCTCCAGGAAATGTACGGGGCGTTGGGATTGCACGACGTCACGGTTAGTTTGGGCGAACAATCTGCTGTGGTGGATGAGGAGCTCCCATGAATTTATTCTCTGCAACACAATTGATGCAATATGCCTCCTGGTTCTTAGCTCTTCTGGAGTTTATTCTCGCCTGCTATGTGCTTTTACTTAACAGTAAGCATATAGCCAATCGTTACACCAGCTTCTATTTGTTGATAACGGCATTGGACAGTTTTGCCATGGGAGGAATGCTGCGGGCGATGGACCTGACTCAGGCAGTCTGGCCATCCTATATTTTGAGTGTTGTTTCTCCGTTGATGCCCCTGGTGGTCTTGCTTACTTCGACAGTTCTCATAAAGCCGGTTTGGTTGCGTGAGTGCCGGAGCTGGATTAAGGGGGTGTTCTACGGATTGGGTTTAGTTTTACCTCTCCTGGTAATCGTGGATGTCAATTTTGGTACGCGATTATGGTACGTCGGTTTGGATACCGCGTATGCTGGCGGGTATGTGTCGTTAGGAGAATATGCCTCCGGTCTGTTATCCCCAATTATTTTTAGGGTATATTTCCATTTTGTTTCGTTAGCCGCTCTTTCCTTTCTTATCTATATGGCCGTGTGGGACAAGGCTGTTGGCGAAGAGAAACGTCGATTGGCTTGGCTATTAGGTGGATTACAATTATTCGCCCTTATTATTCAAATTGGGTTGAACAGGGTGCTGTCGCCGCCGGTGCGTACCCTTATCGCGGGAGGAGGAATAGCGATTGTTTATATTCACGTCGTTTTCCACCAGATGATCTCGGAGCGGCGTTTGCAGCGAGGTCGCTTACAGGTGCGCTTGACGGTGATGGCTGTATTGATTACGCTGCCGGTGTTTATAGCCATGTCTACCTTCTTCGTCTTACAGTCTCAGGATAAGATTGAAGAAGGAGCTGTTCAGCGACTACAGAGTACCAGCCGTGCGGTGATGGGCAATACTCAGTTATGGTTAAATTTCAACAGCCGAGTGTTGTGGCAACTGGTCAACCAGCCAGAGATCGTGAGTATGGATGCGGCCCAGCAGTTAGCAGAACTAGCGGTGCTGCAAAAGGCTTATCCGCATTTCTACTTACTCAGTACTACGGACTTGCAGGGGATGAATGTGGCGCGTAGTGACGGCGCACCGCTAAAAAACTATAGCGACCGTTACTGGTTTCAGGGCGCGCGCGAAGCTACTGCTGACCAGCAACCAATTTTTCAGACCTTGATTGGCCGCACTTCCGGGGCACCTGCGTTGGTGGCTGCGTTACCGATCCAGGATGCGGCCGGACAGACCATCGGGGTGGGTATGTTTGCCAGCGAGCTGACCACCGTGGCGCAAGAAGTAGCGGCTGCCAGTTGGGGAGATACCGGGATGGCTTACGTGGTAGACCAGGATAACCAGGTGGTAGCGCATCCGGCGCTGGCTCCCTCCGACGAGTTGCGCGATCTGAGTGCGACTGCGCCTATCCAAGCTCTGCGTGCTGGCACGGTGGGTAGATTTTCTTTTGTTGAAGATGGAACGCGCTGGCAGGCCTATCTGACCGAGCTGGAAAATGGCTGGGGGGTGGTTGTGCAGCAGCAAGAGACGGAGATCCTTAAACCGCTGCGCCATTTCCAGCAAGTTGTTTGGGGAGCGACAATTATAATGGCATTTCTCTTGGCCGGTCTCTTTTTCTTCGCTATTCGACAGGCGTTTATGCCCATCGTTGAATTGACCGAGGCGGCGACGGCGATTGCTGCTGGTGACTTGACGCGCATGGTAGTCGTGGAAAGCGAGGATGAGTTTGGGATACTGGCCACAGCCTTTAACGCGATGACGGAGCGCTTGCGAGAGCTCGTCACCGGACTGGAGCGGCGCGTAACAGCGCGCACCAGAGAGTTGGAGCGCCGCACTCGCTATCTGGAGGCTGCGGCGCGTGTTGCACATGATGCTGCTTCAGTGTTGGAGCCGGAACGGCTATTGGAAGCAGTAGTAAAGTTGATCAGCGAGCGTTTCGGTTTCTATCACGCCGGAATTTTCTTGTTGGATGACGAGAAAGAGTGGGCGTGGTTGCGGGCTGCCTCCAGTGCCGGTGGCCGGCGTATGTTAAGTCGGGAACATCAACTTGAAGTGGGAGCGGTGGGCATCGTGGGCCACGTTGCCGAAACAGGAGAGCCGCGCGTGGTATTAGATGTCGGTGCGGATGCAGCCTTTTTTGATAACCCGGATTTACCAGAGACGCGTTCCGAGATGGCGTTACCGTTGTTCGCGCGCGGAGAAATTATCGGCGTTTTAGATGTGCAGAGCAAACGCCCCTCGGCTTTCTCGGATGAAGATGTGGCTGTTTTGCAGACTTTGACGGATCAGGTGGCGGTGGCGATTGAGAACACGCGGTTGTTCAGTCGCCTGGAAAGGAGCGTGGCTACGGAGCGGGCGGCTTATGGAGAATGGAGCCGCCGGGGCTGGAAAGAGATGTTCCAGCGTACTGCTGATTTGGGATATATCTGTGATGCCCGTGGGGCGCGTCCTCTGGAGGTAACTTCCCCGGTTGCGGAGGAAGAGGGATTGCCGCTGCGGCAGATACCGCTAACCGTGCGGGGACAAACGGTTGGCACTCTCCAGGCGCGCAAGCTGGCGGATGCTGGCGAGTGGACTTCAGAAGAGATGGCCTTGCTGGAATCGCTGACCGGGCAGTTGGACATGGCGCTGGAGGGGGCGCGACTTTATGAGGACTCGCAACACCGCGCGGCGCAGGAGCGACTGGTCGGTGAGGTCACGGCTCGCATGCGCGAGACGCTAGATATGGACACGGTATTGCAAACAGCCATCCGCGAGATCGGAGAAACGCTGAACATGACCGAGGTCGAGGTGCAAATGGGAACCGCGGAGCAAGAAAAATGAAACTCGGCACATGCGGAAGGGTTTAATTTACACTGAGGAGAAAGCACGATGCGAATTGCCAGAAAACTAGTCGTCCCCACACTTGCCTTGATTGGGTTAATCACCGTGGGACTGATGGCCTACAATACAGTGGCGTCAAGCCGACAGTTTGATGAACTTGAGCAGGAGAAACTGGACGAAATGCACCAGACTTTCTTGTACAGTATCCAGTCTCGCGAGGACCTGGCCCTGGCATTAGCCTCTCAGGTAGCCAACACGCCGGCGGTGCAGGCGGCTTTTGCGGCAAGAGATCGAGATAAACTGCTTGAATTGACGCTTTCGCAATATAAATTAATGCGAGATGAATTCGATATTTCCCAAGAGCAGTTTCACCTACCGCCAGCCACATCGTTTTTGCGGCTGCACAGTTTGGAAAATTACGGGGATGACCTGAGTGATGTCCGTCCAACCATCGTGCAGGCAAACAGAAATCAAGAGGTTGTTAGTGGGCTGGGTATTGGACGCGCAGGCATTGGCATTCGGGGCGTCGTCCCCGTCTTTTACGAAAATGAACACATTGGCGCGTTGGAATTTGGTAACAACATAGAAGAGGATTTGGTGGAAGAGTTGCAAAACAACTTTGGATACGATTGGCAAATTCTGATTACTCGGGATGCCGCCGCCGTGGTTACCCTGATTGATTTTGAGGAACGCACCGAGTTGGCAAATGATCGTTTTTTCGTATATGCCAGTACGCTGCCCAAGCCCTTGTTCTCCACGAGCGCCAGTTATGATGAAATACTAGACGGCGAGAATGCGTATGTCCATGTGAAGGATGAAAAAAGGCACTATACAATTTTGAGCGCTCCGCTCCGCGACTTCTCTGGCGCCGTGATTGGCTCGATAGACATAATCTCTGATCATACAAAAGTTGTCAAAGCGCGAAACCAACAACTTTTGTTTTATGGTGTTGTCCTTTCAAGCACGTTCCTGTTGGTTGGAATTGGCTTTTCCGTCGTTACTAGACGCACCTTGCATCCGCTTGAGACGCTTGTCAGCGCCGCCAGTGCGCTTGGCGGCGGGGATTTCTCCCAGCGGATAAAAGTGATCAGCGACGACGAGATCGGTGCGCTGGCGCAATCATTTAACGCGATGACGGGGCACTTGCGGACTCTGGTGGGAACGCTGGAACAGCGCACCCGTGATCTGGAACGACATGCGGATTACCTGAATGCCTCAACCAAAGTTGGACACACGGCGGCCTCGCTCTTGGAACCTGAGCAGTTAATGCGGCAGGTGGTCGAGTTGATCCGCGAGCAGTTTGGTCTGTATTATGTGGGACTCTTCCTAGTTGACGCGACCGGCGAGTGGGCCGAGTTGCACGCCGGCACCGGCGAGGCTGGACAGGCGATGCTCTCTCGAGGTCACCGCCTCCGCGTCGGCAAGGGAATGATTGGCTGGAGCGTCGCCAACGCAGAGGCACGCATCGCGTTGGACGTGGGCGAGGACGCGGTGCGCTTTGATAATCCTAACCTGCCCGCCACCCGTTCCGAGGGCGCGCTGCCCTTGCGCTCGCGCGGTCAAACCATCGGCGCGTTGACGGTGCAGAGCGATCAACCCGCGGCCTTTGATGAGGCGACCATCGCCGTTTTGCAGACGATGGCCGATCAGGTGGCGGTGGCGATCGACAACGCGCGTCTCTTTACCGAGGCGCAAGAGGCGTTGAAAGCGGCACGTCGTGCCTATGGTGAAATCGGACGCGAGGCCTGGTCTGACTTGTTGCGCACCCGCGCCCATTGGGGCTATCGCTACGTGCACCAGTCAGTCACGGCGGCTGAGAGAATTGAGCGCCCAGAGATGTTACGAGCCGAACGGAGTGGACAAAGTGTGCAAGGGGCCGGAGAGGAAGGGCCAACGTTGGTCGTACCAATCAAGGCACGTGACCAGGTAATAGGAACCCTACGTTTTCGCAAGGGAGATGCGAGCAAGCTGTGGACGCCCGCAGAGACGACACTCTTAGAAGCGCTGACCGCGCAGTTGAGCGTGGCATTGGAAAGCGCCCGGCTCTATGAGGATTCCCAACAGCGCGCCGCTCGCGAGCAATTGGTCGGTGAGATCACAGCGCGGATGCGCGAGTCACTAAGTGTCGAGACTATTCTCAGTACGGCGGTGCGTGAGATTGGTACCTCATTGGGATTGGCGGGTGTGAATATCCGGCTATCTGAAGCGGATGAACAGTAATTTTTGATAGTCCCGCCTTTAACCTTAACCATAATTGAATCTTGGAGTTCAGAGAGATGGAAAAAACTGACGAAAAAGAGCTAGCTACCTCCGTGAGTTCTATCACTGGAGAAGAGTTGCAAACCTGGCGGCGCGAGCTCCTTGCCAATGTGCTGC
>JAYELZ010000080.1:8416-19682 GCA_034717835.1 Chloroflexota bacterium
CATAATTGAATCTTGGAGTTCAGAGAGATGGAAAAAACTGACGAAAAAGAGCTAGCTACCTCCGTGAGTTCTATCACTGGAGAAGAGTTGCAAACCTGGCGGCGCGAGCTCCTTGCCAATGTGCTGCGTGTATTGGTTGGATTATCTCTACCTGTGGTTCTGGCTGGCGTTTATAATGATTACTTTGTTCAGGGGCTGGTTTGGACTCCGTTGCTCTATCTGGGCGTCTACTTGATGATTGCCGCGGCTGCTTTCTGGCCTGGAATCTCTCTAACTTACCAGATGGTGACACTTATAGCGGCCTTCTTTACCGTAGGAGTGGTTAGTCTCCTCACCGATGGTCGTGGGGGTGTCGGTAAATTGTTTCTGTTAGCCGTGCCTTTTTGGGTAGAGGCGCTATGGGGAAAGCGCAGCAGCTACTGGTCTTTAGGGTTGCTCTTTCTGATTATGGGCGCTTTTGCTTTTGCTTTCACTACCGGTTTTTTGACTATTTCCGTTGAGACCGGTTCTACCGATTTGGTCAGTTGGATTG
This sequence comes from Chloroflexota bacterium, assembly GCA_034717835.1. Classification (GTDB taxonomy): domain Bacteria; phylum Chloroflexota; class Anaerolineae; order B4-G1; family SLSP01; genus G713. Next base: position 8,949 of record JAYELZ010000080.1, read on the forward strand.
TGGATATCGTAACGGTCTTGATGTTGGCCTTCTCTCTTCGCTATGTGTTTGCGTTCTTGACTGCTCGTTACAAGGAAACTTTATCACAAACAGAGGCTTTGGCCGAGAAATTAAAAGAGGAGCAAACCGGTTTGCAAATCAAGGTGGCTGAACGGACAGCCGAATTAGCGCAGCGCAGTGCGCAGCTGGAGACGGCGGCTTGGGTAGCTGGTGAAACGGCTAAAATTAGAGATGTTGAGGAACTGTTGACGGGGGCTGTGCAACTTATCTCGGAACGTTTTGGTTTCTACCATGCTGGCATCTTTTTGATAGCTGAAGAACGCCGTTACGCGGTGTTACGCGCGGCCTCTTCAGCCGGTGGGCAGCAGATGTTACAAAAGGGACACCGGTTGGAGGTGGGGAAAACCGGTATTGTGGGGCACGTGGCGGCGCAAGGTGAGGCCCGCATCGCGTTGGATGTGGGGGCAGACGTGGCCTTCTTTGATAATCCTTACTTGCCGGCAACTCACTCCGAAATGGCGCTGCCTTTGCGTTCTGGGGATAAAATTATCGGGGTGTTGGACGTGCAGAGCGAAGAGCAAGCCGCGTTTGGAGAAGCGGATATCAGCGTTCTGCAGACGCTGGCTGATCAACTCGCGGTGGCTATCAGTAACGCTTATCTCTTTGCCCGCACTGAGCAGGCGTTAGCGGAGACTCGGCACGCCTATGGAGAACTAAGTAGGCAGGCCTGGCAGAAACTTAGCCGCGCTAGCGGGGGCTTGGAAGCGCGTTATCTGGCGGATGATTCATCACCGGTTAGAGAGGGTGGCTTGCGGCTGCCTATCACAGTGCGTGGTCAGAAAATTGGGGCTTTGGAGGTGTTTAAGTCCACGGAAGAGCAATTTTGGGCGGTTGATGAGCGCGCCTTGCTGGAGAATCTGGCCTCACAACTAGGGGCCGCGTTGGAAAGCGCCCGGCTTTATGAGGACTCGCAACGTGGCGCCGCGCGTGAACGTCTGACGGCGGAGATTACCGACAAGATGCGGCGCGCTGCTGGGATAGAGGATATCGTACAAACCGCGGTGGATGAACTCTATCAGGCGTTGGGAACTTCGCGGGCTTTTGTGCGCTTGGGGAACTTGCCGGCTGCCAGCATCGCGTCTGAGAAAGTAGAGATCTAAATTCAAGTATTTTGAGACAAGGTCAAATGAGCGGGGTTATGAGATGAAGGGAAACCATAAGCTGAGTAAGCAATCATTCTTTCGCACTCTAGTGGCGCGCGCGCCGGAGGCCATTACGGTTATTGACGCGGACGACCGTCTGTTTTACGCGAATTCCGCTTGCAGCGCACTCTTGGGGTATGCGGAGCAAGAATTACTTGGTCGGCCCTGGGCCGACTTTGTGTTTTCTGGCACAGAAGGTGAACCGCCGGCTTCTCTCTTCTCGCGCGCCGTGGACGCTGGCTGGCAAGGGGAACTGCGTTTGCATCCACGTAACGGGCAGGATCTCTGGGCCGTAGTGATGGCTTACCCCTTATCCGGCGAGGATAAAGTTGCGTTGATCATCCACGATATCTCCGCGTGTCAGGAGCAGATTGGTAAGCATGAGCGGGCAGAGAGGTCTCTTACTCATGAGCGTGAATTGTTGGATGCTCTGATGAACTATCTCCCCGATTGGATTTTCTTCAAAGATGTTGACTCGCGCATTATCAGAAGTAGCAAAACTCACGCTGCGGTATTGGGATTAGAAGATCCGCAAGCGGCCATCGGTAAAACTGACTTCGATTTTTTCCCCCCGGAGGATGCCCAGAGATTTTTTGCAGAGGAGCAGGAGCTGATGCACTCCGGACAACCGATCATTGGTCGCGTCGGGGCTACGCCCACCCCCGAAGGCGGTATCTCCTGGCGTTCCGAGACTAAAATCCTTATGCGGGATGAACAAGGTCAAGTAAGTGGCTTGGTAGGTATCTCTAGAGATATAACTTCACTCAAGTTGGCAGAAGAGGAACTGCAACAGCATAAGGAGCGGCTAGAGGAGCTGGTGGCCGCACGTACCGCCGAGCTGCAAGCGCAGATCACCGAGCGCACCCGATTGGAACGTCAAGCACAGGAATCACTGGCGCGTCGTGTGCATCAGATACAGCTGAGCACCGAGGTAGCCCAGGAGATCACCGCGCTCACCGATTTTGAGGAGCTGCTACAACGGGTGGTGATGCTGGTGAAGGAACGGTTTGGCTATTATCACGTGCAGATTTTCCGCCACGCTTTGCAGAGAGAGGTGATGCTGCTGTTGGTGGGTTATGGTGCGGCCGGTGAGAAAATGTTGGCTGCTGGTCATAGCCTCGCTTATGGTAAGGGCGTCGTGGGGACGGCCGCTCTTACCGGAGAACCGGTCTTGGCCGCTGATGTGCGGGCAGATCCTAACTGGGTGCCCCATCCCGATTTACCGGCCACCCAGGGCGAGCTGGCCGTGCCTATCAAGTGGCGTGATGAGGTATTGGGGATTTTAGATGTGCAGAGCGATATCGCCGGTGCGTTGATGGACGAAGATCAACTTTTGCTCCAGGGGCTGGTGGTGCAGATTGCCAGTAGTATCGAGAGCACTCGTCTCTTGGCAGCAGCGCGTGATTCTAGACGGCGTTACCGCGACCTCTATGATCAATCCCCAGATGGTTACTTTTCGCTGAACGCGGAGGGGACTTTCGTGGATATAAACGCCACCGGCTTGAGTTTGTTTGGTTATGAGCGCGCGGAGTTGGTGGACAAAATGCGCTTGCCGCAACTGCTGATTCCCGCAGATCGTGCCGTCTTCCAGCGTGAATTCCCTAAAATCAAACGTGAAGGACGTATCTCCAACGTGGAGGTGACCTTTCAACGCCACGATGGTTCTACTTTCCGGGCATCGGTGTATGCTGTAGCAATTTACGATGAAATGGGTAACTTCGACCGTACGCAGACTATTGTGCGTGATATTACCGTTCTCCAAGCGGCGCGGCTGGAACGCGAGCAAGCTTTAGCCGAGTCGCAAACTCTCTACCTGGTTAGCCAATCTCTGATTACGCAAGAGGATTTACAAACTATGTTGCAGACGGTGATCGAGGGTGTCGTTGAGGCTCTGGGGGCTGATCGCGCCATTATTATCACCTTTGATTTGGCAACCCGGCGCGTGCGCCATTATCTGAAAGCTGGTCCTGGTTCAGGGGATCTGGAGGAAACGGTCCCCTTTGAGGAGTTATGGGAGGGTTTGAGTGGGTGGGTGCTGCGGCAGCGGCAACCGACACTTTCTCCCAAAGATGTGCCCGACCCGCGCGAGAGTGTGCTGGTGCAGACACGGCGCCGCAAGTCTGGCAGCGGTTCCATCATGGTAGTGCCGTTGCTCTATCGTGGAGAGTTATTGGGGACTTTGACCGCCGTACGTCAATTAGCCGACCCGGACTTCACTGCCAGAGAGTTGGACCTGTTGACTACTTTTGCGCAACAGGTCTCGGCGACAGTGGTGAACCGCCGGCTGTTGGCGCAGGCCGAGGCGCGGGCACAGCGTGAGCAGCTGCTGCGTGAAATCAGCACGCGAGTGCGCAGTTCCATTGACGTAGAAACCATTATGCGCACGGCGGTGCGCGAGTTGGGTAATGCCCTGAGCCGTCCGGCCTTTGTGCGCTTGGGCAGCGCTGAAGAGCTGTCCAGGACATCAAGTGGCGTGACGGAACCGGAACTGACTTTGCCTGAAGGAGGCGCGTGATGCAGCAACTGGCGGCAAAAATCAGAGCGGAACTCCCTACCCTGACCGCGCGATATGCTCATTCTCTGGCTGAATTGCCAGATTACGCGGCGTTGCCGGCTCAAGAGCATTTGGCGGCCTCGCAGTATGATTTGGAACTGTTGGCAACTTGTTTAGAAACGGGCGACGCCACGGCCTTCCAGCAATATGTCCAGGAGCGATTGGTCAAGCGGTTGGCGGAAGGCTTTGCAGTTGAAATTCTAGTTAAGGTCTTGACCGTATTAGAGCAAATGCTTTTTCCTCTGATTGTGGATGTCACTACGACTAAGTTCCTCTGGGCTACGTTTGCTAAAGCGCAGAGAACTGTGATGCAGAGCGTTACTCAACGGTTGCAGAGCTCGGAGAGCCAGTATCGGCAACTGGTCTCGCGTTCACCGGTAGGCATCTTTCGAACCACTCCCGCTGGGCGGATAACAGAAGGGAATCCAGCTTTTCTAGCGCTCACCGGTTACGATTCTTTGGCTGCCATCAGTGAGCTGGGCATGGTTTCTTTATATGCTGATCCGGCGGAGCGCGAGCAGCTCTTAGCTCTGTTGCAGGCGGGGACGGTTTCTGGTTTTGAGACTGATTTTAAGCGTCGAGATGGTCAAATGATTGCGGTTTCTATCACGGCGCGGCTGGCTGAAGATGAAAAGACCGGCGGACAATTTTTGGAAGGAATTATCCAGGATATCAGCGAGCGCCAACGGATGGAACGGGACCGGCGGCAATTGGCGCGGGCCGTGGAGGCCATCCAAGATGCGGTGGTGATTACCGACGTGCAAGGAGCTATCCAATTCGTCAACGCGGCCTTCTTAGAACTAACCGGTTATTCTCAAGCTGAAGTGCTGGGACAGAATCCACGGATACTCAAGAGTGGGAGGCAGGGCGATGAGCTGTACGCCGATATGTGGCGCAGTATCGCTGCTGGTCAGCCCTGGCAGGGGGAGATGGCTAACCAGCGCAAAGATGGCACTTACTATGAAGCGTGGTTGACCATTTCGCCAATCTGCGATGAGCAGACGGGGCAACCGCAAAGCTTCGTCGCGGTGCAACGTGATATCACCGAGCGCAAGAAGCTGGAAGAACAGTTGCAAGCGACTTCAGAGCATCGTGCGCGCCAGGTAGCCTTGAGCACGGAGGTAGCACAGGAGATCGCCACCTTGACTGATCTAGCGTTGCTCCTACAACGCGTGGTGACATTGGTTAAGGAACGTTTTGGTTATTACCACGCTCAGATCTTCCGCCACGCACCGGCTCGGCAGGTGATGGTCATGGCGTCTGGGTATGGGGTGGCGGGAGAGCAGATGTTGGCGGCTGGTCACGCGCTTCCTTATGGTCAAGGTTTGGTAGGTACTGCCGCCGCGACCGGTGAGCCACTGCTGGCGACTGACGTAACTGTGGATGCTAACTGGACGCCGCATCCTAACTTGCCCGAGACTAAGGGTGAGCTGGCTGTACCCATCAAATGGCGGTCAGAGGTGTTGGGGGTCTTGGATGTGCAGAGTGATGTCGCTGGGGCCTTGTCGCAAGATGACCAGCTCTTATTGGTGGGACTGTGTGGGCAGATCGCGGTAGCTATCCAAAATACCAGACTGCGGCAGGAGACGGGGGAACACTTACAAGAGTTAGAACGGCTGATGCGCGCCATGAGCCGTGAGGGGTGGAAAGCGTTTCGACAAACCTCCGAGGCGCAGGGGTATCTCTTCGACCATAGTGCTCTTTCGCCAGCCCCTGAACTCTGGAACCGCGAGATAGGGTGGGTGGCAGAGCATGGGGAAATGACCGGCGCGCTTTCTTCGGAGCAGCCGGCAGTTGTTGCCCCGTTGGTAGCCCGTGGTGAATTTCTGGGGGCGTTGGGCGTGTATGCCAGTCCAGACGCGCCACTCGCCGCAGCTGAAGCGGATTTTGTTGCGGCTGTTTCTCTGCCGGTGGGGCAGGCATTGGAGGATGCGCGGCTTTTTGAAGAAAGCCGGCGGGCCAGACTGGCGGCCGATCGACTCTATAATCTTAGCCAAGATTTAAACGCGGCTACGAGTGTAGAAAAATTGCTCCAAGTGTTGCGGCGGCCGGCTCAAGAGAAAGGAGCTGCTGAAGTTGCGCTCTTCTACCTTGATGTGGATGAGGCGGGTCTGCCTACGAGGGCGGACCTGATGGCGGCGTGGCGGGAAGCAGACGCCGAGGGGTTGCCAGTGGGCAGCCAGCTGCGGCTCTCCGACTTCTCTTTTACAGAATTATGGGTGAGTGAGCCAGATAAGGTCTTCTCTATTGCTGATTTTGAGCAGGACCCGCGTTTGGATGACTTCACCCGCGCAGCGCTGCGGCAATTTGGATTCGGAGCGCAGGTAATTTTGCCGCTCAAGCAGGCGGCACAGTGGTTGGGATTTTTGTCTTTTAGCTGGAGGGGACCTCACGAGCTGGGCACGGAGGAACGAGAACTTTATTATTCCTTGATCAACCTATCTGTGCCGGCCGTGGCGAACTTGCGCCTCTTGTCCCAAACCCAGGCGGCGTTGGCGCAGGTAGAAGCTACTCACCGACTCTATGTACACGAGCGGTGGGAAGAATTCTTCTCGTTGCAAGGGTTGCCGTTCTATGAGCGCACCGCGCAGGGGGCCAGCCGTCTTCATGAGGAAGAGGAGTTCCCACCAGTGGTAGAACAAGCCATGCGCGAACGCACTACCGTGGTGCAAACCGGGGAGGGAGCTGTGGCGCACTCTTCTCTGGTCGCACCCATTACCTTGCGTGGTGAGGTGATCGGGGCGTTGGGGTTGGAGAATGAGGGCCGCGAGTGGAGCGCGGAGGAACGCACGTTGATTGACGCCGTGACTACACAGCTGGGATTGGCCCTGGAGAACGCTCGTCTGTTGGAGGAGAGCCAGCGGCGCGCGGCCCGCGAGCGGTTGATCGGTGGGATTGCATCCCGATTGCGAGCTGCCTCGGATGTGAAGACGGTGTTACAGCGCACCGTTCAAGAGCTGGGCCAGTCATTGGGAGCGACCGGGACGGTCTGGATGGGAGGAAAGACGGATGACCAGCAGGAGTAAAAAACGTAGAGCTCTAAAGGGAAGCTGTCGGGCGGTCAACTGCCTCAAACTGGGGGTCAGGATGCTGGGCACGGTGGGGGTGGGAGCGACGCTCTTGCTTTCATTGCTGGTGGCGCCACTGACCTATGCTCAACCGTCTCCCCCGCCGCAGGTGTTACTGATCAACTCTTATCACGCCGGCTTGAGTTGGACCGATGATATTGTCAGGGGAATTGAGGAAACTTTAGCGGAGAACGGGTCGCCGGTGGAACTCTATGTGGAGTATATGGATACTAAACGCCTCTCCTCGACGGAGGGTTACTATCAGGCTCTTGCCACACTTTATAAGCATAAATATCAAAACAGAGAGTTTGATCTGATTCTAGTTTCCGATAATAGCGCTTTTGATTTCATTACGGCTTATCACGAAGAACTTTTCCCAGCTGTGCCGGTGGTTTTTTGTGGGTTAAATTTCTATGAGCCGGAGATGTTAGCAGCTGAGGACTTGATCACCGGAGTGGTGGAAGCGGTGGATATCAGAGACAATTTGGATTTGATGCTCTCCCTCCATCCCAGAACCGAAGAGATAGTGGTGATTAATGATACGACCACTACCGGGCAAATTTACGGAGATTTGTTACGAGAAATTGTGCCAGATTATACTGACCGAGTGCGCTTTACTTTCTACGATAATCCTGATGCGGATGAGTTGCCGCAAGAGCTGCCAGCACTTTCCAAGCATACGCTGATTTTACTGATTCTTTTTAATCGTGACAAGCAAGGTCGTTTTTTCACTTATGAGCAGGGCAGTGCCTTGATTCGCGCCAATGCGGCAGTCCCGATTTACGGCTTGTGGGATTTTTACCTGAACCACGGTTTAGTGGGAGGCAAATTAGCCAACGCTTACTCGCAGGGAGAGGCCGTCGCCCATTTCGCCCGGCAGATATTGGATGGTACGCCGGTTAGTGAATTGCCGGTGCTTACAGAGAGTCCTAATCGTTATATCTTCGATTACCAAGAGATGCAACGTTTTAACCTTTACCCCGCGGCTTTGCCGGCAGAGAGCGAGGTTCTTAATCGCCCGGTCTATGATTTTGAGCAGTATCAAACTATAATTTTGGTCAGTGGGGTGGTCTTGCTGGTCTTGGTGGCCGCGATAGTGGTGCAGGTTTTGAACTCTTCGCGGCAACAGAAAATTGGAGACGAACTACGTCTGGCCAATGTGGAGCTGGGGAAAACGCAGGAGGTATTAGAGGAACGAGTTATGGAACGTACTCGCGATCTGGCGCTGCGTTCACAGCAACTGGAGGCGGTTACGTTGGTGACACGGGCGGCCGCGCGACAGCGTGATCTAGGAGAGCTCCTGACCGTTACCGTCCAACGTATTTCGGAATCTTTCGGCTATTACCATGCTGGTATTTTCTTGACAGATCAGACGGGTAAATTTGCTACCTTGCAGGCAGCCTCCTCAGAGGGCGGTCAGCGGATGTTGGCGCGCGGACATCGGTTGGCGCGTGGGGCCGGCATTGTTGGCTCGGTTTTGGAGACGGGAGAACCTCGGATTGCTTTAGACGTGGGGGCCGACGCGGTTTGGTTCGATAATCCGGATTTGCCGGCAACTCGCTCGGAGATCGGGTTGCCATTGTTGATACATAATGAGACCATTGGCGTTTTAGACGTGCAATCATTGGAATCGAATGCTTTTGGTGAACAAGATATCTCGCTGCTGCAAAGTATGGCTGATCAGGTAGCTATGGCTATCAATAATGCGAGTCTGTTCGCCGATAGTCAACGCGCGTTGCAAGAGGTGCGGCGATTACATGGAGAGGAGACTCTCGAGCTCTGGCGAGAGCGGCTAGCTGATCAGCTCCTAGCTTATCGCTATAGTGGAGTGGCGGTGGAAGAACTGAATGCGTTGGAGTCTCCCGTGGACTTAACTCGTGAGGACGAGTATCACTTGACTTTGGATATTCCGTGGCGGGAGCAGACGTTGGCGGCGTTGAGTTTGGAGCGCGCTCCGGGAGAACGACCGTGGCATCCTGATGAAGTAGCTTTGGTGGAAGAAGTGGCAATGCAAGCTGGGTTGGCCTTAGAAAATGCCCGGTTGCTTGAGGAGACCCAACGGCGCGCCGCCTACGAGCAACAGGTTGGTGAAATTACCGCGCGCATTCGATCTCGGGTTGAAATTGAGGGTATCTTGGAGCAAGCTATCAAGGAATTGGGGCAGGCGCTAGATGCGGAGCAGGCCACGGCCCGGTTAAGTTTGACGGCTATGATGGAGGAGGAGAGCTAGATGACAACTAACCAGGCCCTGAGCCGTTGGTCACATTTCTCACGGAGCACCCGTTGGCGAGTGCTATTGCTGTTAGTTATCCTTATCACTAGTACAGTGGCTTTGTTGGGTTATCTGAGCATGCGGGCTGTTAGCCGTGTCAGTGAAAGGATGCAAATTATCGGCGGAGAAAGATTAGATGCGCAGTTGACTCGGTCTTTGCAACAGGTGCGCTCGAGTGAAGTCCAAGATGCGGAATTGATGTTGAACCAGGCCCAGCAAGACGTTACAGAGCTCTCTTTTTACGCGGCGCATTTTCTGGCAGCAGAAAGTGGGTTTGAAGGGCATGAATACTGGGATCTGGAAGAGCAGATGTTTTTTGGCCCAGAGGGGCAATATATCAATGACGTCGATGACGTAAGCAGCGTTTATCTCCCTAACTTTGTAGAGGTGGATGAGGTAGTTATGGGGGAGCTACGACGCACAGCTTATCTCGATCCGCTCTTTGTGGCTATTAATAAAAGTGCTCCTGGAGTGACGGCAGCTTTCATTGGCACGGAGCAAAATATCTCTCGTTATTACCCTAACATCAATTTGGGAAGCTTACTTCCTCCAGATTTTGAAATGCAGCAGCAGCCCTGGTATTTTGCGGCTACTCCGGCGGAGAATCTGGCGCGCGTGGTGCAATGGACAGCGGTTTACCAAGATGTTGCCGGTAAAGGGTTGTTGGTCACTGCCTCTGCTCCGGTGTATGTGAACGAGGATGAATTTGTCGGAGTGGTGGGTATTGATCTGTCATTGGCGCAAATTAGCGAGGAGCTAATGCGGGGAAGTTCGCCGGATAGCTACGTGCTGCTGGTGGATGCTCTGGGGCAACCTATTGTATTGTCCACACAAGGATATCAAGATGTTTTAGGTTACGTGCCTGCGGCGGATGAGCTACGTCTTGATTTACGCACCACGGAGACGGAATTTGCGCCATTGCTCAACGCGATGGTGGCTGGAGAAACGGGTTATGCGACCGTGCAGTCAAGTGAGCGAGAGTTACTGGTGGGTTACGCTCCTCTGGAGAACAATACCGGTTGGAGTTTGGCGCATATCACGGAATCGCAATCCGAGTCAATCAGAGAGATGTTGCGGAACGAATTGGAAGAAGCGGTGCGTAACTTGATGCGCTCGTATGTTCTGCCGCTAGCGGGAGGAGTTTTACTCTTTGTTCTGGCGGTGGGTTCTTTTGCTATCAGCCGTCTCACGGCGCCGTTAGAAGAAGTGGTGGCTGTCGTGCAGGAATTTGAACGCGGGAACTGGGATGTCCCGCTCCCGGAGACCGGGAGCGGGGAGATAAACCGTTTGGCTCAGACCTTGGATACCATGCGGGCGTATATTCAAGAGACTATGAGTACCCTAGAGGAACATGTGGCGGAACGCACTCAGCAATTGACGGAACGGACCGCGCAGTTCCAGTCAGTTGCCGAGCTCTCGCAAACTTTAGCTGACCGACGCGAGATGCAGGATGTGTTGGATGCCGCCGTTGGTTTTATCTCAGAGCGGTTCGAGGTTTACCATGTTGGTATCTTCTTGCAGGATGATACCGGCACTTGGATGCTCTTGCGAGCGGCCTCTTCTGAAGGGGGACGCCGGTTGCTAATAGCGGGTCACCGGCTGAAGATAGGGGGGCAGAGCGTTATTGGTTACGTCTCC
>JAYELZ010000081.1:0-19668 GCA_034717835.1 Chloroflexota bacterium
GTGTTGTACGGCGGGTCAATGTAGATCAACTTTACCCGCCCCCGCAAGCGCGGCAGCAGCGAATGGAGCGCCAGCAGGTTGTTGCCCTTGATGATCAGATTATCGCTAGCCGCGACCTCTGTCGCCGGGCGTTCCCCGTCAGCATCAATGCGTCGAAAGTTGGTCAACACTTTGGGGTCCAGCAGCCGATCAATGTCGTCGGGGGCCAGGGTGATGTTCCAAAAGACCTCGTCCCGTTTGGCGTCGTCTTTCGTCTGCCCGCCTTCCAGCACGCAGTCTTTGTAGGGCCAGGCCAGCACCACGTCACGGTGGCGGCTCAAGTGCGTTCTGCCGTTATCATCGGTCAACCCAATCTTGTTGCTAAAGGCGGTGTAGCTATCGGGCAAAAAGGCCTTGTTGCTCACAAACTGGAGGAACTTTTCCTTGTCAAAGACCACGTAAATCGGATTGGTAATCCGATCTTGTGTTGGATTGGCATTCCGCTCCTGCGTCGGATTGGCATTCCGCTCCTGCGTCGGATTGGTAATCCGATCTTGTGTTGGATTGGCATTCCGCTCCTCTGTCGGAACGTTATTCCGCTCCTCTGTCGGATTGGCATTCCGCTCCTGCGTCGGATTGGCATTCCGCTCCTGCGTCGGATTGGCATTCCGCTCCTGCGTCGGATTGGCATTCCGCTCCTCTGTCGGATTACCAATCCGACCTACTTCGACAAAAAAGTGCTGCCGCAGCCGGGGATGGGAGAGCAGCAATTTGATGAGGTTGCCATCCAACTTGAGAGCCAACTCAATGATTTTGTTCTTCAGCAGGCGGCCCTCGACCAGCAGCCGCGCGTCTTGTTGGCATAATTCTTTCAGATCGTCAAGTAGGTTTTGCATAGGGGACACTCCCTGTTCCTCTTACTATATACTGGCTGCCACACTCTGTTTCTCGTAAAACCGACTTTCCCTGGCTATTGAAGTACAGGATCACCTCGTTAGTCTCTTGCAGCACCATCATGATCTCGCTCTTGTTGAGTCCGGTGCGCATCGCCATCCAATCGGCGACCTGTTTCAGTTGGGCGGTTGCCGCACTCTCGTGATTTTATATTGAGGTGGAGAAAAAGCCAAAATTTGTAACTCCCTGATGAGACGCCGCGGCCGGGGTTGCGTGACCGGCTGCTTAGCAACTCCCCCCGGTGCAAAGAAAGAGCGCCCGGTAGCTAGTAGCTTCATGCCGCCGGGCGCTACTGGAAAAAATCCCTAAAAAATTACGCCCACTGTTGAGCTGCGCGGGTTAAGCTTCATCCTCACTTTTGACCGGGCCAGTTTCAGTCACGCCCACTTCCAGGGGGCTGCTCCCGCTGGTGGCCTGCCAAATTTCGGCTTCAATCTTCTGCGCTACTTCGGGGTGCTCCCTGAAGTGGCTTTTGGTATTCTCGCGGCCTTGCTCCAGCAGCTCGCCTTCATAATAGTAGTAGGAAGCGCGCTTATCCAAGACGCCGACGTCCAGGCCAATGTCCAAGAGTTCGCCTTCATGGCTGACGCCCTTGCCGTACATGATGTCGAACTCGGCGACGCGAAACGGCGGGGCGACTTTGTTTTTGGTGACACGCACGCGGGTACGCTGTCCGATGCGCTCTCCTTTGAGTTTGATGGATTTGATGCGCCGGATATCCAGCCGCACGGAGGCGTAGAATTTGAGCGCGCGACCGCCGGAGGTGGTCTCCGGGGAGCCGAACATCACGCCGATCTTCATGCGGAGTTGGTTGGTGAAGAGCATGATAGTGTTGCTCTGTTTGATGACACCGGAGAGTTTGCGGAGGGCTTGGCTCATCAGGCGGGCCTGCAAGCCGGGGTGGGAATCGCCCATCTCGCCTTCAATTTCGGCGCGGGGCACGAGCGCGGATACGGAGTCGATGACGATGATATCGACGGCACCGCTACGGATTAACGCTTCTGCGATTTCCAGCGCCTGTTCGCCGGTATCGGGCTGGGAGATGTAGAGGTTGTCTACGTCCACACCCAGATTTAGGGCATAGGTGGGATCCAGTGCGTGCTCCATATCAATGAAGGCCGCCACACCGCCCCGCTTCTGACATTCGGCCACTACGTGCTGGGCAACGGTGGTTTTGCCGGAGCCTTCGGGGCCGTAGATTTCGGTGATGCGCCCGCGCGGCAAGCCCCCCACGCCCAACGCAATATCCAGGGCCAATGAGCCGGTGGGGATGATCTCGACTTGGAGGTGCGTGGCTTCTCCCAAGCGCATCAGAGCGCCTTCGCCGTACCGCCGCTTGATCTGGGCCACAGTTTGTTCTAAGGCCTTTTCTTTTCCTTTTCCTGCTTTAGCCATGAGGTTTTCTCCTTAAGTAAGGGTTAATAGGTAATAGTCAAAAGTCAAAAGTCGAAGGTTGATGTGTCGTCCTGAAATAAGCTAGTTCGCCGCTGAGACGCTGAGACGCTAAGACGCTGATATTATAGCGCGTTTGTTCTAATTTCAAAACGAAGGCTCCTCACTCCGATACGGGAGCAGTCTCACCGGTCTCCACGGTGGGCAGGATGCCGGCACCGGGCACTACGATGGTGGGTGTGGTGCCTTCAGGGGTGAAGATGAGTTTGTCGGTGGCGTTCAGCGCGGAGGCGTTGGTGATCAAGGCTTGCAGGTAAGCGTAGGCGGAGTTATCTTCATACAGCCCGGCTTTGATGATTTCGGCTGCAAGTTGCACGCGGGCGGCGGCTAGCGCGGCTTGGGCTTGGATTTCGTTGATTTCCAGATCTTTTTGGGCCGAGAGCAGGTCATTCGATTTTTGGGCTTCAATAACTGCCCGTTGAGCTTCTAACTGCTGGCGTTCCAGGTCAGAGAGGATAGTCTTCTGGCGAACTTCCTCTTGCTGCCGGGCCAGTTGGACACGCACAGCGCCCTCCTCGCGGGCTTGATCGGCAGCGGATTGTTGCTTGGCTTTGATTGCGTCCTGTTGCGCTAACTCGGTATCCAACCGACTCTTGGTGATAGCATCCAGGCTAGCTTGCACGTCCACCGAAAGAATCACGTTGGGCACAATCACGTTTTTGACCACCAAACCCAAACCTCTAGCTAACGAATTGACATTCTCATCAATGCAGCTGCGCAGTTCATCGCGCGAGGCTCCGATGACGTTCTCGTCAAAGGTGCGATCACCAACGCAGGATTTCATGGCCTGTAAGGCCAAATCGCTGACGCGAGCGCTCAGCGCATCATCGCTCAAGTACAATCCCCGATACGCGGGCCAGAGTTCTTGTATCTGGGCACTCTGCGCCACGCCAGGGCGAAAGACATCACCACTTACTCGTAAGCCTACTCGCTGCCGGTCTTGGGTAATCACCTCTGGGTCCTCCACGGAAAAGGGGACCGCTTCACTAGAAACCATCTTCAAGTCGGCGAATAAGGCAATATCAGTGTAGACACCCGGCCCGACAACCTCGTATATACGTCCACCACGGAAACGGACTCCTACTTCTTGTGATTCCACGCGCGATAGAATATAGGCGTGCTGGCTGATTAAGGACATTATAATCACCAGAACTATTATGATTAGGACCGTGGAGCCTATTCTCTTGAATGTTTCTCTGTTCTTCATCTATTTCTCCTTTGATATTTGATAGTTAGTAATCAGGGATTAGGGCGTCGTCCTCTCAATCCTTTAATATCTTGGGTCTCTGGGACTGGGCGGGGTAAGTATCACGCGCCGTAAATTTTTCACCACAGATTACACTGATTACACCGATTTTTTACTTTTTCCGTGCTAATCCATGAAATCCGGGGCTAATTTTAACGCGACCCCGCGAATTCCCCCAGAGCCAATATCTTTAAGTTTACGCCTACTGAAGTAGGCTACCAGAGGCTAAAGCCGCCTCCAACAGCGACTTCAGTCGCGGCATGGAGCCGCGGAGTAATTCTCGCGACCCTAAACAATCCCGCTCCTCCAACTCCTATTCCCTTTTCCCAATCCTCTTTTTCCCAATCCCTACTCCCCCAGTTCCTACCGCCGTTTGGGACGGCTAATTTTCTTCATTGTGCGCCGCCGGCCACTCAGGTATGAAGGTGCGACGATACCGAAGATGGTGCAACGGCTGGTATCCAGTAGCCGGGTGCGCAATTTAGCGTCTAGCGCATCTATCTTTTTGGCCGTGGTGATGATGGTGGGCAGTTTGGCGACATAACGATAGTTGAAGAGTTGGTAAAGTTTCTCCTGCGCCCAGGGAGTGGCGCTCTCGGTGCCTAGATCGTCCAATACTAAAAAAGGAGCTTTGCGCACTTCCTCAAAGCGTTTATCGTAAGTCACCGTGCTCTGCGGGTTGAAGGTGGCCCGTAGATGATCCAGCAGGTCAGGGACTACCACAAAGAGCACCGCTTGCCCGCGCCGCACACGCTCATTAGCGGTGGCGGCGGCCAGATGTGTTTTGCCGCAGCCGTAGACACCGGTGAAGAGCAGCCAGCCGCTGGGATTAGCGGCGTAGGCCTGCGCCACTTCCTGGGCACGGCGGAGATTGTCAATATCTGCTCTGGGGAGCTCTCCCCGGCGGAGGTTGAAATTCCCGAAGGTCATATCGGCGTAGAGCCGCAAACTGTTTAGTTCGGAGTGCTGTTGCTCAACGCCAGCTTGCCGGTAGTCGGGAGCCAGAATCGTCACGATTTGTACCACCTCGGTATCGGCCAAACGTGAACGGAGGCGCTGATCCAACTCTTCCAGTTCCCGGTTAGTGGTGATAATGGTGGGCAGACGGGACATGTAGCGGTAATTTAGCAGCTGGAAGAGCTTCTCCAAAGCCCAGGCAGTGCTCTGCTCTGTGCCCAGGTCGTCCAAAATCAGAAGGGGCGCGGAGCGCACTTGCTCGAACCGCTCATCGTAAGTTTGCCCAGAGAGCGGAGAAAAGGCGGCGCGCAGATGGTCTAGAAGATCGGGTACGGTGATGAAGAGCAGCTCGTCACCGTGTTCCAACCGCGTATTGGCGATGGCTGCGGCAAGATGGGTCTTGCCGCAGCCATAACCGCCGCGTAAGACCAACCAACCTTGCGGGTGACGAGCGTAAGCGTGCGCTATCTCGTAAGCGCGGCGCAAATTTTGCTGGCGGTCGGGAGAAAGTCCGTTGCCTGTAGGGTGGAAATTCTCAAAGGTGAAGCGCTCCAAGGTCGCCAAATTGCTGACGCGGCGCAAGTTCTCCCTCCGCCGTTGCTTGAGAGCTGCCAAGCGACAAGTACAGGGGAAGAGCTTCCCAAAATCGGGGTCGGTGAGGGGCAGGTCGCGCCGCACATAGCCCAGCCCGCCACAACGAGGACAATTTGGATCGCCCAGCAACCCATCCACGTCAGCAGGGAGCTCAGTGTTGGATGAAATCGGCGTATTCCCCGGTGATATATTGCTGGCCATCTGTTGCGCTAGCTCGTTTATGGATTTCATCTTTGCCCTCAGTTTGCCAAGCCTTTAGAATAGCATGTATGTATTTCCAACTGCGTTTATTGAGCCGCACGGCTTCTCGAAAAGCCTCCTCAATCCAGGCGGCGGGATAGGTCTCCTCGGCATCCTGCAAATCTTCGCTGAGGAGCGCCGTCAGCGGCCCGATGTTCTCCTCATAGAGCGTGTAGATGTTGGGCCGCTCCTGGATGGAAGCTTGCGCCGATTCAACGCCGCGTTGCAGAGCTGCCGCTGCCATCCGCCCACGGTGGCTGTTGGCGAGGTAACGCCACTCGCGCTTCCCGTCCCGGCGCTGCCACGCCACTTGCAAGAGCGAGCCACGTCTCACGGCGCGTTCCAAGGCGTAGCTCAAGGTCGCCGGTGCGTCGGCTCCCAAAGTCTGGTTGACGATGGCATCGGCCAACAACTCCCCTTCAGTAATCCACGGGGCAACTTGCGCCCGGCGCCGCGCCAAACGCCAGAGCACCAGCAGGGTTACTTGCAGTTCGGGTAAATCATCGATGTGAGGAAGCAGCTCGGTGAAAAGCTGGTTAGGAAGGCGCACCAGGGAGGTTTTACCTTCCGGGAAACCAGAAAAATACCAGCGCAGATCATCCGCCGACTTAGTTTTAGGCATACGGACCTCGACCGACTCCGCTGGATCCGGCCGGCGTGGCACTGGCAGCAGCATCCAAGAACTGCGTCAACCGTTTATTGAAATAGAGTTGGATGGTGCCGGTAGGGCCGCTGCGGTGCTTGGAGACGATCAATTCAGCGATGTTCTGATCTTCCGTCTCAGGATGGTACATCTCGTCACGGTAGATGAACATCACCACATCCGCGTCCTGCTCGATGCTGCCACTGGCGCGGAGATCGGAGAGCACCGGGTGCTTATCCTGACGTTGCTCCACGGCGCGCGAGAGCTGCGAAGCGGTCATCACGGGGACATCCAATTCACGCGCTAAGGCTTTGAGGGTACGTGAAAGATAGGAAACTTCCTGTACGCGGTTATCAATTCGGTGGCCGGTAGTCATCAACTGGAGATAATCCACAAACACTATATCTAACCCGTGTTCTGAGTGCAACCGCCGGCATTTAGTCCGCAGTTGGAGCGGATTGAGCGCGGGAGTATCGTCAATGTAAATAGGCAAATCAGAGAGTTGCGCGACGGCCTCGGTGAAGCGCGGCCAATCGTCGTCCTGGAGATTGCCCAAGCGCAAGCGTTGGGCATCAATGCGACTGACGCCGGAAACCATGCGCTGCACCAATTGTTCGGCGGACATCTCCAAGCTGAAGATTGCAGTTCTCTTGCCCAATTTGGCGGCCTTGACTGCCAGCGAGAGCATCAGCGAGGTTTTCCCTACCCCAGGACGGGCCGCCAAAATCAAGAGGTCGGAGCGCTGGAAACCGCCTAACATCTTATCCAAATCATGGAAACCACTGGGCACGCCCATCACCTCGCCACGGTGCTCGTAGAGATTCTCGACCCAGCGGTAGTAACTATCGGCCACCTCCTGGATAGGACGCAAGTCCCGACTGGCCCGTTTCTGAGAGATCGCGAAGAGGGCTTGCTCCGAACGATCCACCACTTCATTGATAGATTGTTCCTCTTCGTAGGCTAGTTTGGCGATATCTCCGGCGGCCGCGAGCAGGTTACGTCGGACGCTCGTCTCTTCGACCATGTGGGCGTAGCTCTCAATGTTCAAGGCAGAAGGCACCACGTTGATCAACTGTGAGATGTAAGCCCCACCGCCGACCCCGGCTAGATGCTCGTGCTGCTCCAACTCGGTGGTGAGCGTGAGGAAATCCAGCGGTACGCGCCGTTCGTGGATCGCGACCAGCGCCTCGTAAATCCACCGATGCTTGCGGAGATAGAAATGCTCGGCGCGCAGGAAGGGCAGAATCTGGAAAAGTCCTTCGGGGTCAATGATCACTGCCCCTAGAACGGCTTCCTCAGCCGCGATATTTTGGGGAACTGTCTTTGGTTCTAGATCATTCATATTTTTCCGGCATCGTTAAGAAAAACCAGC
This sequence comes from Chloroflexota bacterium, assembly GCA_034717835.1. Classification (GTDB taxonomy): domain Bacteria; phylum Chloroflexota; class Anaerolineae; order B4-G1; family SLSP01; genus G713. The sequence continues at coordinate 7,438 of JAYELZ010000081.1, forward strand.
TCACCACAGAGAGGCACAGAGCACGCAGAGATATAAAACTAAATTTATTTCTCAGTAGTAAGTTTTTTTAACAGCGTAGACAACCTTCGACTTTCACCCGCCCACCTAATCCGTCGCCAACTTATCCATATCCAAGTTATCAAAAAAATCATGGAAGGCATCCAAACCGGTAGTGGAGCGACTGCGCAAAAGGTCTACGGACGGCGTGATGCCGGCCTCTGACATCACCGACTCGGTCGCGTAAATGGGAGCGTTAGCACGCACAGCGATAGCCAGCGCGTCACTGGGCCGCGAATCAATCTCTAGCGGGGCAGCGTGCCCGCTCCGCACCACCAGACGGCCATAAAAAGTGCCCTCAAGCAGCGAGCGAACGAGCACATACGAGAGTTCTAACTCCAGAGAGGCGAGCAAATTAATGAAAAGATCGTGAGTCATAGGACGCGGCAACGCCATACCTCGCAGGTGAATGGAAATGGCCTCGGCCTCGCAACTCCCAATCCAAATAGGCAAATAATGCTCTCCCCCCACTTCTTTCAAGAGGACGATACGATGCGCCGAGACCAAGCTCACCTGGATGGTAACTATTTTCATCTCGATCATCCCTACCTCCTCGCGGTTGATTCCCTACAAGGCAATTATACCATGAGCTGGCAAAGCCAATCTGGATACTTCCAGTTATCCAATGCTCCCTTACAACTGAGTCGCGTGCTGCGCGTTCCGTCTTGAAGAATTTTACGCAACACGCCACAGGGAGACTACTCTCAACTAATTTGGAACGCACTCCCCGGCGTAAATTTCAGTCGCTGGCATCCGACCGTGGAGGCAAAATCGCTTGCAAAACGCGGGCTTTGTCGGGTTGCCACTGATAATGATAGAGCGTGGGGGCGGCCCAATAGCCTCTGGCATCCAGAGCAATTTCAGCTAAAAAACCGTTTCGGGTGACGGTGGCCAAGGCAGTAGTGAGGTCCTCCGGGCTTTCGGCCAGGGCCGCCGCCAGCAGATAAAGAGCCTCGTAGGTGGGGAGTGCGTAGGGACCGGGCGGAGGGACGTGCGGGCCAACGGCGCGGTAAGCCGCGATCCAGTCCTCGGTTCCGGGGAGCTCCTCTGGCAGCGGATAGGGCGTGATGAAATGCACCTCCTCTCCAATTTGGGGCGCGGCAATCTCTGCAAAGGCAGTTCCGGCCAGCTCTGGGCCACCGATCAAGCAGCCACCACCGCCTGCCGCGCGCCATTCAGACCACCGCGCCCCCGTCTCCTGGGGCGGTAGGAAGCTGAAGAACATCTCCGGTGGCGGTGCCGCTTGCCGGGGCGATATCGCAGGTACCAGCCGGTAGCCATCCACGCGCAAAGTCTCCGCGAGCGCGTCCGCCAGCGGGCCGACGCCCCAAATCGCCGCGGACCGCGTAGACGTGGGACAAATTGTAACCAACGCCGCTGCCATCTCCGCCGGCTCCGGCAGCAGCGACCAGAGGTAGGGTGAGGTGCGCGTCAAATAGGCTCCCACAGCCAGGAGCGGCAGTTGTGCGGTGACGTAGAGCTCCTGCGCGGCGGATGTGCTCTCCTGGCGGTAGTGGCCCAGCACCGCGACAACCGCCGGGTCGACGATTAGATTGCGAGCCACGACACGCGCCAGCTCCGGCGAGCCGCGGTCATCATAGGCCACCAGTTCCAGATAGCGACCTTCCACACCGCCTTGAGCGTTGATCTCACGCACCGCCAGCCGCGCCGCGTAGATGGCATCATAGCCGATGTAACGGTAGCGGCCCTCAAACGGGGCGACCAGACCGATCTTCACCACCGGCGGCAATTTCGCCGGCGCGCAGGCCGTGAGCAGCAACAGCAATAGAGCGCAGCATAGCCAGATTGAGAGAGCTAACTCACCACAAAGAGAGCGAGGACGTTGAGAAAAACATTTAAGTTGAACGTCTCCGTGCCTCCGTAGTGAAACCGCTTGGTTTTTCATGGGAGGCTAGCTATCTCAACTGAGCCAGGGAGAGGCGGATCTTCTCCTCAATGGAGAGTTCCGTATCGCGCGGCACCTGTTGGAGGGCGCGCTGGGACTCCATGAGACTAAATCCCAAAGCCGTGAGCGCAGCAATCACGTCCGCATCATCGGTAGTGATCGTTGCCGGAACAGGGCTCCCCAGTTCCACCAGACGATCCTTGAGTTGGAGGATAATGGCCTCACCCGTCTTGCGCCCCACGCCGTGAGCGCGGGCTAATATTTCAGGTTGCCGGTTACTGATGGCTTGGCGCAGCTCCGCTGGGGAGAGAGTTCCCATAATGCTCAAAGCCGCTTTGGGACCAATCCGGTTGACACTCAACAGCATCTCAAAGAGCAACTTGGCCTCCGCGTCGGCGAAACCGTAGAGCGCCAGCGTATTTTCTCGCACGTAGAGATACGTATGCAGTGATACTTCCTTGCCTACCTGGTAAGCGCTGGCATCGGCCACGCCAATCTCAAAACCCACCCCTCCCACAGAGAGCACCAACTGCTCTTCCGTCACGCTGAGGATTTCGCCTGCTAATTGAGCAATCATGGAATACTCCTCTAAAAATGGCAAATCGGCAGATGGGGAGAAATCTCTAGTATCCGCTGATAGACAGCTATGCCCGTGCGAACTTTCACAACCTGAACGCTCACGCATTTTCTGTGCTCGGCAGTGCTCGTTTGCGTCCTAACACCTGAGATAGCACCTAGCGGGGAGCAGCCTCCGCAGGACAATTTCGTATCCGTCAGGCCGTGGGACAGCTTCTTAAGTACCCAATAGCTTGTCCAGCCGGGCGCGGTGCGTATAACAGATCGCGACCGCGACTGCGTCAGCGGCATCATCGGGGCGGGGAATCTCGGAGAGGTTGAGCAACAGCTGCACCATCTTCTGCACTTGCCGTTTATCCGCGTTGCCATATCCGGTAACGGCTTGTTTGACTTGCATGGGGGTGTATTCAACGATGGGCAGCCCGGCATCGGCTAAGGCGAGTAACGTCACGCCACGCGCTTGCGAGACGGCCATGGCTGTCCGCACATTGCGACTGAAGAAGAGCTCTTCAATTGCGGCGGCTTCAGGCTGGAATTCCTGTATGATCTTCTGCAAGCCGGCGTAGAGAGTGCGCAAGCGTTGTGGGGAAGGCGCCTCCGCTGACGTGCGTACCACGCCAGTGGTAATCAAGCGCAGCGTGGCACCTTCCTCCGCTACCACCGCGTAACCGGTAATAGCTAATCCTGGGTCAATCCCCAGTACCAACATTAGATCGCAGCGGCAAATGCCTGGACGGCCTCTTCAGTTACTTCCAAGTTGGAAAAGACCTGGCGCACGTCATCCATTTCTTCTAAATCATCCACCAACCGGAGAATTTGCACGGCAGCCTTAGGCTCCAGCGCGAGCTCGTTCTGCGGAACCATGACGATTTTCATATCGCGCACCGGCACGTCTTGTTCTTTGAGATTTTTGCTGACTTGGTGAAGATCTGCGTAGTCCGTATAGACTTGATGATCGCTCTCGGCATCACCTTCGATGAGATCATCAGCACCGGCATCCAGGGCGGCTTCGAAGAGCTCGTCGAAATCTATTTCGCTCTTGACATCAATAAGACCCTTGCGCTTGAACTGCCACGCTACGGAACCGGGGTCGCCCATGTTTCCGCCTAGACGGGTTAGTGCATGGCGCAACGCAGCCACGGTGCGATTGCGGTTATCGGTTACGACATCAATCATCAACGCGATGCCGTGTGGGCCGTAGCCTTCGTACATCGTCTCGATAATTTCCGCACCATCTTTATCTTCTCCGGTCCCACGCTTGATGGCCCGTTCGATGTTGTCGGCGGGCATGTTCATCTCTTTGGCGTTATCGATGGCCATGCGCAGCTGGAAGTTAAACTCTGGGTCTCCGCCGCCGCCTTCCCGCACTGCGATCGCAATTTCACGGGCTAATTTAGTAAATATCTTACCGCGCTTGGAGTCTTCTTTCTCCTTCTTGCGGCGAATGGTTGACCAATGGCTATGTCCTGACATCTGACCTCCTTAAATTAAATAAACAAATATACAAATAGCAAACTAAAGGTTACTGGGCGAGGTATGGGAACCTCGGCTACTAAAATACACCAAAACCGGGTGAAGTGTTGGTTTACTCACCCGGTTCTAGTGGAGCTAACAAAGCCCCCTCAAAGTTCTTCCTGCCCCGCAGGAACGCGGCACTCTTCATTGGACGCTTACCGGCTATTTGTAGCCATTCCAACAGCACACACCCATCACCTGTTACCACGGCAGGTTTAGAGTGCGCTTCAAATACCGTCCCCGGTACGGCTGAAGGTGGTTCCACATCTGTAAGCACGCTGACTTGGAAGATCTTGATCCGTTGTCGTCCCCAAAAAGTATAAGCAGCCGGTTCAGGAGCCAGCGCGCGTACTTGATTGCAGAGTTGGCGAGTGGGAAGTTCCCAATCTAATTGGAGAGCCGACTTGCGCAAGCGCCGCGACAGGGTAACCCCCTCTTCCGGTTGGGGATGGGGGTGCAACTCTCCCGCGAGATATGCCGGCAGGCACTCGCTGAGCAGATAGGCCCCTTCTTGAGCTAAACGCTGCTCCAAATCGCCGGCGTTCTCTTGCGCGCCAATGGGTACCTCTCGTTGCGCCAGAATAGGCCCGGTATCCAGCCCTACATCCAGTTGCATGATGGTAACGCCAGTCCGCTCGTCTCCGGCCAGGATGGCGGCTTGAATAGGCGAGGCACCCCGCCAACGCGGTAGCAACGAGGGGTGGACGTTCAACACGCCAAATGGGGGGATTTCCAGCACGGCTTCGGGAAGTATTTGTCCAAAAGCGGCAACCACGATCAAGTCCGGTGCCCAGACTTGTAGCTGCGCGACCGCGTCGGCATTTCTCAACCGGGCGGGTTGAAAGACCGCAATCCCCTCCGATTCCGCTAGCTCTTTGATCGGTGGAGCGGAGAGCCGCTGCCCGCGCCCTGACCGTCGATCCGGTTGCGTCACTACTCCGCAAACCGGGTACTGCTCAATAAGCGCCCCCAAAATGGGGAGCGCAAACTCCGGCGTTCCCATAAAGACAATCTGTAATTTATCCATAAGGGTTATTTTAGCACAAGGTGGCGCAGTAGCAAGGTGTAGAGAGGTGAAGTCAACTTCTCTGAAAATCGCAAATCAGCAAATAGCGCATGGCAAATCAATTGACTTGCCGCCAAGAAAAAAATTTAGCTAGGGTAAACCTATCCTTCGAAAATAGTCGGGGAGTCTTTAGTCCAATAGTCGAATAGTCGTTTTGCGTGCTGGAAGGGTGTGCGCCAGCCGCAGCCAGCCATTTTAGCAGAGCGTTTTATTGCCAAATTGGGGTAGAATGGGCTAATACGCTATAAGGATTGGGATTGTGACCGTGGCAGTATTCTTAGTAATGCTCTCGACGTTCATGCGGTAGCTCGGTTGCGCAGCAAGAAGAGAAACAAAGCCTAGAAGAAGCACGCTGGAAAGATCCTCAATCCATCCAGGAGGTAAAGTAAATGTCAGCTTGGCTGTTGGCCTCGCTCAAAATCATCTTATTAAGCGGTATGGTCTTGGGATTGTTCGGACTAATCATCCCCGTCTTCCCCGGTCTCACCGTAATCTGGCTGCTCACGGCCCTCTACGGACTGGTCTACGGTTTTGGGACGCTAGGCGGCTGGCTTTTTGCCCTCATCACGCTCCTGACCATTGCGGGCTTGTTGGTCGACAATGTGCTGATGGGCGCCAAGGCCAAACAGGAAGGGGCACATTGGGCTTCGCTGGCGGCGGCCTTCATAGCCGGCTTAGTAGGCAGCTTCGTCCTCACTCCGCTGGGAGGTATCGCCACGGCACTGTTGGCACTCTTTGCGATGGAGTATTATTATTGCAGAGAGCGAGATATCGCATTTTCCATAGTCAAAGGCATGTTGATTGGTTGGGGGTGGGCGTTCATCGCCCGCTTTGGAATAGGCATCGTCATGATTGCCCTCTGGGCGATCTGGGCCTGGGGATAACATAAAAGGCGCGCCGAAAATAATCTCGGCGCGCCTTAGTTATATTTATGCCAGTACCCCCGGTGGGATTTGAACCCACAACAACCGGATTAGAAGTCCGATGCGCTATCCAATTGCGCTACGGGGGCCAGTAGCACCGCGCAACTATCTCGTTGGACGTAGTCCCTTTTGTACTTTACGGCCAGCCAAGACTCTCAAGATTTGCTCTGCCGGACGCCCTACCTCGGCAGACAACTGTTCTGGAGTTAGGGCGATATTGCCATTAGCCAAAAAGACCCGAAAGATAGCCTCTAACAAAGTAGCCGCCCGAGCAATGTACTGAGGTTCCTGGCTACAATGCGTAGTGATAACATATTGGAACCCAGCTACTCTTTGCACCTCACCCGTAATCCAGTCAATCCAGTCAATCTCTTCGCTGCCCTTCTGCCCTCGATAGGCTTCCCGATGCACCGGGCAAAGATGAGTAAAAAGCTCAACATTGACATCCAAACCCTGTTTATCCCACCAGGAATAATCAATATGGAAGGGGGTTTCCACAGTAGGTTTGATAAAATGCATCAATTTGAAATCAGGTACCAGAGCCGCCATTAATCCTCCATCTCCTGATATGACCAATAGTTATTTTGTAACGAAACATATTGTTGCCCAGCTGTCAAAATTGCCTGAACTGGGGCCGGAGGAACACGACGGAATAAATTCAGAATGCTATAGAGTGTGGCAATATGGACTGCTCGCTGTAAGCTCAAGACCACCAATTCGCGGAATATCTGATCTATCAAAGATTCCAACGAGCGGTGTTGTAAATGCCGACTTAGCACATCCACTTTCTCCGGGTCAGGTACGCCCAGAGCCAACATCTCGTTGAACTCACAGAAAACTGGATACCGAGTAACTTCCAGTGAGAAAGTATCCTCACCAACGGTGATCGAGCGTAACCATTCACCGTGCTTGGCGCGTAGCGAGTGAGCCCGCACCACAATCGTACCGGGTTCCTCCCCCCGCTGCAAGTCCACGTAAGCCCCAGGAATCAAGTGATATTTAGGGTACCACTCCGCCAGTCCGTAAACATACCGTCCGCTACGCACCACCCAGCCAGGAAATTTATCTCCCGTCTCGCCATCCACAAACGTGAATTGGATATGATCAGTAATCCGCGCGGTCGGAAAGAGCTGCGCCAAATCTGAGGTTAAGGGTAATGTGCCGCTCCGCCAATGGGGATACAGCAACGCCACTGTGAACGGCTCCGTTACGTGTACAGTCTCATCCTCATCAGCCACAGAATACTCGGACCATTCGTCTTGGACTTGCAAGGCGGAGCTCAAGGAATCCGCGTTTATTAAAGTGCGATTATAAGGGGTGGGGAGATAACGCAACAGACGAGGTATTTCTAGCACTTCTGAGGGTTCCATAGAGCGCAGGTACCAAAGAGCTTGGTCTGCCGGCCCCACCTCATCAAACCGCCGATCCCGCAACATAGCATATTCTAGCGAAAAAGCCTGCAACGCGGCCGGAATTTCTGGGGGGAATTCCATCTCATTGATAAAAACCTGTGTAACTATTGCCCCCCCACCGGCCATATCTAGCATAGCTTCCGCGATATTCAATTGCACCGGCGGGACACTCATGATCAGATCACGCACAAACCACTGATCTCCCACGATGGTAAAATTAGTATCTTGGCGCAACCGTTCACCAAGTAACATTTGTACCCGTAAACCATATTTCTTCCAAGTCTCTTCAGGGGAAATATCATTGGTTGGCAGATAGGTCGCCTCATCCAATGGATGCCCGGCCGACAGTTCTGCAGCAAACTCGCGCGGCCCATCTTCTGTCTGTACCTGCAGCACCGAGAAAGGTTCATACTCAGGGTTTTGACCGGCACGAACGGCAACTACTTCACCCAACAGATTCCCCAAATGTGGGAAAATAATTTTCTCTCCCACCTGGTAGGATCCTTTAGGTCGATAAACTCGGCCTTGTGAAAGCGACTCCTTAGCCAATTCTAGCGTCTGTTGGTTGCGGTGTTGAATCAATGTCCAAGCTAACGTTTCTAGGCCCTGTGGCTCCTCTTCTTCCAGCAAGAAGTTGGTCAAATACTCCATATCCACCGGTAAGATAGAGAAACTGTCCCAATACTGGTCGCTATTCACTCTCTTCTCCAAATTTTCTTCATTATTTGTCAAACTAAAAATAAGCAAAAATGATTATACCAGGGAAAAAGCAGTTGACAAATTTAATAAAATGAAGCAAACTAGAGCTAGACAAGAGTATCCAGGCTAAAGTGAATTAATTACACCCCCAAGGAGATAGACGATGGATGATCAAAGAGAAGGCCCCGTCGGATTGACAACTGTGTATGTGGCCGAAGGCATGCTCCGCGCTGCGGTAGTACAAGGTCTGTTAGAAAGCGCTGGTATTCCAGCCATGTTAAGTTACGAGTCCGCTGGTCGCGCAATCCCAGTCATGGTTGGCAAAATTGGACAGGTCAAAGTACTGGTGCCCACCGAGTGGGAAAAGGAGGCGCGGCTTCTGTTGGAGGCGACGCCGGCTAAAGGGGAAATTTTTGCCGGCCCCCCAGATATGGCCTAACGGAGAGGGTTGATCAATTGAAATAGCCCATTAAGCTAGGCGAATATCCCCCAAAAAACAAATCCGGCAGCTACCGTTCAACGTAGCTACCGGATTTGTTCGGCTTCGACAAGCTTACTCTTCTGCTGGACGTTCTCCCAGGGTGAGCGGAATTTGGAGATCTTCACCACCACGCAACACGGTGATTTCGATGATCTCTCCCACTCGCGTTTTGCTCTCCAGATAAGTATTGAATTCGCTCCAGTTAGCGAAGGCTTCACCATTAAGAGCGGTAATCACGTCCCCGCCCACTTGTAGCCGCGCATTACCGACTACTGCACTATCTGTGCCCCCTCGCAATCCGGCCTCCATCGCAGGTGAGCCATTCAGCACCTCTAATACCAGCAAGCCATCATCAGGCACATCAAGATTCGCATCTTGCAACACGTCCGACCAGCGCCCCAGATCGAGGAAGGAAACTCCCATCCAGGGATGGCCATAATGTCCGGTAGAAATCAACTCTGGCACCACCCGCTGCACCATACCCGCCGGGATAGCAAAGCCGATACCCGCATTAGCTCGGCTAGGGCTGATGATCTGCGCGTTCACCCCAATCACCCGGCCCTCTAAATCCAAGAGTGGGCCACCGGAGTTCCCAGGGTTGATGGCGGCATCGGTTTGAATGGCTTCCCCGATAAAGCGGCCGCCCTCCGGGCTATCAATGATCCGGCCCAAGCTGCTGATGACACCAAATGTCACCGTCTGCTCTAGCCCGAAGGGGTTGCCAATCGCCACGACAAATTGCCCTACGCGCAAAGTTTCAGAATCACCCAACTGCACCGGCTTGAGTGCATGCCCATCGACGGCAACTTGAATAACGGCCAAATCGTTGGCGGCATCACTCCCTACCACCTCGGCTGGCAGAGTGACCCCATCCGCAAAGGTAACTTGGATATCTTCCGCTTCCTGCACCACGTGCCAGTTAGTGACAATATGGCCTTGCGCATCATAAACAAACCCCGAACCGGTTCCCTCTTGCGGCACCGGATTCATGAAGAAGTCGCGGGCCAGTGTAGTAACAGAGATATTCACCACGGAATCCCCGACGGCTTGATAGACCGCTTCTATTTGAGATTCTAGCGCCTGCAAGTCCGCGTTGGGTTGCACTACGATCTCTGATGTTCCTACCGTGGGAGTTGGCGCTACTGTTTCCTCAATCGCAGGCGCCGACTGCAATGCCACGCAACCCAAAGAACTAATAAACAATGTGATGACAATCAATACGCCATAAATTTTCCGCATCTCCATCTCCTTATTCCTCTTTACAAAATATCTATTTCGCCGCCAAGACACTAAACCGCTAAGAAAGAAGTTAAGTAACAACGCTGATTCTTTAGAGGCTTGTTAGGCGGGGGACAATCTAAGAACAACCCACCTAATCCGCGTAATCTATGGATGAAATTTAGCGGCACTGCCTCGAGCTAGGGCACCAACAACACCGGGCAATGAGCATAACGTAGCACCTCAGTACTGACGTCGCCCAATAGCATTTCCTTCATGCTTGCCGGCCCGCGTGTACCCAATACAATGAGAGTTATTGCTTCTTCCCGCGCTGTCTCCAAGATGACCCGTGCCGGCTCGCCAGCCCGCACCAAACCACGTGCGTTAAAACCATCCTCCGTCAGGTATTTCACAAAATCCTCTACCACAGTATGCCCTAAATCTTCTAGGCTCTTCAACAACTGTTCATAGCCCGCCGTGCCGGAGTATTGCGTCAGCGGATGATAAACATGCAAAATTAATAGCTCTGCTTCCTCTACCCGTGCCAGATGTTCCAAGTAGGGCATGGTTTTCTCCGCAGCCGGGCTAGCATCATGCGCAAAAAGAACTCGTTTGAACATTAATATTGCCTCCTAGTGGTCTGATAGTCAATTAGCCGAGCAGTCGAGCAGTCGGGGGACCGCTTGCAACGCCATCGTGACTCGGTCAGGAGACCGGCCACAGCTTAAGCGGGTAGGCTACCGCAAATCTCTTAACTGCTTCAAAAGGACTTTTTCTTTAGCTGAAAGGTTCTTGGGTAATTCTGCCTGCACTTCGACGTACAAATCGCCATGTTGCTGCGGGTGTTTTAGCAGTGGCATCCCCCGGCCCCGCAAGCGAAAAAGCTGACCGTTTTCCGTTTCCGGGGGGATATTCAACATCACAGTCCGGCCATCCAGGGTAGTCACGGGGACTTCTCCGCCCAACAGCAGGGTGTAGAGATCCGCTCCGACGGACGTCTGCAAATCGTCGCCATGCCGCTCGTATTGCGCGTCCGCACTCACCGTCACCTTCAGATAGAGATCCCCGCCACCTAGTCCGGTGACTGCTCCTGCGATCCGCACCCGCGTGCCATCTGCGGCCCCCGGCGGGATTTTGATCTCTAGACGGCGGTTATCAATTTGGAGCAGTCGCTTGGTACCATGATAAGCTTCACGCAAGCTAATCTCCACCGGCTGATCACTGGGCGAACGCGGGCGCGCAGTTTGTTGCATCCGACCTCCAAAACCCGCGAAAGGATCACTCGTCCGGCCAGCAGACGGCGCTCCCATCCCGCCGCCAAAGAGCTGTTGGAAGAAATCAGAGAAGACCCCACCTCCAGCACCCCCAAACAAATCCTGGAAATCGCCCGAATAGACGCGCCGCTGCCCGCCGGGACGTGTCCGCCCCCCACCCCACTGGTTCCAATCGAAATCTTCCGGGCGCCTACCAGAACGCTGCCATTGTTTCCACTGCGAGCCAAACTGGTCGTACAAACGCCGTTTTTTGGAATCAGAGAGCACTTCGTAAGCTTCGTTGACCTCCTTAAACTTCTCCTCGGCCGCCTTATCTCCCGCGTTCATATCCGGGTGATATTTACGCGCCAGACGCCGATAGGCCTTCTTAATCGCTGCTGGTTCTGCCTGCCGCGCAACCCCTAGGATTTTATAATAATCTTTAGGCTCCATGTACTCCCCTCCGCCCCATAACCAAACCGCTGTACCAAGAGAGGGGGCGGCTAGCCGCCCCCTCTCGCTAAACCCTGGTAACTTTCAATTTACACTTCGCGATACTCACCGTCTACGACATCCGGACCGTCATCGGGGGTGGAGCCAACATTCGGGCCAACATTGGGACCGACGTTCGGGCCACCGGGCTGACCATCTCCGTACATCTGTTGCCCCATCTTCATGGAAGCCTGCCGCAAATCCTCGATCGCCGCGCGGATGGTCTGGGCATCATCGCTCTCCTTAGCCTGCTTGAGAGCTTCAATCTGCCCTTCGATCTCACTGCGCATGTCGGTGGGGAGCTTGTCGCCCTGCTCACCCAAGAGCTTCTCGATCTGGTAAGCCAATGAATCAGCTTCATTGCGAGCATCCACTAACTCACGGCGCTGCCGATCTTCAGATTCGTGAGCTTTGGCCTCTTCCACCAGCCTATCCACCTCCGACTCGCTCAAGTTGGTGGACGCGGTGATGGTGATGTTCTGCTCCCGTCCGGTTGCCTTGTCCTCCGCCGAGACGGTCAAAATGCCATTGGCGTCGATATCAAAAGAGACCTCGATCTGCGGGATGCCGCGCTGCGCGGGCGGAATGCCATCCAACCGGAATTGACCTAACAACATATTGTCCGCCGCCATC
>JAYELZ010000082.1:0-4399 GCA_034717835.1 Chloroflexota bacterium
TACGACGACGAACATACCCTGCAATCAACCGGCACACCGCTGAATAACGAAACGACCTACGGTTACGATGCGGCAGGCTGGCCCACCAGCATCACCGACGCGGCGGGGCAGGCGGGGGGGACAACCTACGATGCGCTGGGACGCGCCACCACGCTCACCGACCGGTTGGGCCGGCAGATCGACTACACCTACGATAACAACGGTACATTGGCAAGTGTTGCCACCGACGCGGGCAGCGCCTCCTACACGCGCAACGCGCTGGGGTTGCTGGTGAAGCTTCAGGATTTCAACACCGCCACCTGGGAATACACCTACACGCCCATGGGACGTCTCGCCACGCATACCGATCCCGTCAGCAACCAGTGGACCTATACCTACGACGTTCAGGGGCGGCTGGCGCAGATCGACTACCCCACCGCCGGCGAGCATCTGACCAAGACCTACGATGCCGTCGGGCACGAGACGCGCTGGCAGTACAGTGCTGGCCCGGATCTGCAGTTCACCTACGATACGCTGGGCCGCATGACCCACGCCAACGAAATCACGCTCACCTACAACGCCTGCGCCGAGGTGCTCAACACCACGAATGCCGGAGCCGACTTCGGCGCGACCTACGACACCGGCGGGCGGCTGGAGAAGGTCTCCTACGCTGGGCAGTTCACGGTCACCTACACCTACGACCAGCGGAACCAGGTCACGCGCGTCGCGGACGATCTCACCAACAGCTGGATGACCTTCATCTACAACGACGATGGCGCGCTCATCGAGATCAACCGCTCCAACGGCGTGAAGACGACCTTCACCCGCGACGTCAACGGGCGCGTCACCCGCATCCTTGACGAGAAGAGCGGCACTGTCGCCGATCAGCAATTCACGCTCAACGTGGAGGGCGAGGTCACGCAGGTTACGCAGGATCTGCCGCTGGATGCTGCCGGGCTGCTCGCGGAAAGCAACGCCGGCTACACCTACAATGCTGCCTCCCAGGTGAGCAGCACGGATTACGCCTACGACGAGCGCGGACGGCTGACCCAGGCACCGGAACACACCTTCACCTGGGACGGTGCCAGCCGGCTCACCAACATCGACGGCGACACGCTCGCCTACAACGGGCTGGGCAATCTGACCTCGCTGACCTCCGGCGGCTCAACCACAGCATACGCCTACAACTACGCCCTGCCCATCACACCCATCGTCGCCGAGAAGACGGGCGGCACCTTCGACACCTTCTACGTCTGGTCGCCCGGCGGAACGCTACTCTACGGCATCGACGCCAGCGGCATCGCGGCGCCTTTCTTCTACCACTTCGACCGCCTGGGCTCCACACTCTTCCTTACCGACGATAATGGCGCTGTCTCCGACACCTACGTCTACGATCCCTACGGGATGGAACTGGGCCGCAGCGGCACTAGCGCGCAGCCCTTCACCTTCATCGGGCAGTACGGCGTGCGCCGGTTCACGGACACGCTCTATCACATGCAGCGCCGCACCTACGACGCGCAGGCAGGGCGCTTCCTCTCCCGCGATCCCGTGGGAACGCACGTCTACGACCCCTCCTCGCTGAACCCCTATCAATACGCGGCCCAGGATCCGATCAACCTCCTTGACCCGCAGGGGGAGGGCACCTGGAACAAAGATCACACCGTACTCTACACCAAGTCGGGGGCCTTCGTGCAGACGGAACCTTCACATGGGAATTACCTGGGCGGCTGGACGTACGTGCGAGGGATGCGGCAAGAAAATCCCCCGGCCCCTGATCCCGATCCACCGACCAAGGAAGAGCAATTGGAGGAGCGCGAGCCTCCCGAGAAGCCGCAAGAGAATCCACACGAGGCTGAGAACAAAGCCACGAGTCTTAGCGGAGACAACAGTGTCCAACAAGGTGCGACGCCGCCTCCCGCCAAGCCTCCGGTCACCAACGCGGGCAACACCGCCTCTGAGATGAACGCCTCTTCCAGCCAAACGTCGGAATCCGGCTCACAGCACATCAGCGATCTGGCCGAGCAGGCCAAGAAAGTCCTGGACACCGCAACCGAGGGATCACAGGCTGGCGATCTATCAGGGCTTGCCCAGTTCCTACCCGGCTCGGATATGATTGAGATGGGCCTCAATCTGATCGATACGGAGAAAGTCCTGTATGGTGCCGCAGCAGGTTTGACCGTTGAGAACGCACAAGCCAAAGAAGTCGGCGTGGATTACAAACTTGTTCGTAATGGTTTATCAGAGGCCGGTGAGTACCTGCGGGAGAAGAACACGGAGGAAGTTCGCAACAGCTGGCAATACAAATGGTTTGGTCCCATCGTGGGGCTGTTCCAGTAGGAATAGTCCCGGGACTTGGGTGAGGCTGCCGTCGCATCCGCTAACGGCAGCCTCATGGGAAAAATGGCGCGCTTGACGTTTGACTTGCGGACTTGACGACAACTTACAACTTTTAACTTGTAGCTTTTACTCTCGGGGGAGGAATCGTATGAAAACAAAATCTTTGCTATTGGCCCTAATGCTCAGTCTGATCGCGCTGCCTGTGTACATGGCTGATGGCGGCCCGGGACTGCGTTACAGTACCGACCTCGGCGGCGAAGGTGGAGATGGCTCAGTGCTCTTTATCGAGAACGTGGGCCAGTTCGACGCCCGCGCCCGCTTCCAGGTGCGCGGCGGCGCAGGCACGCTCTGGCTGACCGAGGATGCACTCTGGCTCACTCTTATAGCTACTTCCCGCCTTGAATCAACCGGCTACTTCAGCGAACAATCCCAGACCGAGCCGTATCCAGCCGTGAACCTGAAGCTGAGTTTCGCGGATGCCAACCCGCATCCCCGGCTGGAACCCTTCAACCGGCTGGACTCGGTGGTGCATTACTACCGGGGCAATGACCCGGCCCAGTGGCGCACCAACGTGCCGGTGTGGGGCGGCGTGCGCTACGTGGATATCTACCCTGGCGTGGATTTGGAGGTGACCGGCGAGAACGGGCGCTGGGTCTGGCGGTCGGTGTGTAGCGCGGATTGCGAATCCGCTTTACGCCAAAAGGCGGATTGCCAATCCACCCTGCCCGCGACGCTGATTCCGTGTGGCGCGCCGGCGGCCAGCAGCGGCCCGGCGCCGGTCATCGTCGGACAGACGCTCACCTGGGCCGGCGACGTGTTCACCGACACGACCGTCACGCTCACCTACGCCGCCGAGCTCACGTCCACCACGACGCTCACCCCCACCATCCGTAACCTGGCGCAGATTGATGATGGCGTGGGCAACGTCTACACGCGCAGCGCCTTCGTCAACTGGAAGCACATCTATCTGCCGCTAGTGTTGCGGAATTACGCGCCGTAGCCTTCCGCAGGTAGCTGGTGGGACTAGTTCCTTTAGGACGCAGATAAACGCGGATGTTAGATTTTATCTACGAAAATCTGCGAGAATCTGCGTCCGCTCTTGAGTTTGGCACGGATTACACTGATTTTTTTATTTTTTCCGCGCTAATCCGTGGTTAATTTTAACTCAACCCCGCGAATTCCCCAAGAGCCAACTTTACTAATCGGCTACAGCTAACTAAAACTTTTGCCATCCACCAGTTGACATTTGCTATGCGCATCACTAATCCAAGATACGGCGCACGGTCTCTGCCAACACCTCCAGATCAAATGGTTTGTGAAGTATCTCCCGGAAACCGAAAGCCCGCAATTTCTCCTTTTGCCCTTTCACCGCATAACCCGTGATGCCTAGCAATTTGAGGGCCGGATTACTCCGGCGCAGTTCCACTGCCAACTCCTTGCCACCCATTTTCGGCATGATCAAATCTGTGATTACCAAACCTAATTTGTCAGGTGCGTTACTTTTTATCCAGCGGGATTTCTGGATTTTTCCCAGGGCAGCTTTCCCGTTTCTAGCGGTCACCACGCGATAGCCTAATCCCTCCAACGTCCCTTGATAAGCTCGTAATAAATCCAGATTATCTTCTACCAGCAATATGGTCTCCCCGTGTCCCGCAGGGAACGGCTGTTCACGCGCCACAGCCACTTCTGGTTCTACGTCTCGCTGCCCAGGTAGGTAGATGTAAAAGGTAGTTCCGTGACCCAACCGGCTCTGCACATCAATGTAACCTTTATGCAGTTTGACAATACCATATACTTGCGCCAACCCCAAACCGGTCCCCTTGTCCACATCTTTGGTAGTGAAGAAAGGTTCAAAGAGATGGACGCGTACTTCCTCCGTCATGCCGATACCGGAATCGGCAGCGGCTAAACAGATCCACTCACCGAACGGCATCTCTGGTAAGGGCGACGACTCGACAGAGGTAACTTGTATCCTGGCTAGTTCAAAGTGCAACGTACCTCCGCCAGGCATAGCGTCGCGCGCATTAATCGCCAGGTTGGTCACCACCTGCTGCAATCGGCCCGCATCGCCCGCTAGCCAGTA
>JAYELZ010000083.1:0-19529 GCA_034717835.1 Chloroflexota bacterium
TCAGCCAGAGAACCCCCATACCAGCTAGCCCCCCCCGCCGCATAGTATAGAGGCCCAACAAGAAGACGACTCCCAAGACAATTCCAGCCCGTATCTGATAGCCTAATCCCCACCCAATCCAAGCTATCATGATCAGGCACCAAATCGCAAAGAAAGGGAGTAATTCTATGCTCCGCGCTAACATCCCCATCTCGGTCGGGAACGAGAAGTAGAATAAACCCAGCCCCACGCCCCCACCCCACGTTGCAGTCAGCAACAGGTATCCGAGAAGTTGTGTCCGGCGCTCCTGCAAGCTCAACTGCCAATTGATTGTGGTATTCATCAATGCTTACTCCTCAAGTTGGTCTGGTGCTACCACGCTCAGTTCTATGGAGACTTGAGATAAATCCAGCATCTCCGCCAACCCGGTAGCCGTCCGTTGTAGAACCTGCTCAATATCCGAGGACCGACGAATCTGGTCAATCAAACGACGGCTGTCAACCTCTAACACCTCAGATAACGAGATTTCAGCACTTGCCCGACGGCCATCGATATCCTTGAAAATACCCACCAGAGCCAGCGCTGCTCCGGCTTGATCCCTGACAAGGTATTTATACGCTAACAATTGTTTATGGATTCCAGCCTTAGTAACAAACTGCATCTCGCGCCCCATCAAGGCCATACCAGATTCTAAAACCCAACGTTCCAAAGCGGCGTATTGTTGCGCCTGGTCTGGGGGAAAGAAATCGAAATCACTCTGACCCACTGCCGCTTGAGGATCATCCAGCGCCAAAAACTCTGCGGCATACGCTTGGCTGACTCTGATATAACGCAAAGCAGCATCCTTAAAATAGATATACTCCGAGCCGGCAGCCAGCAGCGACTGCAACATAGCCTGATCAGTCACCCCGCTCTCACTTTGCCCAGCGATTTCGTCAGCTGTCACTAGCATCACTCTCCCTCATCTATTTCCAAAGGCAATAAAGGCAATGAGAAAGTAAACGTGGAACCTACACCCACCTCGCTCTCCACCCAAATTTGACCACCGTGCATCTCTACAAACTGTTTGCTCAAAGCTAACCCCAAACCCGCCCCGGTAGAGTTACTCTGCCTGCCGTTTCCTTTCTCAAAGCGCGTAAAGATCCGCTCCCGTTCTTGTTCTGGAATCCCAACGCCGGTATCGCGTATACTGACGTAAGCCCAATCTTCAGCTGCCCAAACGCGCAGTACGATCTCCCCTCTCTCGGTGAATTTGGCAGCATTGCTCAACAAGTGAAGTAATATCTGACGAATACGGGTCGCGTCTCCCCAGACCAAGGGGAGGGAAGGCTCAATCTCCCCTTTCAGGACGATTGGTTCTCCATACACAAACGCTTCCGCAGTGGGAAGCACACTCCCGATCATTTTTTGCAAATCCACTGGCTGTAAATCTAAGGCCATCAACCCGGCCTGAATCTGCGAGATTGTCAGAATATCACTAATAGATTGTAACAACCGTTGGCTATTAGTGTGGATACGCTGGACATCTTGCGCTTGTTGCTTCGATAACGGCCCATCTAATCCCTTCAAGAGCAACCGCGAAAATCCAATCACCGAATTTAGCGGCTCGCGCAAATCATGGGACATATTCGCCAGAAAACGCGTCTTGAACAACTCGGCTTCCTCCAACTGCTGAGCAGCTAACCGCTCCCTTTCATAAGCTCGCGCATTTTCCAACGCCACTGTAATTTGATTAGCCAAATGCAAGAGCACCGCCCGATCGTCTTCCTGAGAGGTCTCCCTGTCGGTGCGCAGAATCGCCACTACTCCCAACACGCGAGTTTCCATACAGAGAGGGATAGCCAATGTAGTAAACCCCCGTCGCAAGGGATTGTTATCTCGAAAGAGCGTCCGCTCCGCACTCTGAATCCGGGCCGTCTGCAACGCTTTCGCCATGACCGTCCCATCCCCTACAGTGACGCGGTCCGGCCAATTACTCTCCCGGGGACTAGCGGCCCGCCACTGAGCTGCTCCTCCACCCGGCTCCATTAGATAAACAGCCACCGAAATGTAAATAAACTGCTCTTGGATCAACCCCGCGACACGCTCCAGCAGGAGGTTCGGGTCACGATAGGAAGTAATCGCCTTGCTCACTTCCAAACTAGCTTCTAGTTGTAAAGCTCGCCACTGGATCAGATAGTTAGCCCGTTGGAGCAATTTAGTACGCTCCGCGACCTTAGCCTCCAAACCATCATAAAGTGATTTGAGTTCCGCCGCCATCTGGTTAAAGACGTAAGTGAGAATTCCGATCTCATCCCTGGAAGTAACCGGCACATATTGCTCTAGATCACCACCAGCCATAGCTAGCGCCGACTCTGTTAATTGTATCACCGGCCGCGTTATCCTACGAATTACTATCGCCACAATCGCGGTGATGCTTAACGCCAGACCCAAAACCACGGCGATGAGTGTCGCCATAGTCCGCTCATTAGTGGAGTCAATCTCCGCCACTGCTTGCTCCACCAAAATCCCCAATCCCAGCTGGGGCAAAGGAACATAGGCCCCAATTACAGAGATGCCCTGATAATTTCGATAAACTCCGCTTTGCTTCTCTGTAGCCAAGAGCGGTAAAGTCTCTACTGAAGCCCCTTTGGCTTCTGGCAACACCATATAAATGCGGGTAGCCTCACCCCACGCCAAAGTAGTTTGTGCCCCCTGCCCCCAGAAATCTCCATCGACACAGAAAAATAGTGTGCCTTCTTCTTGTGGGAGGGGTAAAACAAGCATTTCATCAGCATTTATCGCTGAAATATCGGTTAAGTAAAGAGCTGAAGGTTCACAATTCCCCAGCGACCAGCGCGACTGGGAGGTACCCCCTGTAGAAGCAATTCCCCTTAAGCCTGGAGTATACTTAAAATATTCCTCAACAGAGAGGGCCAGAACCATGTCTTCCGTACTCTCAGATTCTCTCACCAGCGAGAGTAAAGTCTGCCACTCATCAACTTGTCTCTCGATCCCTGCGGCTTGCAAAGCCGCAATCACTTCTAACTTACCGGCTACCTCGGCTTCTAAATGCTGGCGACTCTGTTGCAACGCATACCAACCCACCAGCGCCAGAGGCACTATTGCCAACGTGAGAAAAGCAGTCAGCAACGTTCTCCCCAGCCCTCCTCGCATCCCAGTAGTAGGAATCGCGCGAGAAGCAAGAATGGAGGAATCGCGGCCTTCTATTGAGGCTCCCATACCTCCTCGCCCAATAAAATACGCCGTATCTGTTCTGGAAAGCGGTCAGGATCCAAGGGCTTACCGATGAATCCATCAAAGCCCGCCTTACGTGCCCGGCGCATGGAATCAATAGAGGAATGTGCGGTCACCGCAACAATTGACGCCCCTTCAAACGTAGGATGAGCACGCAAACGTTCTAAAGCTCCATAGCCATCAGTGTCGGGCAGCATGAGATCCATCAGGATTAGATCAATATCTCCCAATGCCTCGGCAAACTCCAACACTTTCCAACCCGAAGCCTTCCACTCACATTTTTTGACGCCCAAAAAAGACAAGAGGCGCGTCATCAAGAGAAAGTTATTGAAGTTATCCTCCACAATCAAAATTGTGGCCTCATGCGGCGATTTGCCTGCACCTACCATGCCGTCTCCTCCTAGAGCTTGGCTTCCAAGAATTTTTTGATCTGATGTGGCAGGGCATCCACATCTATCGGCTTGGGAATGTAGCCGTCACAACCCGCTTCCAAAGTCTTCTCGCGATCTCCATGCATTACGTTAGCCGTCATCGCAATTACTGGAATACCCTGCAGCTCTGGAATTTCGCGCACCTGCCGGGTAAGCTCGTAACCATCCACAGACGGCAAGTTCATATCCATAAGAATTAAATCCGGTTTGACGCGAATGGCCAAGTCAATACCTTCAGCCCCTCTTTCCGCCTCAAATACCTCATAATCCTCCACCGTCAGTATCCGGCGCACCAACATGCGATTATCTGCATTGTCCTCAATGTAAAGAATTTTCGCTCCCATGTAACTACCTCATCCTATGATAAATTCAACTGTGAATCTACTAACAAACAAATAATTCACCACAAAGATACGGGGAGTGCTAAGATATTCAATTTAACCTTCGGGAATTTAATTTTTAGCAGGCCAGATTAAACCTAAAGCTTAGTTCTTCTCTCAGTGTCCGCTATGTCTCTGTGGTAAGCTAATTTTCCTCGTGAATTCAATCATTCTAACCGATATTATATCACAAAAAGGAGATGGAAAAACGTAACTGTTTAGTTAAGATTCAGCAACGATTAACGGGGCCGAAGCCAACCGCCATTTTGTTAAGCCTGTTTCCGACAACGGAAAACAAGATTGAAGGCGACCCGCTGCCATCCAGCACCGCGCAGATACCAGCTATGCTTTTTGCCACACATCACTTCACCCAAGAAATCAATTTCGGTAAAGCCGGTGGAGGAAAACAGTTGCCTCCACCGTGCCGGCGGGTACGTGGAGCAGTGAGTTCTATCCAGAAAATTAGTCAGGGTAGTATGTACCCGCCCAATTAACCCACGATTGTGCGGCACTGAACCCACTAAGAGTCCCCCCGGCTGCAAAGCTTGGTAGATTTTCCGCACGACTGGGGTCGGGGAGGATAGGTGCTCCAATACATTAAAAATAGCCACCACCGCATACACATTCTGCGGCAACGATTGACTCTCGATATCCGCCTGCTTGATTGGCACGCAAGGTACATTAGCAAGCGACTTGACAGCATACTTTGAGATATCTATTCCCGTTATCTCAAAGTGCGGCGCCGCCGTGCGCAGAAAATCCCCAGTCCCACAACCGATCTCTAGCAATTTGCCTTGTTGTCGTTCGCTCAAAATCAAGGATAGACGTTTTCTGTTACGCGGCGAATTAGGCGCTCCGCAACCTAAAACCCCTTCAAAATAACGGCGATCGTATTTCATCCATTTTGTCCCTGAAAAAAAGCCCCGAAAGGATAGTTCCTTTCGGGGCCTCAGCGTTTACCGCTGGCCTCTAACTTTCCTATTTCTCGCCCGTCTCTTGCGCATGTAGAGCTAGATAAATCTTCTCTGACGAGAGCGGCAGATCATCAAAACGCACCCCTAACGCATTGTAGAGCGCATTGGCGATGGCGGGTGCGGTCTGCACCATCACATGCTCACCCACCCCACGCGCGCCCCAGGGGCCATCATCCAACGGCGTCTCGATAATATCCCCATGAATCTCGTGCGGCGCATCCATCGCCGTGGCGATCTTGTAATCAACCAAACTGGGGTTCTTGAGACGTCCCTTTGCATCGAAGAACATGCCTTCAAAGGCAGAGCTCATGCCATGCACCGCGCCACCTTCAATCTGCGTCAAGACTAAATCTGGATTGATGGCTTTGCCTACATCATAAGCGCTGGCGATCTTTAAGATATCAACCTGTCCCGTCGCGGTATCCACTTCCAGGTCAATGGCTTGACAGCCAACTGAATAGTGGGCTACCGAGCGCGTCCCCTGCCCCGTCTCTTTATCCAAACCAGTGATGTAGGTAGGCATGAATTTGCCGGTGCCGACAATCGGCCCGCCTTGCCACCCTTCATAATTATCATTGGGCAAGCCATAAATTACCATATTCTTAAGCGATTGTTCCCGCTCCGATTGATAAGAGATGACGACGCCATCTTTGATGTCCAGGTTTTCAGGATCTTCGTCCCAATACTCCGCCACTACATCCAAAATCTTCTGACGAGCCTCTTCAGCGGCGGCTTTCACCGAATTCCCCATCGCCCAGGTGATGCGGCTGGCAACGGTCTGCCATTCGTAAGGGCTGTACTTGGTATCTACCGGGTTAGCGGAAACCCGTACCCATTCGTAGGGGATTCCCAACGCCTGTGCCGCCATCTGCGCGGCGACGGTGAAGGCCCCCTGCCCCAATTCTTGGGCACCCACATACACATTGAGCGTGGCGTCCTCATTGAAACGCACAATCGCGGAACTGCCGGGGTTGGGAGGCATAGCCGGAGCTTTCCACATAATCGCCAGCCCTTGACCACGTTTCTTCTCCGGCGCGGAGGCCGGTTTCTTTTGCCCCCAACCAATGGCCTCAGTAGCCTTATCAATGCAAGCCACCAAATCCACCGGCGGCATCTTCATCCCCGTGAGAATTTCCTCACCGGTCCTGACACAATTCTGCCGGCGGAATTCCGCCGGATCCATCCCGATCTTCTCGGCCAACCGATCCATGATCTGCTCAATACCCCAGTGAATTTCTGGCATCCCAAAGCCACGCATCGCGCTGCCGATGGGGGTGTTAGTATACACCGAGCGCGAGTCGCCTTTGATATTGGGAATTAGATAGGGGCCGGTGCAGGAGTAACCGGAAGCCCGGGCGATGTTTACGCCGTAGTCATTGTAGCCACCACCGCCGAAATAGTACTGGGTCTCCATCGCCAGTACCTTCCCCTGCGCATCACAACCGATCTTGGTGTGCGCATAGAGGCTCTGGCGGACGTTGGTGCAAACGAACTCCTCTTCGCGCGTCATCTGTACTTTGACGGGGTGTCCTTTGACTGCGCGGGCCATCACCACAACGTTGGCCTCGATGGAGATGCCAGCCTTACCCCCAAAACCGCCGCCTACGTAGGGCGAAATTACGCGCATATCCCCGTGCGAAATACCCAAGCTCTGCGCTAGGAGGTCCCGTTGCGCAAAGGGAGATTGTGAAGGCGACCACAGTGTCACCGCGCCGGTCTCATCCCAGCGAGAAATAGCCACGTGCGTTTCGAGGGGCACGTGCTGGATTTGCGGCAAACGGAAGGTCTGCTCCACAATGGCGGCACATTTAGGCCACGCGGCTTCGACATCCCCCTTGCGCAATTTGAAATGTTCAGAGACGTTAGTACCTGGTTCGGGGAAAATAAAGGGCGGCCATTGGTATTCTGCCATCTTAGGATGTAGGACCGGTGCCTCGGGTTGCGCGGCCTCGTAGGGATCAAAGACCGGCTCCAACTCCTCGTACTCCACTGCAACCAGTTTGGCCGCCTCTTCAGCGAGCTCTTCGGTGATGGCGACGACACCGGCCACCGGCTCGCCCACATAGCGCACCCGGCCGCGGGCATAGATGTAACGATCTTTCATATAGAGGCCAATACGTCCAGGAGTATCTTCTCCCGTCACCACGGCCTTGACGCCGGGTAGCGCTAGGGCCTTACTAACATCCACGCCCTTAATCAGAGCATGGGCGTAGGGACTATGAACTAATTTACCGTAATATAAACCAGGGCCAAACTGCATATCATCTACATACTTAGCGGCTCCGGTCACTTTATCGAAAGCATCGACACGAGGGACACTCTTGCCGACGGGATTGTTAGTATGTTCTGCCATATTTACGACTCCTTATGCTAATAGCCTGTTAGCCATTCTGCGCCACGTCTTGGATGGCCTCAATAATCCGCACATAACCAGTGCAGCGACAGAGGTTGCCAGCTAAGGCTTCTCGGATCTCTAACTCGTTGGGCTGGGGGTTATGGATCAACAAACTCTTGGCCGACATCAACATGCCAGGAGTGCAAAAACCACATTGAACGGCGTTATGTTCGATAAAGGCTTTTTGCAACGGGTGTAGATCTCCGCCAATACTCATGCCCTCAACAGTCTCAATCTCGTGTCCATCGGCCTCGGCCGCGAGAACCAAACAGGAATTCACCGGCTCACCATCAAAGAGCACTGTACAGGCCCCGCATTCCCCATTCTCACAACCGATTTTGGTGCCGGTAAGACCTAGCTGCTCTCGCAAAACTTTGAGCAGGGTTTGCTGGGACTGGACGGCGATGGTGTAAGGATCATTGTTAACCGTAAATGTTATTTCATGTAGCATAGTTTTGTCTCCTTAGTTGCGCTTACGGCAATTTCTCAATCACTTTACCGATTGCCCGCTTGGTGATATTCACCACCATCTCGCGCCGGTACTCGGCACTGGAACGAATATCATCAATGGGAGAGCAAGCAGCGTGGGCTGCGACGGCAGCCTGCTCAATGGCTGCGGCAGCGTATCCCTGGGAGAGAATTTGCTCTGCCGCCGGCACACGAACCGGGGTAGGAGCTACCGCACCCAACGCCAAGCGCCATACGTAGCCTGCCTCGGACGGGATAGCCAGGGCGGCGACGCCCACTAATGTCAGATCGGCGACCTTGCGCCGGCTCAGCTTGGTGTAGTGTCCTTGCGCGCCATCCAATTTGGGAAGCAGCACACCCACCACCAATTCACCTTTGTGAAGCGCGGTGCGTCGTGGCCCTTTGAAGAATTCCAGCACAGGTACGGAGCGTTCACCTTCCACGCCCCGAATCAAGACCTCGGCTTCCAGCACCAATAATGCTGGGAACGTATCGCCGGCCGGAGAAGCGGTACACATGTTGCCGCCCAACGTGGCTCGATTACGCACCTGGACGTGCCCCACTGTCGCGGCTCCCTCGGCCAAGACAGTGGCGTGCTCCCTGACCAACGGGGAACTGGCGATTTCGTTCATGCGCACTGCGGCTCCCACCAGTAGACCCTTCTCGGTCGCCTTGATCTCACGCATTCCGGGCAGCGATTTGATATCCACCACCACATCCGGCTGGATATGCCCGTCGCGCGCCAGCGGAATGATGTCCGTGGCGCCGGCCAACGGCATCACAACTTTATCGGGCAACAACAAGAGCTCAAATGCCTCGGCAAAGTCTTTAGGTTGATAATAATCAAATTTTCGCATAAAACTTACCTCCTGTTAGTGATTAATAGCTCCATCCTCAAACCGCTCAAGTTCTAAACTAACTATTCAAGAGACTAATTTTGGTTCCTCTAAAAATGATAGCTCCTCACCAAAACACCGAGGAGCTAAGATTTATTAAATTCTTCGCGCCTTCGCGGTGAAATAAAGGGGACCAGATCACCAGCGATCCGGCCCCCTCAATGCAGTTACTAGAATTACTCCTCTTTAAGCGGGAAGAACATGAAGATGAGATTGAGGAGAATACCGGCTATCGCGCCGGTCGCGATGCCCGGCAGGCCGTGGGGGAAGATGCCGATCAGAGCAGAGGTATCATTGAGCGGCACGTTGCCGCCGCCAATCACTTGAGCACCAATGGCGATTACAGTTACTACGGCACCAATGGACAACTGCCGAGAATCAAAGAGGTTCACTTTCTCGGATTGAATTAGGGCAATACCCTGCATCCCGATGACGCCGAAAAGGAAAATCGCCAGACCACCGGTAACTGCCAGCGGGATAGAACTTACGAGCGCCGCCAACGTGCCGATGAAGCCTAACAAGATAGCAATCACGCCGGCCATAATGAGCACCGGCCCGGAGTAGTTGTGGGTAATAGCCATCAGGGAGTTGTTCTCGCCGTAGTTCGTGCCGGCTACGCCGCCGAACATACCGTTGATGAAGTCGCCCAAACCATCAATGACCAAGTTTTTGCCGATGTTCTCACTCAGCTCGTAGGGTTCTTCTCCCATCTCTTCAGCCAATTCATCTACATAGAGACTAATCTGATAGAGGTGCGCGGTCGATTCGGGGATGGTGGCGATGGCGATAATGGCGATAGCCGCGATAGACTCAAAGGCACGGGGATTACCGAAGGCCGGCAACGTGAATTTCGGGATGCGGAAGAAGCTCGCTGATGCAATCCCAGAGTAATCCATCGAGCTAGAATAGAAGATGGCCGCGAAAAGATATCCGCCCACCGCACCAGCCAGAATCGGCAACAGACCCAGGAACCCTTTCCCGCGCATGTAAACGGAGAAGAGCACGGTGATCAGCAACGTTACAATAGCCACCATCCAGTTGGATTGTGCCATATCCATCGCCGAGCCGCCCAGGGTAACACCAATAACTAAGGCCACGGAACCGGTCAATACCGGTGGCAATACTTTATCCAACCCTTCCTTACCCACCTTGGCAATTAAAAAGCCCACCAGGATATTGATAATGCCGGTGGCCACAATCCCAACCTGCGCCAAGCTGACCAAGTCTTTGCCAGCATAGGTGCCAAACCCAGCCCCAGTCAGAGTAATGGTCGCCGTAATGTAACTAAACGAGGAACCATAATAGAGGGGTATGAAGTCACCAATCCAGTACTTGGAGACCAGCAAAGCCACAATGGTCGCCAAACCAGAAACGGCTAATACCGTGCCGACATCAAACCCCACCAATAACGCCACCAACACCGTTGCTGGAAACATCGTCAACACATGCTGGAAACCCAATATAATCATCTCGCCGATTGGCGGAGCATCATTGGGCAAATAACTGATAGATTTCTGCTTACTCATGGAATTGTCCTCCTAAAATTATTACAATAAATTAGAGATAAACCAATAGTGATAATGCACTAGATCCATATTGTTCTCATCAAGTATCGTCTTTGAAAACCACCTCCTTTGGTGTTGCAAAATGCCAACTGGCAGCTGTAAACCAACTGCTCCCACGTTGCCAGTTGGCGGCAACTAGTTAACGTTAAATCTTACCAAATTCCGGCACGGTCTTGATATCCGCGTTTTTCTCCAACAACTCTGCCGGCACCGGGCGGATCAATTCGGCGCCAGTGTAGCTCTTAATGTAATTCTTGATGCTGCTATCCCAATACTTCTTGGTGATGTAGTAAACTCGCGCGCCGCCCAGCTCATGCTGATATTCTGGCCACGGATAGGAAGGCTGCGCCATGCCTAAGCCCCAACGCTTCCAGCCGTTGTAGCTCTCGTAGGTGGCCCACCACTCATTTTGACCAATTACGTCAAAGGCATAAGCTGCCTTGGCGTAGTACATGATCGCGCCAATGCGCAACCCACGGCGGAGCGACATGGTGTGCAAACTGATATTGATATCTTCATTCATCAGCCGCCCGTTGGCAAAGCCAACCCACGTGCCGTCAATCAAGCCGACCAGAGTGTAAGGGTCCTTAAGGCGTTTACGGTACCAGCCCAAAATCTCCGCATAAACCCGTGCGCCCACGATGTCGTAGAAGTCATGTTCAATCTTCATCAGCTGTTCAACGTAATCCAGCATCTGCGGCGCCTCTTCCAATTTAGCGGCCCGGATCACCATCTGGGAGCCATCGCGAAGTTCAACCACCGCCGGCGGGAAAGCTGGAATATCCATCGGCGGGGCTTGGAGCAACGGTTCAATTTCGCTCACATCAAAGGTCAGTGTTTTTCGTGTTACTTTGACAGGTGGTTCTAAACGCATTTTTCATCTCCTTTAGATTAGCTACAAGTTGAAAGTTGCAGGTACAACGCACTTCATAAAATCAGTCCCAGCGTCAAAAGGTACCGCGAAACATAATCCAGTGCTATTTGAGGGACGCTAGCGTAAGTGCGTTGCACCTTATCTTAACGACCTACTTCCGCGCGGCGACTTGTCCATTCAACCGCTCAACGTGCTCTGGGTTGTACGCATCGCCGAACTTGGTCTTGGGCAGCTCGGCTTTCTGCTTCATCAGCTCTTCGTATTCATCATCTTCGACGAAGGCCACACAGCGACCAATACTCGATTCGCCATCCACGAAACGCCAGGGGAAGAACCCAATCTGGACGCGACGATTGAGAATCAGATCCAAGTCACCGCCCAGACATTCCGCGTGGATGATATGTTCGGGGAACATCTCGATGTGCATCATCTGATATTTATCATCGGTGAAGATCTCTTCAATCTTCTTGCCGTATTTCTGCTGGAAATGCGCCTGCGCATCTTTGGTCTGGCGCGGCATCCAGTCACGGATAATGGTGTTCATGGGATGATCCGCGCTGCCACAGTCCACGCCAATCCAGCGCAACTTCTTCGCTTTGGCCCATTCCACAAACTCGCGGTCAGGGCCGGGATGCTGCACCATATACCGAATCTCATCGGCGGTGGGCATATCCCAACCAAAATGGTGGAACCCCGTGTGAATAATAAGAATGTCGCCCTCTTTGACCTCTACACGCTCCTCGATCATCTTTGAGGAGTAGATATCGTAGTCGGCTACCACATCAGAGAGATCAACCACAGCGGCTTCGTGAACCAAGAAATCCATCTCCAATTCGGCTATATCCTTGCCTGGCGTGTAGAAGTGGATTTCGCCGTCCAAGTGCGTGCCCAGATGGTTGGAGTGCGTGAGCAACTGCCCATTCGCCCCATTGGGCGCCAGACGTTTGAAGTACTTTACCTGGAGCGGCTCGTAAGTCGGCCAGGCGGGCGTACCAATACCCAATGGAATTGTTAAATCTAACAGTTTCATATTTCCATACCTCCTCTAAAATAATTAGTTATTAGTGATTAGAAATTCTCCACCTACTCGTTCTATCTCTCACTCGCTTTGTCGCTTTCTCGCTCCATCGCTTACCCGTAACGTTCCCGCAAAGCCGCGAACGCCTCCACAAAGCATTTCTTGGGAGCGCGTACCAAACCGGCGCCTACCATCCCGATGCCCGGTTTTTTATGTGCGATGCCAGTGTTGATGAAAGGCGTAACACCACTCGCCATCACCTTGCGCACATCAATGCCCAACGGCGTGCCTCGAAAGTTAAGTACCGGCACGGTGAAGAATTTGTGCTCGCCCACCGTGAGCTCGTACATCTCCTGCGTCACACTCAAAGCCAACGCAGAGGTACCGCCCACAAAGCGCACGATAGCCGGTGCCGCCGCCATCGCGAAGCCGCCACAGCCGCCGGTCTCTGCAATACTGGAATCGCCGATGTCGGGGTTAGCATCGTCCTCAGTGTACCCTGGTAACCACAAACCGTCAACCATCGGGGCAGGCGCCGTGAACCACCGGTCGGGCATAGAGGCCAAACGGATACCAAAATCGGTGCCGTTGCGCGCCATCACCGTGACGACGGTACTCCCAGCGATCCCTTCAGCCGCTGCCAACATCGCCTTGAGCGCCGGCATAGAGAGGTTGAGGAAGAAGTGGTCATTGCTATCAATAAATTTCAGCACCGCCACGACAATTTCCTTATCCGAGGTCTCAACGAGCGCCGGGGCAAGTTGGCGAATCAAGAGTGAAGTCGCCGCGCGGTTACGATTATGTACCTCATCCCCCATGTGCAACGCCTGCGCGATGATGCTCCGTAGGTCAATAGGCCCGGTCACTTCCAAAGCCTTAACCAACGCCGGATAGAGATCCGTCTCCATCCACTTGAGGTGCTTGAGCACATCGTCGCCATAACCACCATAGCGCAACACCTTCCCCAGACCCTCGTTCTGCGTGGCGTAGGTCATATTTCCAAAAGTCTCATTCTTGATCTTGAAAACCGGCATTGAGGGGGAAACAATCCCGGCCATCGGACCCACGGTGTGGTGGTGGTGGCAAGGGGAGAACTCGAACTCGCCCGCCGCCGCCATCTCCGCCGCTTCCGCGTAACTCTCCGCCCAGCCCTCGTAGACCGCCGCGCCCATGACCGCGCCGCGCGTCGGCCCACACATCCGCTCCCATTCAATGGGCGGCCCGGCGTGCAAAATCATCCGCTCGCCCATGCCGGGGATGGTATCTTTGGCGATGCCCATTCCCACCAGCAACGGGCGGCCGGTGCGGATGCGTTCCAGCACCTTAGCGTTAGCCTCGTCCACGTCCACGCCGTCTTTAGTCTGCGTCAATTCCACGTAGCCTTCCAACGGCGGACGCCAATCAACTTGCACCGCTTCCGTCCCCTGATCATGCAAACTCTCGGTAAAACTCTCTAATCCTACATTTACAGCCTTTAACGGTTGACCAAACAGCTCTTGAATTGCCATACGTTTTTTCTCCTTTTTTTCTGGACGCAGATTTGCGCAGATAAATACGGATTCTGTGAGCGCAGCCTGCGTTTATCTGCGTCCACTGTTGAGGAACTTGATGACGTTTGCTGCCTCACGCCAAAATGTATCCCGCTAAGCGCGTCGCAGCAGCATTAGTCGGCAAGACTTGCACGCCAGCCGCCTTCAATTTGGCTTCCTGCTCCACCGAATTTTGGGGATCGCCAGGCGTACCACAGACCGAGGCGACAAAAAGCACCTCGCGGCCGGCCTCCTTAGCCAGAGCACGCGCCTCTTGGATCGCTGCTACCGCCGAACCGGCTGGGTCGGGATGCACGCCGTAACCCAACACCACGTCCAGGAAGATCACCGCCGTCTTCGGATCCGCAGCCTCTTGGATGATACGGCGATTACGCAGCGTGGGATCGATCATCGGATGCAAGCGCCCTACCGTGAATTCATCCTCGCCCAGATCCACTACCACGTGACCCTCGCTGATATTGGAGTCAGCCATAGCCAGTTTTTTGTCCACCGGGGCATTGGAGACTACTTTAAGCCCTAGCTCCTTGAGAATTAACTGTGTCTCATAGCAGAACGTCCCGCCGCTGAATAGACCTCGGAAGTATTTCTGCCCCGGCTGCAAACGCGCCTGTAATTTCTGGGCTTCGGCCTGCAATTTAGCATTATCGGCTGCCAACTGCGCCAACGAGCTCTCCGCATCCTGGCCGGCCGCTACCGCCGCCGCCAAATAGGCAGCCTCTTCCAACGTCTCCGCCGGAATGCCGCCTGCCGCGCTGATTGTCGCGGGGTCGCCGCCCAAGAAACAGACCACCGCCGGTTTTTCGGAAGCACCGAGCTGCGCCAATACCTTCTCCGCCACCTCTGGCGCGGGAGGTTTGGAGACCAAGAGCAACACTTCAGTCGCCGGATCGGCCTGGAGTGCCTTGAGGCCTTCCAACATCATAATCCCGCCCACCGCCGTCTTGAGATCGCGGCCGCCGGTGCCGATGGCCTGGGTAATCCCCACGTCCATCCGCGCCAGACTGCTCGTCACAGATTGCAAACCCGTGCCGCTGGCTGCCACCACGCCTACTGGCCCGGCGGGGACAGCATTCGCAAAGCCCAACGCCACCCCGTTGATGATCGCAGTGCCGGCATCCGGCCCCATGACCAACAGACCTTTCTCGCGCCCCAACTCCTTGAGCGCAATTTCATCCTCGACCGTGACATTATCACTGAAGAGGAAGACGTGCTGCCCTCGGTTGAGCGCCTCGCGAGCCACATCACCGGCATAACGTCCCGCCACGGAAATCAAGACCATATTGGCTCCGTCTAACCGCTTAATAGCCGCTTCCATCGTTTTGGGCGGCGACAGCATCCCGCTCTCTTCCGAAACCTTGCTCGTCTCCTCCAACAGCACCTCAGCCAACTCCATCGCCTGCGCAGCTATCTCGGCGGATTCCGTCCGCACGGCGATGACCAAATCATCGGCCACTGCGACCTGCGCCTCTGGGGTCAACAGATCGGCTCCCGTGAGAATGCCTTTATTAGCTGGCGTGCCCATCACCACGGCGGCATCTACCACGCCCTCCAGATCCAATAACCCTTGCGCCACCTCCATCAAGGTCACCGAATCATAATACTCACCACTTTTGATATTTGTTCTGGTAATCAAAGTCAACCTCCTCTAATTAACGACTATCCTTTAACTATATAACCATCTGAGAAAAGATAAAGCGTAAAACGTAACCTGATACTCCTTACGTTCCGCTCACTCTTACCAAGTGCAGGTAAAAATTACTCATGGAATAAGAAAACCTCGACGTTCTAGCCGCTGCGATGAAAATTATGCATGTACAAGCACACTTACAACGTTATTAACCGCAAAGGGACGCTAATGAACGCAAAAAAAATCAGTGCAATCTGCGCAATTT
This sequence comes from Chloroflexota bacterium, assembly GCA_034717835.1. Lineage (GTDB taxonomy): Bacteria > Chloroflexota > Anaerolineae > B4-G1 > SLSP01 > G713. Next base: position 15,660 of record JAYELZ010000083.1, read on the forward strand.
GTGGATTGACCCTTTCAGACGAAATCCCAGAGACCTAACTAATTTCCGCACCCTGCAAGAAACCCAACAACGTGTCTAAGCCCGAAGTCGCCCCGAAAGCCAAAACCTGACGCGCCGCCGGCTTCCAATCTCGTCCATTGCCAGCGGAGAGGGCTGCCAACAGAGCTTGCCAACGCTCATCAACTAAACCGTCGCGCGCCGCGCGCAAGAAAGCCCGGCTAATGCGGTTAGTACGCGGTGCCGCTCCCTGATAGATAGCCCCCGGTATCTCCGCGCGACCAGCGTTAGCCCACCAACCCAACATCACTCCGGCCAAGAAGTCATCTCCGGAAGGAGTCAGCCCCGGCCCCCACCCTGCCAATTGCGCACTCCCAACCTGCACATCTGCCAAAACGCCATTCCGCAAAGCCGCCATCAAGGAAGAGACCTCCGGCACCTGTTGCCCGTCCAAAAGTGAATAAAGCGGGGAATGTTGACGGTACTCGTCATTATCAATTTGGAGGACAAATTCACGTAATGCAGCTAAGCTAGCCGGTGACAAACTCAAACTTTCCCAGCGGGGACGAGGATTCCAAACCCTCAACGTAGCAGGAAAGTACAATTGCCAGGGACCAAGTTGCAAAAGATCAGTTTCCCGATTCCAATGCAGAGGACACTCTTTGGGAAAAGGTCGTGCCGGTAGCTGTTGCACCACCACGTGGAACGGCCCGTTACGCAATTGAGGTAACACCAGCGCGACAACTTGGCCTTCAATCAGCAAATCCAGCGAGCGGCGGAAGACGCCCAAGCGGCGTACTGGGCCAGAGGCATTGCGGAGCAGGTCATAAATCGGCGCGCTGATGGAATGTACCAACGTAGCAGTACGTAAATCGCGTCTCTCGTCTACCGCGCTCCTTGAAAGGCCAGGGGCATCCCTGGCGAATTCAAAACCCGTGCGCTTTTTCAAATAAGAGTTTGAAAACTGCTTCACGAAACTACCCGTCCAGGAGAAAATATAGGGTGGAATATATCAAGTGGTCAGACATCTCTCAACTACGTTATTATATTTGATTCATAGCAGCTGTCAAATCAGAGGAGTCAAAGATGTGGTTAATATCACGAGAATTGCGCCACTAACCTTTTCCGTTTCGCAACCCCCGTCAGACGTAGAAGATTCCTCGCGGGCGCGGCGCGAGCGCTCCTGCTGGCCCGGAATGACAGAGGCGCGTTTGCCTAGCTAGCTCTGACCGGTCTCCCGACCGCGCCACCTATGCACTAGCCCACGCAGGTGGACTTCGCAAACGTAGCCGCGACTTCAGTCGCCAGGCGGGGCTTTACGGGCATTCCATACCCCGCCTATACCCAGAGCGACACAAAATCGAATTTCTCCACATCCACCAACCCTTGATCGGTCAACTTCAGCTTGGGAATTACCTCCAACGCCAAGAAACCCAATATCATAAAAGGATCGGCCAACGTCGCGCCCAGCTCCCGCGTGGCCACCAGCAGTTCCGACATCTGCGCGTGGACGCGCTCCATCGGCTGGTCGGACATCAGACCGCCGAGCGGCAACGCCACGCTGCCCACGACTGCACCCTCCAACACCGCCGCCAACCCCCCACCCAACTCCTGCACCGCGCGGACGGCGGTGCGCATCTCGGCGTCGTTCACCCCGGCCACGGTGATGTTATGGCAATCGTGCCCCACGCTCCCGGCGATGGCGCCGCGTTGCAATCCCAGCCCCTTGACGAAGCCCAACCCCACATTGCCCGTCCCGTGATGGCGCTCCACCACCGCCAACTTAAGCAAATCGCGCTCCACATCCGCCACCGCCTCGCTGGCCACGATCTTCGGTGCCAGCAAGAGCTCCTCCGTCACCAACTGCTCCGGGACGAGGCCAATCACGCGCAACCGCTCGCCCGCCACCGGGATGCGGAAAGAGAGCGACTCCCAATCCACATGGATAGTGGCACGCACCGGGGCCTCATCCACCCACGCCGTCTCCCACTCCCCCACCGCCGCGCCATCGCGCGCGACCAACTGCCCGCCGCTAAAGACTAACTCCGCCTGGAACTCCTCCAAACTGGACGTGACCACCAGATCGGCGCGGCGACCTGGCGCTAGCGCGCCACGGTCACGCAACCCGAAAGCCTCCGCCGCGTTGAGCGTCGCCAGCTGGATTGCCTGCACCGGGGCCAACCCCTCTGCTATCGCCAGCCGGACCAGATAATCAATCTGGCCCTCCTCCAAGAGTTCCGCCGGATGGCGGTCATCGGTGCAGAAGGCAAACCGGCGCGCATTTTCCGGCGTGACGGCAGGTATCAGAGCGCGCAGATTCTTGGCCCCCGTTGCCTCGCGGATCAGAACATACATGCCGGCGCGCGCCTTTTCTAGGGCCTCAACCGCCGTCATGCTCTCGTGATCGGTGGAGGGTCCAGCCGCCGCGTAAGCCTGCAACCATTTGCCGGTGACGCCGGGCGCGTGCCCGTCAATCTGCCGCTCCTGGAAAGCTAACAACTTCTCCAACGCCCCAGGCAAGCCCAACACCGCTCCCGGCACATTCATGAATTCCGCCAATCCCAAGACTCGCGGATGCGCGCTGAGCGTCAACAGCTCCTCCACCCCCAACACCGCGCCAGAAGTGCCCATTGATGTGGCCGGCACACACGAAGGCAAATTCACCAACACCGTCAACGGCAACCCCTCCGAGGCCGCCAGCATGTAGCGGATGCCCGCCAGCCCGGCGACGTTCGCAATCTCGTGTGGATCGGTGATCACCGTCGTCGTGCCACGCGGCACCACCGCGCGCGCAAAGTGCGGTGGGCTGACCATTGAGGACTCGATATGCACATGCGCATCAATCAAGCCGGGGGTCACATAGCGACCCTCCAGCTCCAACACCTCCGCCGCCTCGTAGCCGGTGCCCACCGCCGCAATCCGCTCCCCGACCAGCGCCACCTCCGCCGCCACCACCTCCCCGGTGAACACATTGACCACCCGTCCTCCGCGCAACAGCACCTCCGCCGGCGCGTCACCCCGCGCCACCGCCAACAAACGCACCAATTCCTCCCGTTCCATTCGCCACCTCCCGGCGCAACTCAAACCCTATCAGTAAAATTATAGCCTCACTCGCCCCACACACAAAACCAGGGCGGTTCACTTCCCCAGTTACTTTTTTGGGGATTACACCGGTGGCCTGAATACCCCGTTCCGCACACTGCTCACGTAATCCACCCGGCCACCTGGGGGATAGTTAACCGGTCACGCGCTAGCTCTGGCCGGTCTCCCGACCGCGCCATCAAATCACCGCTACCTTCTCATTCCGAGCAGCCCCTCCTGGGCGTAGTCGAATAGACAGCGAGAAATCTCCCGCTTCTGCCACGGAACTTCCAGAGGCGCTAGGGATTCCTCGACTACACTCCGCTACGCTGCGTTCCGCTCGGAATGACAACGCCTCGTAAACACACCACCACCCAACTATCTGACCACCCGACTATCTGACCATCCGACCATCAGACCACTTGACTAACTGACTACCAGACTAACTAAAACCAAAATCATGTTATAATTTCTACTATGCGTTGCTGGCTCTGGCCTTCCTCAGGGTAACTAAGTAATGACCCTTGTTATGCCAGAGAGCGCAACGCCAGTTAATCAGCTAGTTACTAAGGAGGCAAATAAATGAGCACCACATTCATGGAATCCCCCCAATACTTTTTCACCTCTGAATCAGTGACGGAGGGGCATCCCGATAAAATCTGCGACCAGATCGCCGACGGGATATTGGACGCAATTTACGCCAAGGACCCGCAAGCGCGCGTCGCCTGCGAAGTCAGCGTCACCACCGGCCTGGTCTTAATCGCCGGGGAGATCACCACCGATACCTACGTG
>JAYELZ010000084.1:0-4382 GCA_034717835.1 Chloroflexota bacterium
CTGGATCATCAAGACCAAAGTGCTGCCCGACCTACGGAAAGCGACACGCAAACTGACGACTGAGAATGTACCGGCCAAGTTATTGACGCGGGCTATTCAGCAAGCCAACGAGATGCTTTTGCGCCGGGGGCAGGCGAAGGGCAGCGATCTGGGGTCTACTGTGACGACGGCGTTGGTTATCGGGGACATGGCGACCATCGCCAGCGTCGGTGACAGCCGCACCTATTTGCTGCGAGCGGGGCAGCTGGGGCAGATCACCCAGGATCATTCACTGGTGGCGCGGTTGGTGGATGCCGAGGTCATCAAACCGGAGGAGGTGCGCACCCATCCACAGCGCAATCAGATCTATCGTTGTTTGGGACATAAACCGGAGGTGAAAGTGGACACTTTCACGGTGCAACTCCGGCGCGCTGACCGGCTCATTCTCTGCTCCGATGGCCTGTGGGAGATGGTATTGGACCCTGAGATTCAACGTCTCGTGGAGCAATCCCGCACTCCCCAGCTGGCCTGTGATGCGCTGGTGGAGGCGGCCAATCGCGCCGGTGGGGAGGATAACATCGCGGTGATCGTGGTAGAGATGGAGTAGAAGAAAATGGTGAATAGACGACCAATCAGGGGGTGAGTGGTGATGTTGAAATTGAGGCCGGTCCATATTCTCGTATTTGTCGTGGCGTTGGTGTTGTTGGGCGCGCTGGCCTGGGGCGTGGGCTGGGCGGCGCACAGTCTGGTCGGAGGGGAACGCGCGGCGACGGCCACGCCAACGGCGATACTGACGCCATCTCTGACCGTAGCGACCACCCCAACTGCCGGGCCAACGCAAATCCCCGCGAAATTGGCCACGAGCACGCCGCAGCCGACTTCTACGCCGATGTCTACGCTCACCCCTCCTCCTGTTGAGGAATGGGAGACCGTGCGACAGGGAGAGGGGCTGTATCAAATTTGCCGCCGTCACTGTCCGGGAAGGTGGCCTGGGACTGACGTGCCATCAAGTTTAGATGCCTATGCTCGGGAAGTCGCGCGGATGAATGGATTGAGATGGGGATGGCGGGGACCGCAGCTGCACAAAGGCCAGAAGTTACAAATGCTACCCTGTCCGTGAAGAGAGAGGTATAAGATGCTGATACCCAACACATTACTTCAAAATCGTTATCGTGTCCTCCGCCGGATCGGCGGCGGAGGGATGAGCGTGGCCTATGCTTTAGGGATGCCAGTTGGGATTGTCTGTGACCAAGCCCTCGCCCTGGGCAGCATTGAGAAGATCATCGTCCGCCGCAATGAACGTGAGATGAGAAAACTGGGCGTGGGTCAACAAGTCATTCAAGGTAAGAGCAGCGGCCAACTGCACAGCATCATAGCCGCGCAGTTTTTGGCGTCTGGTGAGGTCAACCGCCAGGTCTACGAGAGGTTGATTGAGCTCCACCAACAGATATTGGTGCATGGAATCGTGGGCCAGGTCGCAGAGCGCTCCCGTGTAATGAGCCTGGGACAAACCACCGCTTCTATGTTTGCTGGCAAAAGCCGCCGCTGCTTCAGCCTGGGTGATCCGTGCTGTGCTAATCGTGTTGCCTGTAGCAGAATGACACAAGGCAATGACCCAGTCGCTGCCAATTTCAGTAGCATATCGTTTGACCAACGCGCTGGTGTCAAAGTAGAAAACTGCGCCATGCGGTGGGTTTGTCACAGCGAGCCTCGCTGCTCAACCACGAGTTCACTGACCGGTTTCCCGGTAATGGAAACCGGCGTGTGGCGAACATACGGCCTCTCACCGGTGTATGGTTTGGGCGCCTCCACTTGGCCGGACGCAGCTAAAACTTGTAATATGCGATCTCTCAGAACCGGAGCTTCCTGCGGCTCGCGCTTCAACCACTCCCGGAGGCCAAGTTCCAACAAGACCGGTAGTTTATCGTGATACGAAGACAGTATCTGGGACATCTCGCTAGAAAGTTCAATTTGAACAATGTTCATAGTTCACGCTCCTGTGTGGCTGATAATTTTATTATAACGTTTTCTTGGTTCAAAGCAAAGAACGACATTTTTGCTACATTCAGAGTATGAGGTATAAGATGCTGACACCCAACACATTACTTCAAAATCGTTATCGTGTCCTCCACCGGATCGGCGGCGGCGGGATGGGAGTCGTCTACCTGGCGGCGGATACCCGCCTGGCGGGGCGCAACTGCGCTATCAAGGAGATGTCCCCCGCCCAATTGGCTCCCCAGGATCGCAACTGGGCCATCAACGCCTTCCGGCAGGAGGCGCAGATTCTGGCCCGCCTCAGCCATCCCGGCCTCACCTCCGTCACCGATTTTTTCCCGGCAAATGGTAACTGGTATCTACTGATGGACTACGTGGAAGGGGAAACGCTGGAGGAACGGTTGAAACGGGCACGGGGAGGGCGACTGCCACTGGAAGAAGCCCTCGGCATTGTGCGTCAATTGTGCAACGTGCTCGAATACCTGCACGGCCAAAGCCCGCCGGTGGTGTTCCGTGATCTCAAACCGGGTAACGTGATGCTGACGCCGCAGGGCGAGGTGAAGTTGATTGACTTCGGCGTCGCCCGTTTCTTCAAGCCAGGACGGACGCGGGACACGGTGAACTTAGGGACGCCGGGATACGCCGCGCCGGAGCAATTCGGTGGCCAGGGGCAGAGTGCCCCACGGACGGATATTTATAGCCTAGGAGTATTGCTGCACCAGATGGCGACGGGGTACGACCCGACTACTGCGGATACGCCGTTTCCCTTGCCGTCTCCGGGAAGTTTGGCACGTGGGTTGCCACAACACGTGGAAGAAGCGATTTCCCGCGCCATACGGCTGCAACCTGACCTGCGATTCCAGAGCGTGCAGGAATTGCAGCGGGTGTTGTTCCCACCCACGTGGGTGTTGCCGCCGCAAGGGACGCCGGCTACCCGGCCTTACGTGTCGTCCACCGCCCAGCCCCGGCCCTCCCCTTTGTCGGGTCTGGGCAAAGGAATTGGGATAGGGATTGTAGGTGTGTTGCTCCTGGGTCTGTGTGTAGCTGCGATGGCCGGAGGGTTTGCGCTCTCTGGGTTGTTCGGCAATGGAAAAAACACACTTTCACCAACAGTTGAGCAGTTAGCCGTGTCTCCCTCGGCTACTATTGCACTTGCCAGCCCGTCACCTACTGTGCTGGTGGAGTCGGCAACTATTGCACTCCCCAGTCCTACTTCAACTAGAGAGCTGGTTATGGACGTGTCATTGCATTGGGACACTATCGGGCAATCAGTCCAGGGGCGTGATATTAAGGTAGGAATCGTCGGCGATACAAAAGGGGCTGCGGTTGTCATCGTGGGTAGTATCCAGGGGGATCAATCTAACACGTGTGACTTGGTCAATTATCTAGCAGATGATTTCAATAACGATCGGGGACGTATTCCGGCCAATGTGGCCTTTTATTTTGTTTCTACAATCAACCCTGATGGCAATACTGCTGGCACACGCCGCAATGCTCATGATGTTGATTTGAATCGCAATTGGGATACCTTCGACTGGACGGCTAACCCTGAGCAGCCAGAGGGAACCGTGCGAGGAGCCGGTGGATCACGGCCTCACTCGGAACCGGAAACGCAAGGATTAGCTAGCTACTTACTCTCGCTCCAGGAGCATGAATCTGACCTACGAGTCGTGGTCTGGCATGCTAGCCAGAGACTCAATAGCAGTGGGCATGTCTATCCAGGCTATACGTCTGGGGGTTTGGACCAGAACGCGCTCAGTTTGGCATGGCGTTATGCTAATTCTACCGGCTATGCTGTGAAAGATGATTGGGCTCCTTATGAAACAACGGGCGAGTTGCTCGCGTGGTGCGCTGAAGAAAGTATTGAAGCTATTGATATTGTCATTCCGCGATCACTTTCAGGATCCAACAGCAATTTGCGCCGCACAACGATGGATGCGCTGCTGGAGATTGCCCAGTTCCCATAATTACTCCAATATTCTTTGATGATAGGGGGTCAGGCATTGTCTAATAACAAGGAAAAACTCTGGACTGTGTTGATTTTTATTTTGATAGGAGCTATAGTTGCGGTAGTTGGACTGTCCATTAGTTTTATCATTATGTGGTCTAGGGAGAGCGAAGTTTCTCAAACTATTCCACCCACATTAACAGTAATTGCTCCTTCTACATCAACACCATCTGCCATGGCTACAGTTGTACTAGACTTAGCTCCTACGGTTTCACCGACGAGCGTTCCTCCTACCTCTATACCTACGCCCGAACGACCATTCTCTGAGGAGCCATTCACTTATGGGCATTCTGTCAATGGGTTTCCGTTGTTGGTTTACCGCCTGGGTACTGGTTCCTCCGTGCGTATGATCATAGGTGGCATCCACGGCGGCTATGAATGGAATACTATTGTTCTCGTC
>JAYELZ010000085.1:0-4357 GCA_034717835.1 Chloroflexota bacterium
TGCGCGCACGGTTTTGAGGAAGGCGGCGTGAGCCTGGTGCCCCATCGTCGCGCGGATGGTGGCTTTATGGGTGGGGACCAGGGTGAGGATCAGGGAGTAAAGTGTGTTTTCAGAGTGTTTGGGCATAGGGTGGTTCTCCTTATTGGTAAGGATGGAAAAGTTAGCCTGAGCCAAGCGTTAATTCCTGACTCAGGCCGGTTGACTTCAATATAACTAAAAAATGATTGCCCGGTCTTCCCGTCGCTGCCGATACCAACCCAGGCTATCTACAAAAAAAGCGTCCTGATTGAAGGCCATGCTCCACTTCTGCTCGCTCAATGCGCCACCCGGTCTGAGTACCCGCAGTTCATAGAGGGCAAACAATGGCGGAAGTGCGCGCCCTAATTTGATGGAAGCAGGATGTTGCTTCGCAAACCAAGCCACGATCTGCTTGCGCCGGAGATGTCTATTCAACCTGCGTAATCGCACAGGCGGATCTGTCACTATCTCTAACCCTGAGACTGTGGTCACCTGAGCTATTCGCCCATAGACCTGCTCTTCATCTATTTCAAACCAGACCTTGCGCCCTTGATCACGCAAAGCGGTGAGCACAAAATAGCCATAGATGCCCAACAAATCCTCTGGCGTACGGCCAATGCGCTTGCCGTAACGCCGTTCACGAGCCACCTCCTCTGGCCGGTGGTTTTCCAGTGCTTCTAGCCGGGCCAGATATTCTTCCTCGTCTATCTCCTCAAAGACGCCCCGCCGCAGCAGAAACATCAGGTTGTACCGCTTGACGGGAAAGCCAACGTCGGTGCCGCGTTCGTCCAGGATGGCCGCTTCAAAGCCACTCCCTCGGAAGGTCAGCAGTGGTTTGAGGATATGCTCTTCTTTGTACTGCCGGTGTTTGCCCCACGCCTGACCAGCCGTCTTTCCGGTCAGCGCCTCAATAGTATTTCCTAGTTCCTCTGTAATACGCGGGCGGTCATCCGATTGGAACAATCCTTGGACAAACCAACGCGCTTCGTGAAACTCAACCGGGGCGTGGGTCGTGAGATAGCGAGCAAAGTCTTGTGGGCGCTGGTATGCTTCTCTCGCCAGACTATACAATTGAGGACGAGATAGAGTTAATCCATCATTCGCCCGTTCGGTGAAAAAATTATACACATATTCCGGTATCAGGGCCACCACACGGTTAGGGATGGGAAGCGACTTCTCATGTCGTGCCAGCCGCCCAAAGCGTTGCACAAACTGGCTGGCCATCCGTGCCTCATAGATTAGCACGTCCTTCTCTGTCGCGCCCTTGAAGTCAATGCCTACTTCAATGGTAGATGTGCCTACCGTGAGGGGCTGCCGCGTCGCCGTCTCACGTTCCTCGGGTGAACTAAAGCCATGCACTTCCCCCACTGTCTTGTCAGGAAAAGTCTCGCGCATGGTCTGAGCGAGACTAATGGCTCCAGTCACCGAGTCAAGAATGGTCACCATCCTGGCTTGGGGATAGTCCACGGCGAACTGTTGCAGCTGAGGCAAGTATTCCAGTAGCGCCTCTACACCCTGCCAGCGTCCCAGATCGGCAGGCAGTAATGTCAATTGGAGCGGATGGGCGATGGTGCGCGCGTCTGGCGCATCCGATGGTTGTCCCTCAACTACCTCCACTCGCAATTTGAGATTCTCCCGCAGCCACTTCACCGCCTCCAACTCTGGTGTGGCCGAAGCAAAGATGAACACGCGCCCCTTGTGCGGATTGATGGCGTGCAGTGTCCCCACCAGAAAGGCCGTGTCGGCCATCTGTTTGACGTTGTAGAGATGAAACTCGTCGAACATGAATAATCGGTATACGCTGCCCACCAGCGTGAATAGCCGCTGGCGTACGCTGACAGGGTACTTGGCGTAAAGACCAAAGAATATGTAGAACAAAATGTCAGGGTTGGTCAAAATGGTTGGCTGCCAGTTAAACAATGTCTCTAAGGTATCACTGTGGTGCTTTAAGGCCAACTTTGTCTGCCAGTCATCCAATTGACGACTGTCCACCCGCAATAAGCGGTAATTCTCCTGGGGATCAATCCACGTTTTGAGAGAGCGCTCTTGGTCACGAATCAACTCGTTGGTGGGATAGACTCCCAGAGCCGGCAACTCGTGATTGATAGCGTAAGCATAACTGGCAAGCGTCTTGCCACTGCCCGTGGGCGTGACGAGGAAGAGACAGAGCGTCTCGTTCCTCGCCAATGCCTCTTGCACCAATTGGTAAACACACTGTTGATAAACGTAGGGTTTTAATCCAGGCAACCAGTCAACCTGGATTCGTTTGTAAGCGGTAGGTGCGATATTTAACGTCAGTGTCCTGGTCATTTTGATTTTCTCCGCGAACGTTTTTTAGTCTTTGGTGGGCGTGCCAAAAAGCGCATCGCTACCGGCAGCCGCACCACGTCATCCCCAAAGTGAGCCTCGTAAAACGTCTCACCGTCAAAGTGCGCATGGTGGATCAACCGGGTTGGCAGACTGGTGGGTAGCACGTCACACACGAGTGGGTCAACCTCCAGATCGCGCCAGTTAAGCAACGTATCTGCCCGAAACGCGCCTATACGCTCCATCACCTTTGACGCCGTTTCCAGGCGCAGCCGTGCTTTGCCGGGAAACTTGCCCAGCCGCACATGGGCCGTTCTCTCGACCAACAGGTCGCGCAACGCCGGGGCATCGGGCAACGATACATTGTCATGCACCAGTACGTAGAACGTAAAAACAGAACCAGGGCGTAGTACACGGGCAAAGCCCCAGTCTGGATGGCCGATGGACGGCGCTTTGCCCGGAAAGGCATACCCCTCCGGGATAGTGTTCCACTGCACCAACCGATGGGCAAAGTGCCTGGGTGTACCTGGCGTCAGGTAGACCCGCCCGTTCAGCGGCGTCAGTTCAGCCAGATAGTGCGGTGACTGCTTCAACTGGGCATACGTGTACGTCTCTCCACGAACCAGGCCTAGCGCGTAGGTCAGAGCATAATTATGGATAAAGGGGCCGGTTTCGTAAACCTTGCCCCGCTCAACGGTCGCGTAAAAAACATAATCCAGCAATTCCAGCGTGCCTCGACAGATTTGCATCACTATCCTCCTACTTCAAAAACGACCATGTGGTCTCGGCATTGGGCGACCAGAGACGGTCGCCCCTACGATAAATCGGGGGTTCCACACCATGGCCAGTCCTCCCAATCCTTCACCCAGCCAGCCTTAACGGGATTATTCAAAATATACGCGATAATCCTCTCGGCATCTTTACCCCTACGCAGAATGTGGTCATAGAAACTCCGTTGCCATAACTGGCCCTGCACACCAAACTCCCAGGCAACCCTTGTAATGTAACTCTCATAACCGCCCAGCAATGTGCAAAGATTAGCGCCACCTTGTGGCGATACCAACAGGTGCAAATGATCAGGCATCAAACAATAAGCAAACACCAACCACTTACCCTGCCGACGGTAAACATGGATGCCTTCATTAGCTTGCTCGCCCAGAGCACGACAACTGGTAAATGGAACCAGCAAGTCTATCTCACTACCAGCCATCACCGATTTGATCTTGGCATTCAGAGTGACGAAATAGAGACAGGTTGAATCGCTATAATCACGGCCAGGCAACCGATAGGTATTCCGTCGTCGTTTAAATTGTGTCATATCTACAATTCACCGCGTAGGGGCGGGACTCTGTGCCCGCCCCAGTGCCCGCCCCCCTATGATACAACGAACGATGCAGACTGCGTGTTCAGTTCCTTCAAGAAAGCGGTCAGACGGGTCTCGTCGCGGTTCAACGCCCGCACCTCTCCTAGAATTGCCTCCAACTCCTCGCCGGTAACCAGCGTCAGCCGCCCGGCAATCTCGCCGGTCAACTGCTGGATAATCTGCGGCGCGTACTTCTGGAAATCGGCCAGTGTCAGGCTGCCGCCGGCCATGTCTATCCCGGCCTCCACAAAGGCGTCATAGAAAGCCTGGGTGAACTCGAGGTTAGCAAACAGTTCCACATCGGAGAAAGCAATTGCCAGTACGTGGTTGCGGATGTAGCCCTGGCGGGTGCTCTCTTTACCATAGCGGGTGGTGCGCAGGATATTGCCCAACACGTAGACGAACTCATCGGCAGTCAGGTCCACCATTGTCTCTACGGCCGGCAAAAAGACCCCCGGCGTAGTATAGTCGTACTCAGTGATGGTGCCCGAAGTGTGGGTAGCCTCGTCAATGACGTTGAACTTGATTTGCTTTTGGATGATCTCATAGGGGCGCACGGTGAAGCAGGTGTCGGTCATCACGCGTGACTTGCGTGCTCCCTCCCCTTCAATGGCCGCGTAGCCGTATGTCAGGCAATCAGGACAGTGAGAGCACAACCCGGCGATTAGG
>JAYELZ010000086.1:0-4276 GCA_034717835.1 Chloroflexota bacterium
GGCAGCAGATAGGAGTGATGGGTAATACCGGTACTAGAGACATTCATTTACACTTTGGTGTTTATCGTTCAAATGCTAATAATCCGGAGAAGTGGGATAAAGCAGAAGAGAATAAGAACGTCGTTGATCCTTATGGTTGGAAAGGAGACGGGCCAGACCCCTGCTCATCTGGATCATACCAATACTGCAACCACGCCAGCGAGTATTTGTGGAAAGAAAGAGTTACAGCAGAGCAGCTAATCTCTCCTGCCTCTAGCCGTTCCTTAGAAGCAATGAACCACCTCAATAGCACAACTACCCAGCTCACCAGCCCTTCAGGTAACATCACCGCCACGATTCCTTCGGAAGCTGTCGCTTATCCTGTCCACGTGGCACTGAAAGACATCCTGGCCTCCGCCTCGGTAACAGGATTACATCCGGCTGGGTCGACCTTCCAGTTCTGGGTTCCGTCCTGGTCAGGCACTGACGGCGACGATGGATCTGCTGATCCCACGCTGATGAGATTTATGGAACCTGCAGTTTTGGCTGTTGATTTCGCTCCAGACCATCACCCTCATCTGGATATGAGCCAACTTGCGCTTTATTACCTGGATGAAACGACCGACACCTGGGTCGACACGTCTGCCCTCGTGGATGTTGTCCCAGAGCAAGTGGTAACGCGAACTACCAACGTAGGACGCTACAGTTTACAGGCTCCCTTGAAGTGCCCGGCGGACACCTGGGAACCTGACGACACTTCTGAGGCTGGCGGTCTTCTCACACCGGATGGTACCCCCATAGAGCACTTGTTCGATATCTCGGAGGACCAAGATTGGTTTAGGCTAAGCGCCACGGGGGGGGTGACGTACTCGGTGGGGACGCAGAACCTGGCAGGAGGCGCTGATACCGTCTTGAGCATCTATGACACAGATGAAACATTGCTGGCGACGGATGACAACGCTGGGTCTGGTATGGCCTCTTACTTGGAATGGCAGGCCCCAGAAGATGGCCTTTACTTTGTAAAAATCGAATCGGCATCCGGCAGCAGCTATGGTTGTGATGTCACCTACGAAGTGGTTGCCCAGGTTGAGACCATCCCCGTCAATCTCACCGCCGAACCCGGCCACGCCACCATCCAACTCAACTGGAATCCCACCAACGACCCCCACGTGACCGCCTACCGCGTCTCCCGCGCCATCAGCGGCACGGAGACCTTCACCACCGTCGCCACCGTCATTGATACCGTGTACTTCGACGCCGAGCCCGACTTGATCCCCCATACGAACTACTGCTACTACGTCGAGGCCCTGCAGGCCGACGGCAGCATTGTGGTCACCTCGAATACCGCCTGCGCACCTTTCAGTCGCACCGACCTGTGGGTACCCGATACCTGGGCCGAGCCCGGCGAAACGGTCATCGTGCCGGTCAACGTCCGCAACGCGGAAGGCCTGCACATCGCCGCCAGCGACATCTGGCTCGACTTCGATAGCAGTGTCATATCACCGATGGTCATCTCACGCACCGCGCTCACCGCGGACTACGCCTGGGCTTATCACATCACCAGTACGGAAAGCTACAGTCGGGCGCGCATCGCGGCCATCGCCAGCCCCCCGCCCCAGCTCCACGGCGACGGCTCGCTTTTCTGGCTCACGTTCCAGGTCACGGACACCGTCGGCCTCACCAGCCCGCTCAACCTGCGCGACTTCATCAGCGGCGTGGGGGGCTCGACCATCTACGCCCCCGACGATTTGTACCATCCCATTCCGCTGCATCTGCAGGACGGCGCGTTCTACGTCGAGGGCAGCTATATCCTGGGCGACTTGAACGGCGATGGTGTGGTGGCGGCAGCGGACGCCTTCCTGGCTATGCAGATTGCTAACGGAGAGCTCACGCCGACCTGGGAGCAGCGTCAGGCCGGAGACGTCAACGGCAATGGTAAGGTGGACACCGCCGACGCCAATATGATCCTCTACTACGCCGCGCACCAATCCTGGCCTCTGCCCGATAACACCCCGGCCAATAGAATAGCGGCCCTCAATGCGACTAACGGCTCCCAGATCAATTCCATTCTCAGCCTGGACGACGCCAAGGGCTTGCCCGGCGCGGTGATCACGACCACCCTGCGTGTCCAGAACCTATCCGGTTGCACCGGCGCGGAGTTTACCATCGTGTATGACCGGGCGTTGGTCTCCGGCATCACCGACGTGACCGCAACGGGGCTGGCGACCGGCTTTGATTCGGAATACCACGATGACGGCGCTGGCATACTACGCGTAGCTCTGACGGAGGAAGGCGATGTGCTGTCGGGCAGTGGAGCCTTGATCGTCATCTCAATGCAACTCGCTTCCGATGCTCCGATTGGCGGCTCAGCGCCGTTAGCCCTGGCCGAAGCCCGCTTGAACGACATCATGGGGCGCGACTTCGCCACCTCGGCCATCCAACGGACGGTCGAGCGACACAACGGCGTTGTGAGTATCATTGCTCACCGCATCTACCTGCCCGTCGTGCTGCGCCAACTTTCGTCTTAAGTCTAGTGTTTACCCTGATCAGGAGGTCAGCTATGCGCTCTCGAACAATCCGCGCTCTATTTGCGATAACGTTATCTATCCTGGGGCTCGGCCTCGTCGCCTCCCAGGCCCGGGCCGACCTGCCGGACCCCTCGCCCGCTCAACCGCGCTGGCCCAACGCCACCACCGATGTCCCCATCACTGATGATCTGGTCATCACCCAAAGCGTCACTCTGCAACCCGGCACCTACGTCATTGAGGACGTCAACCAAAACGGTGTGATCCAGATCGCTGGCAACGACATCACGCTGGACGGCGCCGGCGTGACCCTGGATGGGGTAAACTTCGGCGGTTACGGCATCGTGATGAACGGCCACACCGGTCTGACACTGCGCAATTTCACCATCCAGCGCTTCGACTACGGCGTCCGCGTTGAGAACGCGACCGACGTCTTGATCGAAGGCTCCGACATCTCCGGCAACCGCAAGGACACGAGCAGCACGTGGCTCGACATCAACGGCGCGACCCCGGACGATGCCGGGATCTCCGGTGATAACTGGTATCAAGTCTCCCCTAGCAACTCGCCTTCGGCCCGCAGTCGCACCACTATGGCCTACGACGCCACACGGGGTGCAACAGTGCTCTTTGGTGGGTACGACGGCAGCGGCTATCTGAACGACACCTGGGAATACGACGGTGCTAACTGGACTCAAATCTCCACTGCCGACGCGCCTTCGGCTCGGGGATATCACGCTATGGTGTACGATAGTCACCGCCAGGTCATAGTGCTCTACGGGGGAAACAATGGTGGAGATGAAACCTGGGAGTACGACGGGAGCAACTGGATCCAGCGTTCCCCAACTGCCTCGCCACCTGCCACCGAGGCCCACGGCCTGGCCTACGACAGTGTCCGGCAAGTGGTCGTACTTTTCAGCGGCGAAGGCACCAATGACCAGACGTGGGAGTACGACGGCAACACATGGATACCAATCACCCCCACCGAATCACCCCCCCGCCGGGTGCGCCCGGCAATGGCTTATGACCCTGTGCGTCAGAGAACCATCCTCTTTGGCGGTGATTGGTATGGTCACTTGGGGGACACGTGGGAGTACGACGGGACAACGTGGATCGAAATCACATTGTCCTCCTCGCCAGTCGCCCGCGAATGGCACCGCGCCGTCTACGACAGCGGCCGCCAGAAGACCTTTCTGTTTGGCGGTGCGTGGACCGGCAGTCACGACGACACTTGGGTGTACGACGGCACGGATTGGGAGCAGTTGACGCCAGACACATTACCGGCCGGCCGCGGTTTGCACGGGATGGCCTACGACAACCAGCGCAACGTGGTCGTCCTCTTTGGAGGTCAATATGAGGATGGAGGACTGCAATTCCTGAATGACACTTGGGAGTTCAGCGAGGGAGCCGTCCCGCCAGACGCCGGCTTCACCGCATCCCCCCTTAGTGGCGCAGCCCCACTTGAAGTGCAATTCACCGACCAGTCTACTGGCGACGTCACCGCTTGGAGTTGGAACTTTGGGGACGACAGCACCAGTGATGCCCGCCACCCCTCTCATACCTACACGAGCCACGGCACCTACACTGTTTCCCTCACCATTACTGGCCCTGGCGGCTCTGACATTGAGAGCAAGACCGTCACGATATTATCTTCATCGGGGACCGTGTGCGATGAGGAAACGGTGATCGTCCCCTTTGCTGGCGGTCATTCCGCCGTCACCACCTCCGGCGTATACACCGGCGACGTGACGCTCATCGTCTCTGGTGTGGGGCAA
>JAYELZ010000087.1:0-4263 GCA_034717835.1 Chloroflexota bacterium
ACACTTACCACGTCAAATCCCAGAGACCCTAAAATGATAAGCTGGCAACCAACCTGACGACTGAAGTCGCCGGCTACCGGCACGCAGTCGCTCTCTGGCAGTTAGTCTTAGTTTTTAGCCACAGACGCCATTTTTATTGCCAATGAGCCATTTGGTTGGCCGCATAAATCGTTCGCAGGCTGTGGAAATCGCTCCGGGGGTCGTGGGAATCGTTCGCAGGCCGTGGGAATCGTTCGCAGGCGGGGGGAATCGCTCGCGGGCCGTGGGAATCGCTCGCAGGCTGTGGGAATCGTTCGCGGGCCGTGGGAATCGTTCGTAGGTCGTGAGAATCGTTCGCGAACTGTAGCTGTGGGTCGTGTCCCTCCTGAGTCGCCCGACAGACCGTCACGCGGCACGGGCACGCCGTTAAATTGTTCAGGCTCTTGGGGAATTCGCGGGGTCGCGTTAAAATTAGCCACGGATTTCATGGCTTAGCACGGGAAAAAGTAAAAAAATCAGTGTAATCCGGGTAACCTGTGGTGAAAAACTTTCGTCGCGGGGCACTTACCCCGCCCAGTCCCAGAGACCCAAAAACCTTAGCGTTTTGGCGACTTCGCGTTAAAAAATCCGTAGGAGCGCGCGGTAGGTCTATTTTTGTTGCAGTTGTTGGTAGTAAGCAATGGCCTGGGTGCGGCTACTGACGTGTAATTTCTCCAGAATCCGGCGCATGTGATATTTGATGGTGTGCTCACTGAGATGCAGCTGCTGCGCGATTTCTTTGTAAATCAGCCCCTGCGCCACGAGGCCTAGAATCTCCTCCTGGTGCGGGGTTAATTCGGCCTGGGCGGGCACAAGGCCCGCCCCCACGGTATCGCGACGGGAAAATTCGGCCATGATACGCGCCGCCAGTCTCGGCGCCAGGGGCGCAGCATCGCGCAACAGGCCGGCTAGGAGCGTGCAGAACTGGTTGGCGTCCATGCCCTTGAGCAAATAGCCCGATGCGCCGCTCTCGATGGCCTCGAACAGGTGCGCGTCGTCTTCGGCGACGGTGAGCATGACGATTTTGGTCTCCGGCAATTCGGCTTTGATGGCGCGGGTGGCTTCCAGGCCGCCGCCCGGCATGTGCATATCCATCACCACCACGTCGGGGCGCAGCGCGCGGGTCTGTTCGAGCGCGGAGGCGCCATCGCGCGCTATCCCCACCACGGTAAAGCCGCGCGCGGTGAGCAGGCTGCGCAGCCCTTCCAGGAAGAGCGGGTGATCATCCACCAGCAACAGGCGCAGCCCGGCCAGGTCAGGCGTCACCGCCTCGCCGCCAGACACAGTGTCCAGGCGCGGGATGTGGACGAGCACGCAGGCGCCTTGCTCCGGCGCGGAACGGATTTCCACCTGCCCGCCCACCGCTTGTGCGCGCTCGCGCATCATCGTCAGACCAAAGTGCTTACCTTCCTCTCTGTCCGGGGATGTAAGGGGTGGCTCAAAGCCGCGACCATCGTCGGCGATGATGACGTGGGTAGCGGCGGCGGTAAAGTTGAACAGCACTTGTACCCGGCTCGCGGCGGCGTGTTTGCGCGCGTTGGTCAACGCCTCCTGGATGATGCGCAAGAGTTGCTCCTCCACGGCCGGCCCGAACTCGGGAATGGGCGCGCCATCAGGCAGGCTGAGGTCGGTTTCAATGCCGTAGGTCGTTTGGAATTGGCGCAGGTAGTCGCGTAGGGCTTCCCCAAAGTCCTGGCGGGGGGCATTGTCGGCGCGTAATCCCAGGATAAAGTCGCGGATGTCGGCATGGGCTTCCTGCGCTGCTTGCGTAATACGCTGGAGGTTGGCCTGCGCTGGCAATGTTTGTCCGGCGTTCAACATCGTTTCGACGGTCTGCGTCTGCACGTTGATGTAGCCCAGCATCTGTCCCAGACCATCGTGCAGCTCGCGCCCCAGTCGCTCGCGCTCCTCGAAGGCGGCCAGCGCGCGTTGTTGTTCGACGAGGGTCGCCTGCGCTTGCTCGCGCTCGGCAATTTCGGCCCGCAATTGCGTGTTGGCCGTGTCCAGAGCGGCCGTGCGCGCCGCCACGCGCGCTTCCAGGTTGCGGATCAGGTCGCCCAATTGTGCGGCCAGCGCATTGAACGCTCGCGTCAGAAAGCCGATCTCGTCCGGGTATTGCACGGGCACATTGCTGGCATAGTCCCCGGCTTCGATGCGCCGGACGCCGCGCAGCAGCGCGTTGAGGGGATTGACCAGGGTAAAGCGGAACAGCAACGGGAACCCCACCACAATGAATGTACTGGCGATCAAAATCAACCCGGCCAGAGGAGCCAGCAGCGTGTGCAAGTGTTGGCGAAATTCCAGGTGGTAATCCTGTAGCGCCCCATCCGGCCCAGTGCTGAACGGTAAATTGGTCAATGTGACCAACTGTGGCCCGGCGCGCCGTTCCAACCCGCCGGGGAGCGCGCCCACGGCCCACAAACTCGCCCCCGGGTCGTCGTTGGGTTCAAACCACAGCTGTTCCGGTAGACCATTGTAGACAAAGTCGAAAACGCCATCGGCGTACAAAATCGCCTGGAAGGTGAACTCGGCTGCGGGTCGCCGGAAGCCCCGTAGTCGTTCCCAAGTGATAATGAGCCGTTCGCGCCCAGGTTGTACTGAGTCGCTTGCCGGCTCTTGCCGGGCGAAGACGCCCCCGGCGCTGATGGTCGGATCCAGGTCCAGCAACAACGCCAGCAGCAAGGGGTCGCCTGCGCCGTAGCGGTATTGAAATTTGCGGTAGCTCGTCGCCTGCCCCAGGCTCACCACGCCGTCGTTGCAAGCGTAGACCTGCCGGTAATCCTGTCCGTAGAAAGGGAAGGTAAATTCCAGCACCTCACTGCACCCACGCAGCAAGCCATCGTCCAACTGTAAATCGCGGCCCCAGTCGGTCTCGAAGGCAAAGGGGATTTCGGCAATATCGTAGCCGTCAAGGTTATTGGGCGTGAAGCGCAGTGTGCGGTGATCGGGAAGAACGGGGTGATAGAGTGCTTCATAGAGGGGGGAGACGACCCATCCCACCACCCCCATGATTGCCAGCACCACCGTCAGCGTCACGCCGGCCAGCTTCACCATGAACGAGATTGTTCCCGGCTGGTAGTTCAGGTACGTAACCGCGAATGTAAACAACGCGCCCAGGATTCCTAACGAGATGCCCATGTTCGCCAGGGACACCGTCACCAGATAAGCGGCGCGCAGGATGTTGAACAGATTTAGTCCGGCGACGAACAGGAAGATCAGGGCAAAGGTACGCGCGGCGTGTGCTTTGCGATTGGGGAAGCGGCGCAGAGGAGCAGTCAGCCGCGCCCACAAGTTACCGGCGGCGGGGGCCAGGAGATACAGCTGCCGGCAAAAGCTCACCGGCGCCCATAGCAAGAGCAGCAGCAGCAGATAATCGCTCCAGTTGGGACGATACTCTATTACCCCGGCGCGCAGTTGGATGAAGCGAAACGCGGCGTACCCGGTTTCCCCAAGAGCGTAAAGGGAGCCTAACAGCAGAGCCAACCGTGCCTCGCGGCGCAGCGCTGTGGGCAGCGTGGGAAAGCGGTAGGCGAATTGCAGCAGGCAGGTCACTGCAACGGCGAGGGGAGTGTTTTGCAGGAATACCACGGTCAAGCGTGGGGTCGGTGCCAAGGCCGCTCCCAGGAAGAGGGTGGCGAGAAAAGCGGTAATGGCTGTGAAGAAGCCGATGAGCCAGAGAGTGTGTTGTGCGTGTTGGCGCCGCACCAGTAACAGGAAATAGCCGCTGATGAGCGCGGCGAGAATTAATTGGGTCAGATAACCGATGGCCGTCGGCGTTAGGTATAATTGCACTGGGTCAACTCCTTTGAAAGCCCTCACCGTAGAAACGCGGAGGGGGAGCGCCCTTGCGAAGTCAGCGGCGGGGAAGTGTAGCCGCCACCAGACGGTTTTAACCGGGGTGAGATTGGCTTCCTAGCGCAGTAAGAATACCCGAAAAGAATGATTAAGCAAGAAAATGAATGTGCGACTTAGTTAGTGTCACGAGAATTTCGCCACTTTATGGCTCACGTTGCCCCGGAACACGACTGCCTTCACCCTCCGGCGACACCCGGCGCTATGAAAAAACGCCGGATCATAATCCGGCGTGAGTATTTAACCCGAACTGGCAATCTGCGAATAATTACTTTACGAACTCCCGGCCGGCGCCAACACCCCCGCCAGATTCCCATGGGGAGTACCCTCCGCTTCTTTTTGCTGCCAGGAACGCCAGAGCAAAATCCCTCCCACGAGAGAGAATATCCCGCC
>JAYELZ010000088.1:0-2545 GCA_034717835.1 Chloroflexota bacterium
TCGCCTTTTCGCTCCACTGAAGTATACTTGCGGCAAATCAACTACTACATGGAGGTAAAATGAGCTCTAATAGACGTTGGATCTGGGGCGTAGTCATCTTCACAGTGTTGTTCTTAACGATTTGTCTCTGTATTTGCTGCGTGTTAGGCGCCGGACTGACAATCTACTCTGTCGCCCAAGAGGATGGTCAAATCTCTCGGCTAGACTCACTTATAGAACCGGAAGCCACTCCGTTGCCTCCCATCACCGGGGAAATGCCGGCGGAAGCGCTGGAAACTTTGCAGGCTTTAACGGAAATGGAGGCACCTGACGCAGACCTGCACGTTCTGGGCGTCCGTTTTAAGGGCTTGAATCCTGATACTCCGCGCGTGGCCGCCACCACCAATCCCGATTACGCAGAAGGCACTCTCCACACCTTCACCGTCTCAGATGTGGATAACGAGGAGCAGTTTGAGATAGAGGCACGGCTGGTTTATAAGACCGCTCATGTCTACATGTGGGTTGAGGAAGGAGCTTCTTTTGATGAGGATGATCTACGGGAAGCCGCTGACCTCTTCGAGGAACATACCTATCCCACCGACCGCGAATTTTTCGGGAGTGAATGGTCGCCCGGAGTAGATGGCGACCCGCATGTGAGCGTTTTACATGCCCGCAACTTAGGCGACAGTGTCGCCGGCTATTTCTCCAGCCCCGATGAATACGTACAGGCCGTCCGCGCGGATTCCAACGAGATGGAGATGTTCTACATCAACTTAGATAACGTCACTATCGGCAACAGCTTCTACAATGGCGTGTTAGCCCACGAGTTCCAGCACATGATCCATTGGCGCGGCGACCGCAACGAGACCACTTGGCTAAATGAAGGTTGCTCCGAACTGGCCATGGCCCTCAACGAACGCTCCCACCAAGACGGAAATTACGAGGTCGGGGGCAGCGACATCTCCTACAGCCGCGCCCCGGATACCCAGCTCAACTCTTGGCCCGAAGGCACGGCGGGGGATGCTTCAGCCAACTATGGCGGGGCTTACCTCTTCATGGAATACTTCCTGGATCAATTTGGAGAAGATGCCACGCAAGCCCTGGTTGCCCGTCCCGAGAACAGCATGGAGAGCGTAGATACCGTGCTAACAAATTTAGGCCGCCCTTTTGACCATAAAGCCTTCTTTGCCAATTGGGCCATAGCTAATTTGTTAGACGATCCCACCCTCTCCAGCGGCGAATATGGCTACCAGGACATCGATCCTCGCTCCCCCACCATGGACATTCACTATAATCGCTCCGCTTATCCGGTGCAGCGTACCAGCACCGTACATCAATATGGCGTAGATTACATCGAAATTCAAGGTCGCGAACCGCTAACCCTCACCTTCACCGGCAGCACCCAAGTTAAGGTATTAGATACTGCTGCCTTTAGTGGAAAATACCTCTGGTGGTCTGGCCGCAATGATGAATCGGACAGCAGCCTAACCCGCGTGGTGGACTTGGAGAATGTAAACGCAGCTACCTTACGCTTCCAGAGTTGGTATCACATCGAAGAGAACTGGGATTACGGTTACGTGGTAGTGGGAACTACTGCCAGCGGCCAGATTCCAAGCGACCTCAATTCGCCAGAAATCAAGTGGGACATCCTTGACGATTCGGGGCTAGGCTGCACCACCGACGACCCCAACGGCAATAACTTCGGGTGCGGGCTGACCGGGCAGAGCGCCGGCTGGCAGGAACTCACCGCCGAGCTGAGCGCCTACACCGGAGCAGAAATCGCGCTGCGTTTCGAGTACATCACCGACGCCGCCGTCAACCAACCCAGTTGGGCATTGGATAATATCGAAATTGTAGCCGACGGTGAGCTGCTCTTCCAAGATGACGTTGAACAAGAAATCTCCGGTTGGATTCCCACCGGCTTTGTGCGCCACGCCAACATCCTGCCGCAAGAGTGGATTGTCCAGCTGGTAACTTACACCGACCCCCAACCCCAAATCCAAAAGTTCCTGCTGGCCGATGATACAGAGGTCACCTGGCGCATTCCGCTCAACAGTGAGACCCAGCGAGCGGTGATCACAGTTTCCGCTATCGCGCCCGTCACCACCGAGACGGCCACCTACGAGTTTGAGCTACAGCCGGCTGAATGACGGTTACGAATCAAGAATTACGATCAACAAATAAGGAGGTACAAAATGATTGTTAGGCCGCGAGATTTAGTTGAAGCTCATCTCTACGAGAATGAAGAGGCGGTTATCTTGGATGCCTTACGCCATTTACTACGCACACGTGCGGATTTGCGCATCCAACTAGCAATTCATCGCTACCAAACTACAAATATCTCGCTCTCTCGAGCGGCCAGTATGGCTGGCCTTAGCTGGGCGCAAATGAAAGACATTCTGGTCGAACATGGCATCCAGCCGCGTTTGGGGACAGCGAGTATCAAAGCCGCCCAAGAAGAGATTGCGACTCTGCATAATTATTTCAAGGAGCAATGATATAACGATGAGTATCATTGCAGACACTACAGTAATTTCAAACTTCGCCGCCATCGGACAACTGAATG
>JAYELZ010000088.1:2645-4253 GCA_034717835.1 Chloroflexota bacterium
TACCTATTCTACACTGGTATAGAACAATATATTTATCCATTTGCCACGGAAGGATGGCTCCGGTTGATCAACGTGACCAAGAAACAAGAGTGGCAATTGTGGAAAGAATTGCCCACACATTTGCACTCAGGCGAAGCCTCCTGCCTGGTGATTGCACAACATCGCGGCTGGACGTTGCTTACTGATGACCTAGCTGCGCGCAAGGAAGCTACTCGCCGTGGAATTAATAAATCGGGTTCACTTGGCTGCTTGGTACTGGCTGTTCAACGTGGGCATTGCAATCTAGAGGAAGCCAATAACTGGTTACCAGCTATGATAAAAAATAATTATCGCTCACCAGTATTGGATCTGTCAGTGCTCTTGAACGAGAGGAAATTTTAGCCCAGATGATTTCCGATTCAAACGCGCCTATCGGCATCTTCGATTCCGGCGTCGGAGGCCTCTCCGTGTGGTGCGAAGTGGTGCGCCAGTTACCCCGCGAGGACACGCTCTACCTCGCCGATCAAGCCCACGTTCCCTATGGGCCGCGCCCACTATCCGAGGTGCGTAGCTACGCCAAGGGCATCACGCGCTTCCTCTTGGCGCAGGGCGCCAAGTTGATTGTGGTGGCTTGCAATACCGCCTCTGGAGCAGCGCTGCACACGCTACGCGAGACTTTTCCAGCGGTGCCGTTCGTGGGAATGGAGCCGGCCGTCAAGCCGGCGGCGGAAAAAACGCGGAGTGGCGTCGTGGGTATCATCGCCACTCCGGCCACCTTCCAAGGGGAATTGTTCCAACAACTGGTGCAGCGCTTCGCCTCCGAAGTCCGTCTGGAGACGCAAACTTGCCCCGGCCTGGTAGAGCTAATCGAAACGGGAGCCACTGATACGCCGAAGATAGAGGAGTTACTCCAGCAATATCTCCAACCACTGATCGCCCAGGGCATCGACCAGCTGGTCCTGGGTTGCACGCACTACCCCTTTCTCCGCCCGGCCATGCAACGCGTCGTGGGAGAGGGGGTGCAATTGCTTGACCCCGCTCCGGCCGTAGCGCGTCAGATAACGCGACGGTTGCGCCGCCGGGGGCTTCAAGCTCCCCCAGGGACCGGCCAGCATACCTTTTTCACTACGAGCGATCCGCTGGCGTTCGCGGAGATGGCCAAGCAATTGGTAGGTTACACGGGAGAGGTAAATGGTGTGAGTTGGGGAAAGGACTGCGAGATTGAAAGACAGTAAACAGTAGACGGTAGACGGTAGACAGTAGACAGCAGATGGGGAGCAACTCAAGCAAGTAGGTAAGAGCTAGCAGTGAACGATTTATCGCAGTTATAGCACTGAACGTAACAGCGTCTTAGGCACTTAACAATTAAGTTCTGGCACAAAAAACAAGAATTTTACCACGGAGCGCAGTAGGGGGGGGTAGGCAGTGCCCCTTGACACCGGGAGCGCAGAGATTTTCTTCTTTGTTTTTCTCGGCGTTCTCAGCGTTCTCTGCGGTAAAGCCCCCTTTTGGTTCTAGCTTGTCCAGGTTAGAGGTCTGTAAAAGAATAGTTTTCCGCACTGCCGCCTCTGAGACGGGGGCTTAGAGCAAAAAATATGGGAAGTTATACCTTTACGAACCACCGTCTCA
>JAYELZ010000089.1:0-4224 GCA_034717835.1 Chloroflexota bacterium
GCCACCCAACAGGGTCAAGATGACGATGACGACCACAGCAATCAATACCAAAATTAGGGCGTACTCAACCAAGCCCTGGCCTTCCTCACGAGGTAGATATAACATTTTGTTTCCTCCTTAAAAATATATAGTTGATTAACTTGCTTGTAACTGTTTGTAGTATATAAGAGCTACCCCCAGCCCACAATAGGAATTTGGTACTGTACGCCAACTGCATAATAAGTTATGGCTCTTTGGTAATTCGCGGGGTCGAGTTAAAATTAACCACGGATTTCACGGATTAGCACGGAAAAAAGTAAAAAATCAGTGTAATCCGTGTAATCTGTGGTGAAAAATTTACGTCGCGTGACACTTACCCCGCCAAGTTCCAGAGACCCTAAGTTGTCTGTAAAATTCGTCATCATTTCGAGAAAACCCAATCCGGTATATAATCACTCCAGATGACATTTTCAATACCCACACAACCAGCATGCTTATGGATAAAGAGAAAGTTCGCTACTCGCAACAGCTCTATCTGGCCTCGCAATCTCCCCGGCGGCGAATGATGCTAGCCTGGCTGGGAATTCCTTTTCAAGCCACCAGCGCCCACTTGGATGAGACCCCCTATCCCGACGAAAAGCCGGCGGCCCTGGTAGTCCGGTTGGCCCGCCAAAAAGCTCGCGCGGTGGACGGTGCCGGAACCGAGGTGTTAGTTTTAGCCGCCGATACTGTGGTGGAACTAAATGAGCGTGCGCTGGGTAAACCACCAAACGCGGAGGCAGCACGGGCCATGTTGCGAAGGTTGCGCGCGGCCCCCCACCGCGTCCATACCGGCGTGGCGCTCTACGCACCGGCGACAGGACGGACTATCACGCGGCGCGTCACGACGACCGTCCAGATGCGCGCCTACAGCGACGCTGAAATCGAGGCCTACCTGGCCAGCGGCGATCCCTTCGACAAAGCGGGCAGCTACGCCATCCAACACGCGGGATTCCACCCCGTGCAAGAGCTCGCGTGTTGTTACGCCAACGTCGTGGGATTACCGCTCTGTGCCGTCGCCGCACTGCTGGAATCTAGCGGCCTAGAAATTTCTCCGCAGCTCCCCGCTCTCTGTTACCAACATTTCGGCTACCTATGCCCCGCGCCGGATAGAGGGATACTCCTATGAAATCACGTTTCTGGTCAATTGTCCTGCTCGGTGCGTTGCTGGTAGGATGTGGTTCTCCCCCCCCGCCCGCGCCTACGGCCACCGCGCCGCTGCCCACAGCCGCCCCGACAATGGGTTTCGCAGCCCCCAAGTCAGTGGGCGCAGCCTTTCTCGCTGCCTGGGAAGCGGCTGACTATGCCCGAATGTACTCCTTACTCGCGCCCTCGCTACAAACCGGCTTATCTGCGGCGGATTTCGAGCAGGCTTATCACACGGCCTTGGAAAGTAGCACCACGCTCACTGTGACTGCCCGACCCCAACAATTAACGTTGGAAGATGACCAGGCTTGGATCATATTTGAGACCACCTGGGAGACCGCCCTCTTCGGCAATCTCCAGAGTTCTAATCAACTCAGGTTAAAGCACGAACAAGGACAATGGTGGCTCAACTGGCAACGGAGCACCATCTGGCCCGAGCTAGCGGAGGGAAACAATTTTGTGCTGGAATATCAAGTTCCACCCAGAGCCAATATCTACGCGCGCGACGGGACCGGACTGGCGATTCCTAGCAGCATTGTCACCGTCGGCGTGATACCTGGAGAGATTCAGGACGAAACGGTACTGTTAAGCACACTAGCGCCCATACTGGGAATGCCCAGCGAGGAAATTCAAGCGGAATATGCCGGCCAACCGGCCAACTGGTTCATCCCTATCAGCGATATCAGCGGGGAAGAGAGTTTGGCCTACGATGAAGCCCTCAACCTCCCCGGCATTGAACGCCGTGAAAGTCCTGGGCGACTCTATCCCCTAGCCGGCGTGGGTTCCCACGTCGTCGGCTGGGTCTCGCCGATTCCTGCCGATGCAGCCGCCGCATATCGGCAGATGGGCTACCGCCGCGATGCCAAAGTCGGCATCGCCGGCCTGGAAGCCTGGGGCGAGGATATCCTGGCAGGAAAAAACGGTGGGCGTCTCTACCTGGTTGACTCGGCGGGGAACTACCTGCAAGGCCTCGCTGAACAGCGCCCCATACAGGGGCGCGCGCTCTACACCACCTTAGACCGCGAGTGGCAACAGCAACTCGAACAACTCCTGGGCAACCAACCCGGCGCAGTAGTGGCTATGGATGTGCAGAGCGGTGCCTTACGCGCCCTAGTCAGCGGCCCCGGCTTTGATAACAACATCTTCGTCCGCCCCACTGACGCTTGGCAGCGGCAAGCCATTCTCACCGACCCCACCCGCCCGCTACTCAATCGCGCCACCCAGGGCACTTACCCCTTAGGTTCCGTCTTCAAAATTGTGACCATGGCCGCCGGCCTGGAGAGCGGCAATGCAGTTTCCACCACCCCCTTCTATTGCCCTGGGCACTGGGATGGGCTGGGTATCGCCAATCGTAAAAGTTGCTGGCTGACATCCGGGCACGGCAATATAAATTTGAAACAGGGCCTCATCGCCTCTTGTGATATAGTCTTCTACGAATTGGGGAAGATATTGGACTACGCCGATCCAGAAATTCTCCCCACTTATGGCGGAGCTTTCGGATTTGGTAAAGTCACCGGACTACCGGAGTTAGCGGAGGCAGAAGGGCTACTCCCTAACCCCGAATGGAAACAAGCTACCTATTCTGAAGGTTGGGCCACCGGCGATACGGTCAACCTGGCTATCGGACAGGGGTTTCTCCTGGTCACGCCGCTACAAGTCGCCCAAATGTTGGCCGCGGTCGCCAATGGCGGCACCCTCTACCGCCCTTACCTGGTCGCCCAAATCGGCGCGAACAGCACCCATCCTGAGCAAATCACTGCCCCGCAAGCCGTCGGGCAGCTGCCGCTTTCCACCGACCATCTAACATTGATCCAAGAAGCTCTCTGGGATGTGACGCGCACGCCAGCGGGCACCGCCAGCCATCGCTTCCAAGAGCTAGCCATCCCCGTAGCCGGCAAGACGGGGACCGCGCAAGCCCCTGGCGAAACCGCGCTCCCCCATGCTTGGTTTGCGGGCTACTTCCCCGCCGATGAACCGGAAATCGCACTGGTGGTCATGGTAGCAAACAGCGGCGAAGGCTCCGCCATCGCCGCCCCGCTCTTCCGCCAGATCGTGGAAGCCTACTATGATCTACCCCTCACCCCACTACCCGTAACTCCGTGATATGTCGCACTAATGCGCACGGCATTGCACACTATTGCACGGTTGAGGACAAATACGTTGACAAATTCACCGCCCCTTACTATGATAGCCCTCAGATGAGAAATCTATGTTAGGCGCTGAACGACGTACCTTAATTCTACAAGAGCTCACCACTGCCGGAAGTGTACAAGTTTCCGCGCTGGCAACCTCGCTGCAAGTTGATCCCGTTACCGTGCGCCGCGATCTGGCCAGGCTGGAGAGTGCTGGTCATCTGCAGCGCGTACATGGTGGAGCAATTCTTAGAGAGAGCATCGGCGACTCTTCCCCCCCCAGTGGACTAGCCCGGCGGATTGCCGAAGCGGCGGCGCGCTTGATTTCCACAGGCAGCGTAGTTTTTCTGGGACCGGGGACTTTTACGCCAGAGATCATCCTCTCACTGGGCCGCGAGAAACAACTGACCATCATCACCAACGCCCTGGATGTGGCTTGGCGGGCAGCCAGAACCCAGCAGCACACCTTACATCTGCTGGGCGGGGAGGTGGGGCGGGATTACGGAATCTACGGCCAACTGGAGCAACAATTCCACCTGCTGGTAGATTGGGTGATCATAGAGGCCGCCGGATTAAGCGCCGAGAGCGGGTTGACCCATGACCATCTGCGTTACGCGAACCTGGCGCGCACGCTGCTGAAGCAGAGTGCCAAAACCATGGTCTTACTGCCACCGGAGCGGGTGGGACAAGTCGGCGCACTCCACAGCGCCCCCGTAGAGCAGATAGATTTACTCATCACCGGGCGAGAAGCCAGCAACGCTCCCCTCTGGGATTTAAGCGAAGCCGGCGTGCGGATAGTCCTAACCTAGACTAACGGCTACCTGACTAACGGACTACCCGACTAATCGACTATCAGACTACCCGACTAATTGACTATCAGACTACCCGACTAATCGACTATCAGACTACCCGACTAATTGACTATCAG
>JAYELZ010000090.1:0-18880 GCA_034717835.1 Chloroflexota bacterium
CGCGCTGCTGGTTTGTGATCTAACCCGTGCGGAGACGCTGGGCAGCTTGCGTACCTATGCCACGGACCTGTTGGGGATAAATCCGCAAGCACAATTCGTGATCGCGGCCAATAAATGCGATCTGGTAGCTGAGCGTCAGATTACAGTTCCCGAGCTCGAGACGGTAGCCGTGGAATTACAAGCTACTTATTATCTCACCAGTGCCAAAAGCGGAGCTGCCGTGGAACAAACCTTCCGGTGGCTAGGTCAACAATTACTGGCCAAGAGCAAAGCCTAACTAACATGGACGCCGCAATCACGCAACTAATTGCACGGCTGTACCAAACAACTTACTTGCTGGCTGACCCAGAACTAAACATCGTGCGGATGGAAGGTCCACTGCTGGAAACTGTGCTGGTCAGACCAGCAGAGGTGAGTGAGAGCAGTTTATTAACAGGCCTGGTGCCAGAATTGATGGGGTCTGAAGAGCTCCTAGCTGATATCTTAACCGGCAAAGAAGCGCATTTTCAATTAGAACATATCAATCGCGTTGCCCCGGATGATCAGGGCATTTGTTATCTGACTATGACACTGCTCCCTTACACCCCGGACAAATCCCCCCGGCATTTATTATTGTTAGTGACAGATACTACTAAGGTGGGGCAACTGGCTCAACAGCTGACTCAACAGCGTAATGAATTACGTTTGTTACAGCAACAACTAATGGCAACTAACAAACAGTTGGATTTTCTATTCAGCCATTACGTATCCCGCGAAGTGGTTACGGCCGCGCTAGAACAACGGCTACCCCCTCAATTGGGAGGAGAGTCGCGCGAAGTTTCGGTGCTCTTTGCCGATTTACGCGGCTATACTTATCTTACTGAAAAAATCCCCCCCCCAGAAATGGTTAAATTACTTAACGAGTATCTTTCCTTAGCCTGCGATGCCATAGACGAATTTGGTGGTACCATAGCCCAATTCATGGGCGATTCGGTGTTTAGCATCTTCAACGCCCCCAATGAACAGCCAGATCACGCCATCAGAGCAGTGCGGGCGGGCTTAGCCATCCAACGCCAGGTCGCGGCTTATAATGCGCAGCAGCTCGCTGCTGACAGTCCAACTTTGCATTTCGGGGTAGGGATTAACAGTGGGCCGGCACTGGTGGGCAACACCGGCTCGCACTGGCGTTATACTTACAGTGCCCTGGGCGATGCTACCAACGTGGGCTCCCGCATCTGTAGCATCACTCACCCCGATGAGGTGTGGCTAGGTGCCTCTACCCAGCAATTACTGCACGGGAAAATAGCCACTATCACGCTGGCTCCACAACTTTTCAAAGGGAAAAGCCAACCTATGATAATCTATCGGGCCGTGGAGAAGAACTCGCACCAGGGTTGAGGTACCGAGGAAGAAGTCTGTGCTATCTTCTAATTGCTATTCCCCGACCTTCGACTTTGTGACCTGCAACTAATCCCCGCGCCCTGCACCTTTCGTCGTCTCCACCCGCTGCCAGAGAGCGGCGAATGGTTTTTGCAACAAGCACACGTTGAGAAAGACCAAGCCCCACAAATGCAACCGGGCGGCGAAGAGCAACCCGGTCCACCAGACCTCGCGGGGAGTGCTGGCAAATTCGCGCGCTAAGCGCAACCCGGCGCGCGCCTCTCGGCCTGCCGAACGCATCCGCACCGGCGACGAGCGCACGTAATCCTGCGCGTAGCCTCCCGCCGAGCGCACCTTCTGGCGCAACCAATCTGCATAGGTGGTGGGATAATTGACCCAGACACGCGCCTCTGGTGCGTAGCGAATGCGGTATCCCTGTTGGGCGATGCGATGAGAGATGACAGCATCCTCGGCCAGCGCGTCCGGCGGCAGCTCTGTAATCAAGGCGCGGCGAAAGGCGAAGAGGTAGCCAGAGCAGAGCAGGAACTCGCCCGCCTGGTCGCGTTGCCGTCGTAGCTGATGCGCGCTATCGGTGAGAAAGTGCGACCAGTAACCTAGCTTGTTCTGGCGCGAGTTGGTGCTGAGCGGTCGTCCGGTGACTGCTCCTACCTGCGCCTCTGCGAACGGGGTAAGTAGTGGAGCTAGAGCACCTTCTGCCACGCGGACATCCCCATCACTCAACACCACCAGCTCGCCCGCGGCCGCCCGCAGCCCCAGGAGCAACGCCGTCGGCTTGCCGCGTTGGGGATCGACTAAATGGCGCACATTTATATACCGCGCTGCGTAATCCTCCGCTACGGCGCTCGTTTTGGGGTCTGGACAGACGATCAATAATTCCGCGTCTAGCGGCAACTGCGGCAAGATAGCCTCAATGGCCGCTCCCAGTGTGGCGGCTTCGCGGTAGGCGGTGATGATGACAGATATTTCAATTGACATATTTTTACTCACAAGACAAATTCCTCACCGCAGAGCACGCGGAGAGCACTGAGGAGCACTTATTTTACTCTCAATAAGTCAAAAGGCTCCCCTAGGCGGGGACTTGGAGTATTTTTTAACTTACTGAGTTTGGCCAGGAGCGGTTTTAGTTATCCCAAATTATTTGGGATAACTTGGGTTATTATCTACGATAGATTTTTTTCCGTCGCCCGGCTCGCTCAACAGTCGCTCTATCAAAATAGTGACAGTTTGCCCGGCTTGTTGCCAAGAAAAGCGAGTTAAGTTCGCTTTTCCCCGTGCGATGAGCTGCTGCCGCAAGGCGACATCCTCCAATAGCCGTCCCAGCCCGCGCACGATAGCGGTCTCATCCAGCGGATTGACCAATAACGCTGCTTCGCCAGCCACCTCCGGCAAACTGGTGGTATTGCTGGCTAAGACGGGAACCTCGCAAGCTTGCGCCTCCAGCACGGGGAAGCCAAAGCCTTCGTAAAGTGAAGGGAACACAAATAGCTCGGCGCCAGAGAGGAGCGCGGCCTTATCCTCTGCCCCTACGTAGCCGGGGAAACGCACCCGCTGCTCCAGCCCCAACTCACGCACCCGCGCGTGGAGCGGTTCAACCAACCAACCTGGCGGCCCAGCTAGCACCAGGGTCAACTCTGGATAACGCGGCGCGAGCTGCGCGAAAGCTGCCACCAGTCGGGTCAAGTTCTTGCGTGGCTGGATGCTGCCCAACGAGAGAATATATGGGCCGGGAATCTCATAGCGGGCACGCACCCCAGCTACAACCGCTGGGTCACGCTCTGGCTGGAGTTGTTGGTCGTAACCAGGATAAACCACGGTAATTTTCTCCAGAGGCACGTGATAAGCTTCCACCAGCGCCTCACGGGTTGCCTGCGAATCGGCCAAAATATGCGTCGCAACGCGCACATTCCAGCGCGTGCTTAGCTCCAAGTAGAGCCGCTGTCTGGCCGTGTGCGCCTGGGGGAAAGCGCGGTAGCCCAGATCGTGGACGGTGACCAGGGTGCGCGCAGGTCGTACCGGGGGCAAAACATGGGCCGGGACGAAGAGTAGGTCTGGGGGGTGTTGCCAGAGTTCCGCCGAGAGACGTAGATGTGTCCAGAGGCGCGGGAAAGGGATGCTGCATAATTCAGCGTGCGGAAAGGCTCCTAGCGGAGGCGGTTCTCGGAAATAGAGACGGACGGTATGGCGAGGAGTGAGGTAGGGGAGCAACGCCTGAATTAAGTGATACGAGTAACCTTCCGTCCCTGTCGGTGCAGCGCTGATGGCGCGGCTGGCGTCTATCCCAATGCAACCGGCGGCCATCACGGCGTCACAAGCGTCAACGGGAGGGGAACTAGAATTAACGCGAAGAGCACTACCATCCCCCAACCGACCATCCGTCGGACGGGATCAAGCGGCGTCAGGTCATTCAGCGGGAGAGGGTGGTTAGCGCCCATCATCAACCCCAGAGTTCCCCAGATGACCCACGTCCCGCCGGAATCCTGGCCGGTGAAACTCAAGAAAAGGCCCCAAGCCATCATCAACCAGATGAAGACTCTCGAGATCCTCCAAGCGGTACGGCCCCAGAGCGCGTAGGCTACGTGACCGCCGTCCAATTGGCCCACCGGGAAGAGATTGAGTGCAGTCACCATCAAACCGGCCCACGCGGCGAAGGCCACAGGATGCAACATCACGTCCAGGTCCCCGGCGGGCAGCGGTTGACCAAAGATCAGCCATTTGACCAGATAATAGAGCAGAGAGTTCCCTTCCATTAGATAAGGCGTGCCGACCGGTAACGGCCCCACCTCGGAGAGCGATAATCCAAGAACCAGCAGGGGGAAGGCCACCAACAGGCCGCCCAAGGGGCCAGCCGCCCCAATATCAAAGAGAGCCTTGCGACTACGCATGGGAGCTCGTTGCGTGATTACCGCTCCCATGGTTCCCAAAATACTTACCGGCAGAGGAATGAAATAAGGCAGGCTAACCGGAGAACCATACCGCCGCCCCACAAAATAGTGACTCAGCTCGTGGATGGTGAGAATGCCTAGCAACGTGGCTGCAAAGGGGAGTCCCAGCCAAATATCCGCCGGATGGCTGAACGGAGCGCCGCCTTCGTTCGCCGCTCCCACAAAAGAGACCGATAACAAAGTAGCCACAAAGAGCAGCCCATTGACCCAGGCGCGTCCGGTTTCTCTGTCAGGCACGCCGGGCATTGCGTGCAAGCTGATGCGGCCTTCTTGCTCCGCCAGTACGGGAGTGTAATCCAGTTTCTCAAAGCGCTCTGCGAGGGCCTCAAAGAAGGCCTCGTCAGCTTGCTCGTACAAGGCCAGAACAAACTCCACCGGTGGTTGTGGTGCATTGGAGAGCGTCCGTACTGACTCAATAGTTGCTAAATCCTGTACGGCAGTCTTCAAGCGATCCACAACGGATGGTTCAGGAGTCCAATTTTCCATAATTTTATTTCCTTAACGGTACTAGGTAGTATCATTTCAGTATTTTAAGGCAGTTTTCACCGCAGAGTACGCAGAGAGCGCAGAGTTTTTTATTTTTACGCGGGGTTCTCTGCCCCTCCGTGGTGCGCAGACTAACCGCTAGCATATTTCCCCCTAGTTATTGAGGAGATACGCTAGGTAATCATTTGATTCAAGCAGCCAGATGAAGTTTTTCATCCACGGATTACACTGATTTTTGATCTTTTTCCGTGTTTATTTGCATCCACGCTTGCTGGCAGAGAAAGAATAGCGTCAGGATGAGAGCAATGATGAAATCCAACCGGTACTGGCACACCAGAGGCACGGGATTGGCTTGGAAATAAGTCAAGAGTGCCGCGCCTCCCATATAGAGTGCTAGCCACGCCACGGAGTAGCGGTTCCACAGCATCGCCGCTCCGGCGCTGCAGAGTGCCCAGCTGGTTCCTGCCAGCTGCACCGCGTAGCGCGGCGCGCTAGTCTGATAGAGGTCTGGCGCTTCCACCACGGCCCAATGGAGCCACTTTGGCGCGGAGGGCGCTTCTCGCCCCCAGGCGCAACCGGCGGCGGCACAACCCCACCAGCTCCCCGCTGTGATCAGCAACGCTGCCGGCGTGAGCAAGCGTAACAGATCATCCCAGCTTTCGCTCCGCCACTTTGTCCAAAGCCATGCAGCCAGCAGCCCGCCTAGCCACACCGCCCAGCCTTGCTCACCTCCTACCTGCCGCCAGCGGCAGAGATCCAGCGGGCGTTGCGTGAAGTAGGCAGCGTTAGTAAGCGCGTACCCTAGACGTCCACCCAAGAGAGCGCCGCCGGTGATTATCCAGAGCGCGCCGCTCACTTGAGCGCGGGAGTATCCATGTCGGGGAGCCAGCAGCCAGACCCAGAACAATCCAGCCAGAAAAGCAGAGCTAATGCGTAAAGTGTAGTTAGAAATTACCCAGGGACCGATATTCATACATAGCAAAGTATAACATGATGCAGGGGAGGGGCAAAGTCGGCGGGAAGGCGATAAAGCGAGAAAGAGAGCGCGCGAAAAAGCGGGGGACTGGTAATTAGGCTCTTTAGGATTTCACGGGGTCAAATTAAAATTAATGTCTCGGTACACCCGCCATGCAAAGTCCCAGAGACCTGGTAATTAATAGTGAGGGCTTAGGGTCTTCTTCAGGTGTTGGTTCTCAATAGCTAAGGAATCATTTGCCGACTTGCTATTTGTTGATTTACCGTTCGCACATTTGTACATTTGCCCCAAAAGCAAAGCCCCCTCCACGGGGGAGAGGGCTTCGAAATTGAAGAAGTGCTCGTATTACTTGAGCTCCATCTTGGCGCCGGCATCTTCCAGTGTCTTCTTCGCATCTTCGGCAGCTTCCTTGGAAACGGCTTCCATCACGGCTACCGGCGCGCTTTCGACCAACCCCTTAGCTTCTCTTAGACCTAGTGTGGTAATTTGGCGGACTGCTTTTATGACGTTAATCTTCTTGGGGCCGAAGTCCTTCAAAATCACGTCAAACTCAGTCTGTTCCTCTTCTGGCTCGGCGGCGGCAACGGGCATAGCAGCCATCGCTATCGGGGCAGCTGCGCTAACTCCCAACTTATCTTCCAGAACCTTTACCAATTCACTGGCCTCAATCAAAGTGAGGGCACTAATTTCCTCTACCAATTTTGCTAAATCTGCCATAAAAACACCTCTGTTTGGTTTAATTTGTTATTTTGATTACAACTAGGCAGCGTTCTCAACGGGCGCGCCGCCTTCTTCCAACTTATCAACATAAGCCTGCAATACATTGAGTACTTGCCGGACTCCGCTCGCTATCACACCCACTGTTTGGGTGGCTGGAGCATTGATAGTCGCCAAGACTTTGGAGAACATCTCATCGCGCGAAGGCAACTCTGCTAAACGAGCCGTTTCCGCGGCTGTGTAGAAATGTCCCTCAACCAGAGCACCCTTGATGCTGAACTCGCCTCCCTCTACGTTACTGGCAAAGGTCTTGAAAACCTTAGCCAACGGCGGGGCATCTTGATGACAGAAACCCACCAACATAGGTCCATCAATCAGACCCTCAGGAACCTTATCAGAATTCGCTTTGATGACGCGCTGAAAAAGAGTGTTTTTAACTACAAAAACCTGCCCCTCTTTTTCACGAGCCCCTCTACGTAGTTCTTCCATTTGAGGCACATTCAAAGCCTTATAATGCGCAAAAATGGTTCCTTGAGAATTTTGTAACTGCTCCGTGTACTCAGCAACTAATTCCTCTTTACGTATACGTGAAATAGCCAATCTCTCTCACCTCCTTTTTCAATACTAAGCTACAAAAAAACTGGTCCCTGTGCTTACCGACACAAGGACCAGAATCTTACGCTGTGCTAACAACGTGTGATTCAAGCTATCCGTCCTTGCCTCGGCAGGTAATTAAGTGTATGTACACTCCTGCTGTCTCAGGCAAACAGGGAATAAAACTTTTCAGTATAGGCGACTAGACCAACTCCATCTCTAAGGCGACCAACGGGGCGACTCTGATACCAGGCCCCATTGTCGGAGTTAGAACTACGCGCCGCATATAAGTAACTTTGTTGATAGCTGCCGGTCTGGCACTCCGCAGGGTGGACATAATGGCAGTCATATTGCCCAGCAAGCTCTCGGGGGAGAAACTAACTTTCCCAATGGGGAAGTGTAGATTCCCGGAGCGATCCAGACGATATTCAACCTGCCCGGCCTTAGCAGCCTTAATCGCATTCGCCAAATCGTCAGCGGGGACCATGGTGCCCGTCTTGGGGTTAGGCATCAAGCCACGAGGCCCTAACACGCGACCCAACCGTCCAACTTTTGCCATCATTTGCGGAATGGCGATAGCTACATCAAAATCTGTCCAGCCATCCATGACTTTTTGAATGCCTTCATCATCAACGATGATGTGATCAGCCCCGGCCTCTTCAGCAAGAGCCTGGATATCTGGAGTAGCGAAAACTACCACGCGCACAGTAGTCCCCAATCCGTAGGGCAACTGAACCATACCCCGAATCTGTTGATCAGCGTGACGTGGATCCAATCCAGTGTGTATATGCATCTCAACCGTCGCGTCGAACTTGGCGTAACTTATCTCTTTGACCAGGTTGAGGGCTTCTGCTGGACTATACTCGCGCTCACGGTCGACTTTCTCTAACGCCGCCAGATATTTTTTTCCATGTTTTTTCATTTCATACTCCTCGTGGTATTAACGGGTAGTTTCCCCCTCCCACACTAGTGATAATTTACGCTTTGATTTGTACGCCCATGCTGCGGGCGGTGCCCGCGATTATCCGTTCGGCGGCCTCAATGTCATTGGCGTTGAGGTCCTTCATCTTCTGCTCCGCGATTTCACGCACCTGTTGAGGGGTGACGCTCCCTACTTTATCTAGATTTGGTTCGGAGGAACCTTTCGGTATGCCTGCTGCTTTGCGCAATAGGTCAGCAGCCGGTGGTGTCTTGAGAATGAAGTCGAAGGATGAATCCCGGTAAATAGTAATCTCGGCCGGGATGATGTTCCCTGCCATGTGACCAGTCTTGGCGTTATACTGTTTGCAAAAACCCATCAAATTGATACCATGTTGCGCCAAAGCAGGACCTATGGGCGGGGCAGGATTGGCTTGACCAGCCGGAATCTGTAACTTTACTACTGCTTTCACCTTTTTTTTCTTTGCCATCTTCCTGAGCTCCCTTAAATCCTATCTGAAGTTTCCGTAAAACTTCGATGGTTAACTATCCAATACTACGCTTTTTCAATTTGTAAGAAATCTAATTCCACCGGGGTTTCGCGTCCAAAGAATGAAACTAACACATGTAACTTTGCCCGAGACTCATCAACATCTTGCACCATGCCGATAAAATCAGCGAAGGGGCCTTCCACAATGCGTACTTTTTCATTGACTTGGAATGTAGTCCGCAATCGCGGGGCTTCCTCTTCCATACGATGCAGGATCAACTTAACCTGTTCGCGGCGCAACGGAATCGGCTTATGCCCTATGCCTACAAAACCGGTGACGCCAGGCGTATTGCGTACCATGTACCAGGCATCCTCGGTGTAAATCATCTGAACCATGATGTAGCCCGGATAGAGACAACGCTCTACTGTCTTGCGCTCCCCGTCTTTAATCTCGATCTCCTCGACGGTAGGCACAACTACCTGATAAACATTGCGCTGCATTCCCATTGACTCAACCCGCTGCTGCAGGTTGTGTTGAATTTTATGCTCAGAACCAGAGTAGCAATGCACTACAAACCACTCTTTTTGTGCGCCATTTTTTTGCTCCTCGTCGGCAAAAGGATCGGGAAGCAGATCTCCCGCGGGTAGTTCGCGGAGCAGCTGCTCCTGAAGTTCCACGGAAGGGAGTTCTGCCGCCGGTCGGATTTCTGCCACTTCTGGCGCGGGAGCAACTTCGGGAATTATAGCTGCTGACACCTCTGGCTCTGGTTCGACAGAAGCAGCTTCCGTTGGTTCCTCTTCCGTGGCCTCGAGATCCATCTCAAAACGACTTAATAGCTCCTCCGTAGAGAGAGTAATATCTAAGCCTGAAGTATCCAGGATAGTAAGATCCTCTTCTTTTTCCAGGGAACGTTCGTCTTCCATAGTTTGTTTAAGCCTCTTGCGTTTGCCCAACCATGACAATCGCGATGGTCAAAGCCGCAGATACGATAACGCCTAGTACCATGAATAGAACATTCTGAGAGATAACCCCTTTAAGTATCCAACTGAAGAAGAGATCTACCGCTCCTAGAAAGAGAGCCATTCCCAGGGTCACCAATCCCACTACTTTAGTCAACCGCCAGGCTTCTTCACGACTAGGCCAGCGCACCTTCCGCAATTCAACTCGGGTTTCCCGAAAGTAACGTGCGATTGCATTGCCTTGTTTTCGCCTATTCTTTTGGCCAGACATCTTTTTCCTCCGTGTGGTCCAATCCCCTTACAGTATAGAGACACCGCCGTTAATCGACGGTGTCTCAGTAAATAGGCAGGCGAGACAGGAATTGAACCCGTAACCTACGGTTTTGGAGACCGTTGCTCTCCCTAATTGAGCTACTCGCCTACAATTCGACTAATTACTTGGTTTCGCGGTGCAGGGTATGCTGTCGACAGCGCGAACAATACTTTTTCAACTCCAAACGACCACGATCGTTACGGCGATTTTTCTCAGTGAGGTAGTTCTGTTCCTTACATACCGTACAAGCAAGCGTGATGCTGGGCCTAATGGACTTTTTCTTTTTAGCCATGATACCTCTTTATGCTCAGTTAATTTCCCGAAGGAATCTCATCCCTCAAGCCCATGCTCGGATTTGAACCGAGGACCCCATTCTTACCAAGAATGTGCTCTACCGACTGAGCTACATGGGCACAAAAAAGGTGGGCAGAGGCGGATTCGAACCACCGAAGGCGTTGCCAGCTGATTTACAGTCAGCCCCCTTTGTCCACTAGGGTATCTGCCCACAAAAAGCCGACGGTGGGAATCGAACCCACAACCCTCCGCTTACAAGGCGGAAGCTCAACCGTTGAGCTACGTCGGCACAAAAGCATTATAACAGGTGGCCTCAACAGGTCAAAGGGTTTACCCCAATTCCGTTAGCAGCGAATAGTATACACAATTACCAAAATTTGTCAACTATCTAGACAAACCTGCCAGCTAGTCTCA
Source organism: Chloroflexota bacterium (assembly GCA_034717835.1). Lineage (GTDB taxonomy): Bacteria > Chloroflexota > Anaerolineae > B4-G1 > SLSP01 > G713. The sequence continues at coordinate 10,485 of JAYELZ010000090.1, forward strand.
TGGTGGGATTGGGGCCAGTGAAATGGCTGAGTGTGTCTTGGCTTTTCACTGGCCCCGCGTTTTAGCGACTGCGAAGCCTGCTTACTTGTTACCTTTCTGTAATAATTCGTACTTGACTTCAACCGAAATATAACTATAATTAGAGTTGGTTGTCGCGGACGTTGGAGTTGTATAGCTCTTAATTTGGATGATTTGCAGTTCTGGCATTTGGCTATACACTAAAAGATAGTTTGTGGTTGATGCGACACTGTGTTAAGGAGCAAACTTAAGTAATGACTAGCCCCTCCATTCTGCTCGCTGAAGATGAGGTCGACATTCAACGCCTCTATCGCAAGGCTTTGAGAAACTTCGGCTTTCAGGTCGCGGTTGCCAGCACAATATCCGAGGCTAGAGAGCTACTGGCGCAAGGAGCCTTTGACCTTTTCATCTGTGATATCCATTTGGGAAACGAGCGTGCAATATCTCTATTGCAAGAGACAATTCCTCAACTGCACCAAACGGGCACTAAAGTCATTGTGGTTTCCGCGGATGCTAGTTATTATGATATTTGTCTGGAGATCGGAGTGGATTTATATCTAGAGAAACCGATATCCATTCCCACGCTGGTCACATTTTGTCAACGATTAACTAACTATCGGGGCTAGAGCTGTGGAATGAAAAAGAGAGAGATTAGGGCTAAGGAGCTGAAAATGAGACGGTATAAAATTCTGACAGTTGTATTCTTGATAAGCGTGGCCGCGCTGCTGGCCGGTTGCAATAAGCAACCTGTCATAACCGAGGAAAGAGAACTCCTCATCTATTGCGGCTCAGCGATGGCGCAGCCAATGGAAGAAATCGCCGCCATCATCGAGAAGCAGGAAAACTGCAAGGTCACTATCAAAATAGGCGGTTCTGGAAACTTGTTAGCAACGATCCAGGCCGACCAGGTCGGGGACCTGTACCTGCCGGGGGACGATTCTTACATCGTCACCTGTCTCGAGCAAGACCTGGTCATTGAGACGACTCTCGTTGGCTATAACAAGCTGGCGCTGATGGTACAGGAGGGTAATCCGTTGGGGATCACGGCAGACCCCGCGAGTCTCACGAACGAGGATTACGTCTTGGTGCTGGGAGACCCCGACAAAATGAGCGCGGGCAGAGAAGCGCAAAAGATACTCGCCAACATGGGCATTTTGGATCAGGCTATGGGCCACGTCCACAGTCTGGCGGCAAATGCGACAGAGTTGACGGACGCGCTCAAAAATGGGGAGGCCGATCTAACCATCAACTGGTACGCGACTTCCACCTTGCCTGAAAATGCGCCCTACGTTGACGCCTTGCCCATCAGCGAGGAATACGCCGCGAGAAATAAACTCGTCCTGGGACTGCTCAGCACGTCCGAGCATCCCGAACTGGCCCGCAAATTTATGGCATACGCCACCTCAGACGCCGGGCAGAGAATATTCGATAAGTATGGTTTGTATGATGTTGAGTGAGCAAGTGGGCAAGTTTGCAAGTGGGCAAGTTGCAAGTACGCATTACTAACTCGGAGGTCTAACGATGAAAACAAATTACGGTCCCAACGAATTTTTGATCGAGCGGACAGTTTCCAATCTGCAAATACTACCCCCCAAGGCCGTGCGCCAGGTCGTGGACTTTGTCGAGTTCCTGCAAACAAAATATCAGCACGTTCCGACCGCAGATAGCCCCAAGCCGCTTGAGCGGAAACCACAATTTGGGAGCGCTAAAGGATTGATCGTGATGGCCGATGATTTCGACGCGCCGTTGGCGGATTTCGAGGAGTATATGTAATGAGGCTGCTGCTAGACACGCACACTTTCCTCTGGTTCATCGGCGGGGACGATAAACTCAGCGATGTGGCACGCAAGTTGATTGAAGATAGTTCTAATCAGGTGAATTAAAGTAGCAAGTGAGCAAGTTGCAAGTACGCATCACGTTTTACGTTTTACGTTTCACTAACTCGGAGGTCTAACGATGAATGACAATCCTGCCACCGCCAAGGAAGCCAAAAGAGACAACCTGCTCCAGCGCTTTAGCACGTCGCTGCGGGTGCAATATAGCGCCACCACGATTCTGATGGCCGTCGTGCCGCTGGTGATCGTCGCTACTGTGCTGGGAGTGTTTGTCTCTCGCCAGGTGCGGACCGCCATGACGGAGGATGCCTTTGCGCACCTGACCTCCGTCCGCGAGAGCAAGGCCAGCGAGATCGCCGGTTATTTCGCCGCGCGCGAGGCCGACATAACCGTGCTGGCCGACTCGACTTATGCACTGTACCACGATGCCCTCAATCACGTCACCGCCGCGCGCGAGGCCAAGCAGAGCCAGATCGAGGACTACTTTCAGGCAAAGTTCGGTATGGCGCGCGCTCTCAGGGACGATCCGACCACGGCCCAGGCCATCGGGGATCTCGAGGCTGCATTCATGGCCGAGGGCCGGGAAACAGGCGGACCGCAGTGGACGGCGGCCTACGAGGAGTTTAACCCTGTTTTCCAGGACGCGAACACTGACTTCGGATTTGCCGACATTCTGCTCATCGCCGCCGACGGCGACGTCGTCTACACCGTATCCGGCGGGGCCGGGCTAGGGGAAGATATTTTACTGGGCGACCTCCAGGATTCGGGATTGGGGCGCGCCTTTGACCGCGCGCTAGCCGGAGAAGAGGAAATCGTCTTTGAGGATTTTGCGCCCTACGCCCCGCTTGACGACGCGCCCGCCGCGTTCGTCGCCTACGCGGTCGAAAACATCACCGGCACGGTCGGCGTCGTCGCCGTCCAGATCCCGACGGAGAAGATCAACAGCATCATGCACCAGGACTTGGGGCTGGGGGAAACCGGCGAGACTTATTTATCCGCCCAGGAACCAGACGGCCGGCTCACCTTCCGCAGCGACCGGCTCACCGTGGGCGAGGGCGAGTTTGTCATCGGGTACGACATGACCGAAAGAGCGCCGGAGCACCTGCGCGACGCCCTGGATGGCGAGACCGGCGCGGACGTGCTGATCGGCGGTATCGGGACGCCGCTCGTCGTCTCTTACGCGCCGCTGGATATCGGCGTCGAGGGGGTGAACTGGGCCATCGTCGCCCGGGTGGACGTGGAAGAAGCGTTCAACCCCCGGATAGTAACCGCGGGGGGCGCGGAAAAGGATATTTTCACGCTGTACAAAGAGGAATACGGTTACGATGACCTCTACATGATCACCCCGGATGGTTACGTCTTTTACAGCGTCGGGCGCGAGCCGGACTATCAGACCAATCTGCTGACCGGCCCCTACAAAGATTCCAACCTGGGCCAGATGTTGACGGAAATCGTCGAGTCGTCAGACTATGACCTATCCACCTTTGCGCAGTATGCGCCCATTCAGGACGCGCCGGCCGCCTTTGTTGGCGCGCCGGTGATGCACGGCGACAAATTGGAACTGATCGTAGCCGCACGACTGCCGCTGGACCAGGTCAGCGCCGTTGTGCAAGCAAGCGCCGGACTGGGCGAGACCGGCGAGACCTACCTGGTGGGGCGGGACAAGATGTGGCGCAGCGAATCCCGTTTCCTGGCTCAATTAGGGGTCGAAAGCACCATCTTGAATACCGAAACGCCCGTGCGCACCGAGGCCTCACTCTCCGCTCTGGCTGGCGAATCCGGCGTGCGGAGCATTGAGAACTACCGGGGGGCGCGCGTATTGAGTTCCTGGGAGCCGCTCCTCCTGGACGCGCCGGACTCTGACGATCCAAAAGGAATCGTGTTGGCCGTCATCGCCGAGATTGAAGAATCCGAGGCGCTGGCGGCGGTCAGCAGCACGACCGCCTTTATCACCACCTTGAGCCTGGTTCTCCTGGGCGTGGCGGCCGTCGCCGCCGCCGGGGTCGGCTCGTGGGTCGCCGGGCGGTTAGTCAAACCGATCGTCGGGCTGACCGATAGCGCGACGGCCATCGCCGGCGGCGACCTGGACGTTGCCATAGCGCCCACCACAACCAGGAACGAGGTGGGCGTGCTGACCAACGCCTTTACCACCATGGCCACCCGCCTGCGCGAGACAGTCGGCTCGCTGCGTGAGACAGCCGAGAACCTGGCTCTACGCACACAGGAATTGGAAGCTAGCCGGCGCGTCACCTTTGCCGCCAGTGAACATGCAGCTCCCGATGAGCTGCTCGGCCTGGTGGTAGATCTAGTTCGCGACCAATTTGACCTCTACCACGTGCAAACCTACCTCGTTGATAAGGAGAAGAAAGCCGCAGTTTTGCGCCAGTCAACTGGTTACGCGGGACGACAGTTGCTTCAGAAAAAACACCAGATTCCCTTAGAGGCTACGTCATTGGTAACTAAAGCCATTCATACCGGCGAGGCGGTGTTGGTAGACGACACAACAGCAGAGCCAAACTTTATGCCCAACCCGCTACTGCCCGAGACACGGTCAGAGTTGGTGGTGCCATTGAAACTTGAAGCTGAGGTACGGGGAGTATTAGATGCCCAATCTCGTTCGCCGGGACGTTTCACCTCACATACGGTGAATCTTTTTCAAGCGATGATGGATCAAGTCTCTTTCCTCCTTGAAAACAGTGAGTTATTGGAACGTATTACCGAGCAACAAGAATCCTTGACCGTTTTCGCCACGCAACTCCGCACTGTAGCCGAAATCGCGCACCGGATCGGCACCATCTTGGATACCGAAGAGCTCTTACAGCAAGTGGTGGAATTGCTGCGGAGCCGTTTTGGCCTCTACCATGCCCACGTTTATCTATTGAATAAAGAAACCCAGCAGTTGGCGGTGCAAGCCGGCTCCGGAGAGGTTGGTCGGGTGTTGCGCGAGCGCGGACATCAGATCCCCCTAGAACGCGAGAAGAGCCTGGTGGCGCGCGCCGCGCGGGAACGAGACCCAATGTTGGTAGCCGACACCGCGTTGGATTCTGATTTCATGCCTAATCCACTATTACCGCAGACCCGCTCCGAGTTAGCCGTGCCGCTGATCGCCGGCGGCGAGGTGCTGGGGGTGCTGGATCTGCAGGATGATCAAATGGGGCGTTTTGCTGAGCAAGATGTAGACACGTACCTTATTCTGGCGGGACAGATCGCCACCGCCCTGCAGAACGCGCAAGCCTTTGAGGCACAACAGCGGGCAGAGGAGACCACCCGCGCGAGCCAGGAGCGTTTCCAGGGCTTGGTGGAGACGTTGAGCGACTGGATCTGGGAGACGGACATCAACGGCGCTTATACTTACATCAGCCCCAGGATCGAGACTTTGTTGGGATACACACCGGAAGAAGTGATGGGCAAGACCGCCTTCGACCTGATGCCCCCCGCAGAGAGGGAACGAGTGGCGGGAATCTTTAGCGGGCGGGTAGACGCGCAGTTGCCGCTGGATGCAATAGAGAACGTCAACGTCCACAAAGATGGACGCCAGGTGGTGTTTGAGACCAGCGGCATGCCCTTTTTTGACGCTCGAGGAAATCTCTTGGGCTATCGCGGCACCGACCGCGACATCACCGAGCGCAAGCAGGCAGAGGTTGAACGCGAGCGCTTTACCCGCCAGCTTCGCACTGCCGCCGACGTGGCCACCGAGGTGAGCGAGATCCTAGACCCGGACAAGTTGTTGAACACGGTGATCCCGCTACTCAAGGAACGTTTCGGCTTCTACTACGCTCACGTTTACACTCTAGAAGAGGAGACGCTCAAACTACGGGCCGGGTGCGGTACACCTGGCGAGAAGATGTTGGAGGCGGGCCATAGTATCCCCTTGGCGCGCGAAGCGAGTTTGGTAGCGCAGGCCGCGCGGAGCCGAGAAATCGTGGTGGTAGACGACGTGACGCTGAACCCCAACTTTATGCCTAACCCGTTGCTCCCCGATACCAAGTCAGAGGTGGCGGTGCCGTTGGTGGTTGGCGAGCAAGTACTGGGCGTCTTTGATGTGCAGCATGACGAGGCGCATTACTTTACTCAGGCTGACCTGGATGTCTTTAGCACGCTGGCGGGGCAGATTGCCACCGCGTTGCAGAACGCAAGCTTTGTAAATGAGCTCCGCGAAACCACCGAGCGGTTGCTTGAGGTAGATCGCCTTAAGAGCGAGTTCTTAGCCAATATGAGCCACGAACTGCGCACCCCGCTCAACTCCATCATCGGTTATGCCGAAATCATGATGATGGGCATAGATGGCTCGTTGGACGATGAGACGCTCAAGGATGTGCAAGCAATTTATGAAAATGGGCAACATCTACTGAACATGATCAACGATATCCTGGACCTGGCTAAGATCGAGGCGGGACGCATGACTTTGAATTTTGCCGATAATGTGGATGTGGGCCAGGTGTTAGCAGATTTGGAAACCAGCAATGCCAGCCTCTTCGCCCAGGGTCAAGTAGAGTTTTTGACGGAGGTGGAGGATAATTTGCCTCTGATCCGGGGCGATCGCGTCCGCTTACATCAAGTTCTCAACAATCTAGTTGGTAACTCCCAGAAGTTCACCGAAGAGGGCTATGTGAAAGTGCGGGCTTACCAGCACGGTGGTCACTGGCTCTGCATTGATGTTGAGGATACGGGCATTGGCATCAGTGTTGAGGATCAGGCTAAAATCTTTGACCGCTTCCAGCAAGCCGATGGTTCCAGCACCCGCCAGGCAGAAGGTACTGGTTTGGGGTTATCTATCACCAAACAGCTAATCCAAATGCATGGAGGACGAATTGAGCTCGAGAGTGAGCTAGGAAAAGGCAGTATCTTCACCGTCTGGTTACCGTCAGGGGAAGAGGAATAGAAATACTACCTATTCAATGTGCTTAGTGTTGCTGCTCCCTGGCCTGGCAACCAGGGAGCAGCGTTTTTCACGAATACAAAAGGTGTACCAACTAATCTGCAAGCTTACTTAATTTCGCTGAACACTGGCACTAGAGACGCAGCTAGCTTAGCTACGCGGATAAGACAGCTTACCGCAGCAGTCAGAGTAAGCTATCTAGGTAGTTGCGGTAAGTTACCTACATAACCCAGCTAAGCTAGCGCGCAGTACGTAACTACGCCGGCTCTAGCCGCAGTCTTGAGGTGTAGCTCCGTCGTAGCCCAATGCTTCAGCAGCGGGGGATTCTGCCCACATTCGCGATATAATTCTAGTACTATGTGCCTTACATATAAATTGGAATGGAAGAATGTAGATGAGCCTTTCTAAAGATGTTTCACACATCTTAGTGGTTGATGATAATCGACAGAGCAACGAGATGGTGCAGTCGCTCTTGCGTAAAGAGGGCTACCGGGTAGTCGCTGCTTTCTCCGGCTCTGAGGCGCTATTAAAAGTAAGTGAGGCGGCCCCCGACTTAATTCTATTAGATGCGATGATGCCGGACATAACTGGCTTTGAGGTAGCCCGCACTCTACGCGCCGACCCGGAGAACCATTTCTGCCCGATCCTGATGCTCACCGCGTTACGCGATTTACAAGATAAAGTAAAGGGTTTGGCGGCGGGAGCGGATGATTTCCTCAGTAAACCCTTCAATACCGTGGAATTACTAGCGCGCGTCCGCTCACTGCTCCGCATCAAGAAACTCCATGATGAAGTAGAGGCTAAGAACGCACTGCTGGAACGTATCCTCATGCGTTACATCTCCAAAGAAGTAGCCTTGCAGATTATGCGCGACCCGGAGCAACATCTAAAATTGGGGGGAGAAGTGGGCATGGTCAGTGTCCTCTTCGCTGATATCCGAGGTTTTACCACGTTCTCAGAGAGCAGAAAAGCCAAAAAAGTGATTCTGGTATTAAATAAAATCTTTGGTCATTTAACCCCACTGGTTTTCGCTTACCAGGGCACCTTGGATAAATATCTGGGAGATGCGATCATGGCGCTTTACGGGGCCCCGCTGGCCTGTGCGGATAGTGTGAAAAACGCAGTGCACTCGGCCTGGATGATGCAACGTAGTTTTACCGCTCTGCGAGCTAACAGCCCTGAACTTAGTGATCTAGGGTTGGGCATTGGTATCTGTACTGGCGAAGCCATTATCGGTAATGTAGGTACCAAACAATTTATGGATTACACGGTTATTGGCAGCATTCCCAATCTAGCCAAACGCTTACAAGAAAATGCCTCTGCTGGGCAGATATTAATTGATGAAGAGACTAATTCAACACTACGAGGAGAGATAAGGACGGAAGCCATCTCACCATTTCAATACAAAGGCTTCCATCAATCTATTCCAGTTTATACCATTTTGAGCATTGAGACAGTACCAACCACGAAGGGCTAACTATGAAAACTCTACTGAAAGCAGTACGTTGTCTGGATTGTGGCCACGAGATGGGACCGGACCCTTACATCGCTACCTGCCCCGCGTGTGATGGGGTTTGGATGGATGCAGTTTATGATCACGCTGCGCTGCCCGCTAACTGGCCGGCCCTGGTCAAGGAGCGGCCAGCCACGCTCTGGCGTTATCG
>JAYELZ010000091.1:0-4111 GCA_034717835.1 Chloroflexota bacterium
TGCTCTGGCGCGAGTAGCGGGAGAACTAGATTTCGATCTCGACATCCGGCTAATCGTTCGTGAGCGACTCGTGTACCACCGTTTGCCCGTCGTGATAGACTGGTACGGTTACGAGGTTTGGCGAGGCAGTGAGAAACTGTATTGGTACGATTCGCAGCCACATCCCAACGACCCCACTCTACAAAGCACCCCTCCTCACCACAAACACATTCCCCCCGATATCAAGCATCACCGTATCCCTGCGCCGGAGATGGGTTTTAGCCACCCCAATTTACCCGTGATAATTCACGAGATAGAAGCACTCGTCGCGAAAATGGAAGACGAATCCGAGAAGTGAGCGAGTCATCCTTCAAGTAGCAGCCGTTGATCCAATGCGGTCTGGCGAGGTCATGGAAGTTTTTCAAAGTCGCCGTGTCATCACAAAATTCGTCGTAAGGAGAAGCGAAGGTCGCTCTGGTAGAAGTCAGGAGGGTGTGCTAACCAGCGCATGCACGCGACCGTTAGGCGCAAAACATTAGCACCCACGCTTCTCAGCCCCGCCAATGGGAGCAGTTTGAATACCCTTATTCCCCTATTCCGATGGGACAATGGTAATAACCCGAGCACAACTGGTTTGCGTTTGCAAGTAGCAAAGGACCCCAATTTCACACAAAGTGGCTGGTCTTTGTGGTCTGGTGGTTCTCCTGGAATCGGCGAATTTCGTGCTCCCCAGAATTTTGATCCTGCTACCACCTATTATTGGCGTGCTTGGCTAATGTGTGGTGAGGTCCAAGGCCCATATTCAGAAATATGGTCGTTCACTACAGGTTCAGATGGGACTATCTTACCTGCTCCTGCTAACGGAAGTACACTTCCGTCATTACCAGCGACTTTGTAATGGTCAGCAGTAAGCGGAGCAGAAGGATATGTAGTGCGCTGGAGGGAAGCTGGAACAGGTGGGTTTTCTTATCTCTGGGTGACTGAAACGCAGACCTCAATTAGTTGGCTAAGTGCTAATACCACTTATGAATGGTGGGTTTCAGCGTGGAATGATTATGCTGTAGGCGCTGATTCAGCAAGTTGGCAATTTACTACACCTGCTCAGATTTCTTCTCTTTCACCTGAAAACTTGAACCACAGCATTATCGTAGTAGAAGACGGCATAACCAGCATATTTGAGTGTTACCGATAAACAGCAAGTCTAAATTGCGCCTAACATGCGCTTCACCCGACCGCGCTACGCGCGTGGTCAGCAAGGTTCACCTTGATCTTAACGCAGCTGGCCTTTCTTTCCAAACGGTCATTGCTTGCACTTGCGAGTTGAATCCAAGGTTTACCTTCAATAGGAACCTCTTGTTCAATGATGACCTGGCCATCCTTGTATGTGGCGCAAATTGTCAACAGATGATCATTTATTTGTTTCTTCCTCCTCAATCCGGGCGCCGATCTGCCGCACCGTCTCCTTGATCGTCTGCTCCAGCGTGTGCTCGGGGATGCCCTCCGTACTGGTCACATCGAGCTCCAGCGTGAAGCGCAGCCCGCCGTCAACGCGGTTGCTCAGCGGGAGAAAGATGCCCCGGTTGACGTCACCGATCTTCCCGGCGGGCACGTCAGCGATGACCAGGCGCACGCGATGGTAGACGGTCTCCTGCGGCGGCTGCGGTCCAGGTGCCTCGTCTTCACCGCTCGCCACTTCAGTAACGCCGCCTCCGACCAGCGCGCCGGAACTGGTCGTTACCGTAACCTCTGCGGGCTTTGCGATTTCTACCGCGCCCTCGCCTGGCTGCTGCGCGGCCGCCAGCTGCGCCTGGAGCATGGCGCTCTTCTCCCGGGTGAGGAGGAATTGGTCGCTTGAAAAATCCACCACGTCCAGCGGAATGGTGACGCTGAACTTGAGGGTATGCAACGCCAGCTCTCCATCCTGCCGTTCGATGAGTCCCAGGGCGCCATCCTGGACACCCAGCTGGATGGCGCGCGCCACCACACCTTCGGCAGCGGGCAGCGGCAACTCGGGGTTCTTGTAGAACTGATCCAGTATCACCTTCGTGGAGACCTGCGCCTGTCCGCTCAGCAGGCGGTTAACCAGCACGCGGTAGTGCAGCTGCTCGACGATGACGCCGTAATCGGTGGAGGTCAACTCACGCCAGTACCAGCCGCTCAATGTCTCTGCCCCCGTCACCGGCTGGCCCAGGTCGAGCTCCCGGTTGGCCGTGCGCAGACGGTGATACATGCGCCGCACGCTGTAGGAGAGGTCGCGCGTCACTTTGCGCTTGCGCCGCTGCACTTCGGTCTGCTTCTCTTCCGGCAGGGGACTGACACCCGCCCGGATCTCATCCTCAAGCTCTTCCAACGCCAACACCGTCTTGACGTCGTCCTTGAGTTTGGCGAAGGCGCCGGTATCGGCCAAGGCAAAGATCAGCGTGTTCTGGTACTGGCGGAAGGTGGTGCCCTTGTGCTCAATCCAGCCGGGGAGCTGGCTCTCGTCGGCCTCAGGAGAGAGGATAATCAATTTGAGCCGTCGATTATCAGGCACGCCGTCCAGATTCTCCGGCCAGAGGGAGGAGGTGAACTTGTTGCCCACTTCGCGCTCAATGATAGCCCGCATGCGCGGCGCGTAACGCTGGTTGAAAAGCTCCTTTTTGTCCAGCAGCATGCGGTTGAGGTTGGGGATGCGCGAGAAGTAATAGCGGTCGCTCTCGGTGTTCAGGTACCAGAGCATATTGGAGAGCCGCTGCAACACTTCGGTGACCAGCGCGGGGAAGGTGTCGCTGCGCATGACGGCCAGTTTGACGTAGGGCAGGCTGATGCCGCGCGCGGCCTTATCGGCACTGAAAGAGTGGAAGAAGACGGCGGTAGCGCAACGCCGCGCTAGGTGCTTCCAGTTGCGGTTGGTGTTATCCAGAGCGGGCGCCTTGGCTTCGTGCCCGGCGATATCCGAGCCGACGACGCCCTCGTACTCGCTACCGGTGTGGCGCAGGAACTCCTGGCGCACCGGCGGATGGCCCAGGTTGAGGTCGCCCGGCAGGATCAAGTCCAGGTTGACCTCCCGGCGGTAGAGGTCCTCGACGACGTTGGCCAACAGGCGCAGCACGCCCCGCGTCCGCTGGAACGAGGAGAAGGTCGACCACTTCTCGTAGAGGATGTCGATAACGTCGGGGTGGAAGGGGTAGGCCAGTTCCAGCTTCGCCTTGTAATTGAGGTCCCGCGCCTTGGTGGGCAGTTCCTCCTTGTGCTGCTGGTAGGCCTGGAAGTAGGCGTGCACCACCTGGCGCATCTCGCCGGTTTTCAACTGTTCGACCTCAAAGAGGCGCCGCCGGATGACGGCGTAGACCTCCTCGCCCTGCACTGGCGTCTCAATGGATTCCACCCGCCCGAAGATCTTGTTTAACCGCGCCAGCGACTCCTCCTGGCGCTCGCCGAAGTCCTCCAGGTAGCTGGACGGCAACGTGACGACCAGCATGCCGTAGGGCAGCGTGGCGACGGCCTCGGTCAGCTCCTGGAAGAAGGAGAAGGTTTGTGTGCTGAGCGCCACGTCGCTCTCGCCCCGCACGTCCTGGGCGCGGTTGATGTACTCCAGGATCTCGTCGAAGAGCAGGATGAAGGGTTGGTGCGCTTCTAAGAAAGCGCGTAGGTCGCTCTTGCCCGGCGAGACGCCCGCCTCGTCGTTCTGGCGGAAGGTCTCGTAGCCCTCGCGCCCGCCGAGCTGGTAGGCGATCTCCCCCCAGAAGGTACGGCGCGTTAATCCATCGGTGGTGTTGCCCGCCAGCGGATTCCAGTGGTTGCCAGCGATGACGCTGATGCGCGGGCGCGGCAGGTCCATGCCTGGCGGCAGCAGCTCGCGGATCTGTTCACCGTGGCGCAGGTAGTGGTAGATGGCGACCAGGGCGTGCGTCTTGCCGCCGCCGAAGGGCGTCTGGATCTCAATGACGGAGCCGCCCTGCCCCTGCACCAGTTTCTGGTTGACGCGCGTGAGCAGCCGCCGCAGGCCCTCAGTGAGATAGGTCTTCTGATAGAAGAGGTAGGGATCGCGGTAATCGTGCGGGGCAGTGCCCGCCGCGACGTCGCCCAGGTCGGCGGCGAAGATGGCCTCGTCGAAGTGACCTTTACGGATGTCCTCATGCGGTGGAATGAT
>JAYELZ010000092.1:0-4084 GCA_034717835.1 Chloroflexota bacterium
CTACGCCGACTAAACCCTTTGTCATTCCGAAACCAGCTAGCGCGGTCAGAAGATAGTAGTATGCACTGCAGTGCCGCAAAAAAGACGGCGATGAATCGCCTACTACCAACCCCTCGCCTTTTCGCTTTATCGCTCTCGCCTACTCGCTCACCTGGAAGGTATCTCCCGCCGTCCGTCCCCAGACCTCTGGGAAGTACATCTCAGAAGCCGTCGCCGGTAAGACCCGGTATGTTCCCGGGAGTGCGGCGCGCAACAGGTAACGCACTTGATAAGTGCCGGAACTCAGGGACTCCGCAAAGAAGACGGCCCGTTCATCACGCAACTCACGATGGGTGAAGGGATTCCACCACCATCCCCACCGGGACAATGGCTCCGGCTGCATATCCGGGCCATCCAGATACTGCTGCTCAGTCAACAATGTAGGATCAACCGGTTCCATACCGGCGGGATACGGATCCTCCAAGATTAGATGGTAGCGAGAATACGGCAGAATCAACGTCAAGCGCACCTCCACCAAATCGCCCGGGGCAGCGGAAGCCACCGGCACGCAAGATTCTGGAGCAGCGCCCGGTTCTTCGACCGGCTCACAGTACGCCCGTTGTAAGGTAATGCCCCGGGACTCTGCCTCCACTTCTTCTACCGGCTGATAGAGGGTCAGATGCGCCGTGTAATAGAGATTCCCTGACCCCGCCGCACGCGCGATTTCCAGCGCATTAGTTCGTTCACGCACCAACCCGGTCGCTGGATCAGCGGTCAAGCCCAGCGAGAAATCCTCACTGGCCCAGATGGTCTCCGGCGTGACCGCGCCCGCGTTGATGGCGACGCCATTCAGCGCCACGCCCCAATCATAATTTGCCTGCAACTCTCCCGTGGCGACCAGATAATCCGTCAGCGCCATCAGCGACCAGGCGGTCTCCTGCGTAGTGCGCCAATGGTCACCGCGCCGCGCTGTCAACAGCCACCGGACCACTTGAGACAACAACTGATCATCGGGAGCGAGTCGCGCCAACGCATCCAGCGCCACGGCCGTGGCGCGAGTATCGGTGGCCCAACTGACAACGTCGGTATCCTCCCAATGTGCGCCCGTCGCCGTAATTTCCGCGTCACCGCGCAACTCGTCCAAGAGCGTGGTGACACGGCGGTCAGCCACGTCCACCACGCCAAACGCCAGAGCTAGTTGAGAACGTCCGGTCACACCCAGCTCGTCCCGTGCGGCATAGAGCGAATTGGCGACATTTTCCGGCCACTGACGCCCAGCCAGACTGATCACGTAGAAAGCCAGGGTATGCGCGCGCGTCCACTGCGGCAGATCCTTAGCGACCTCCTCCTGCAAAACTTGCCTCAGGTAGAATAGCGCCAGCGATAACTCTTTGTCACGCACCGCAAACCCGGCCCGCTCGGCCTCAAGCAGACCCAGAGTAGCATAAGCACTGATCTGCAACGTGCTCTGACCAGTTGACCACCAGCCCCAGCCGCCATCCCCATTTTGACGCGCGTAGAGTTGCCCCACTCCCTCTCTCACCAAACCCGGCAACCGCTCCGCCAATTCTGGCTCCACCAGCTCCAATTCTTGAAGCGCCCGGTAGGTAAGCAGATTGGGCAAGAAGCGGCTCACGAGCTGCTCGGTACAACCGTAGGGATAATTTTCCAAGTAGGTCAAACCGTTCAACATGCTCGCCGCCAATGAAGCATCAAGGTGTACGGTGAGTTCGGTATCATCGCCTGCCTGAGAAGGCACAGCCACCGCCTCCAAACGGCTCCCCGCCTCGTCCAAGACTCCACTGGCACCCATCACGTCCGGCGTCTCGTAACGGTATATGGGTAACGCTTGATCGGGTGGCCGTCCCAATGTCGGGCGCGTGGCATCTCGGTACGTATCCGCCGAGGCGGAGAAGGTTAGTAGGGCTGCCTTCGCCCCGCTGGCGGGCACTGAGACCGGCCAGGAAACTCGCTGCCGCCCCCCGGCGGGGATTATCGCCAGCTGTTCAATATCGCCTTCAATAGCCAGCCCGGTCGCGTCCAGTCGCACCGCAACCTGGAGTTGCTCCGCAGTATTATTATGCACCACCGCCGCCACCGCTAGTTGATCCCCGGCCACGAAGAAACGCGGGGTCACGGGCCGCACGAGCAAAGGTTTACTGATGACCAATCCCTCCAGAGCGTCACCGACTTTGGTATCGGCAGTGACTGCGCGCGCATCCACTTGCCAGGTGGTGAGAGAATCCGGCAGTTCAAAGGAGACGGTAGCTTCACCATCCAACCCGGTGCGCAAGCGCGTCTCCCAGAGCGCAGTATCGGGGAACTCGTGGCGCACTACCGCCAGCGCTGGCGCGCCCCCACCTCCGCCACCCCGGCCACCCAGCTCTAGCTCTGCCGCCATCCGGTCAGCAGTCTGCGCCAGCTCCTCCAAATCCGCCGTTAACCGGTTGAAGAGCATCAGCAAGGAGTTGCCGGTGCGCACGCCCAAAGGTCGCTGCCCATAGAATCTTTCTCCAATGGAGAGGGCGTTAGGTTCTTTGAGCGCCAACACGGCTTTATCCACTACCGCTATCCCGACCTCGGAATCCACTGTACGACCTTCAGCGTCCACTGTGCGCACGGTGAGCTCGATTTCGTCACCCGGCTGGTAATTAGCTTTTGCCGGGTTAGCCGTAAGTTCTACCGCTAACGTCTGCGCCACCGGCTCAACCTGTAACTCTACCAATCCCAACCGCACATCCGGTGTGCCGACCACCAGCGCACCCTCCGCCGAGAGGGATTCCTTACCTTTCACCACGACAAAAGAGACGTAGATGTTGGGAGCATACACACTCTGGATAGGTAACTCAATCGTCGGATTGGCTTGGTCGAATACCAAGCGGCGGGTTTCCAAAATGGAGCCGCGCTCCACCGTCATCAGCACCTGGAACGGGCCTTCAAAAGGCGTGGGCAGGAGAATGGAGGCGGTATCGCCGGGCCGGTAACTCTCAGCATCGGCCACCGGCGCGACACGCCCTTCCGCCATCTTCCAAGCCATCCCACCGGGGCCGCTCACCCATAGCCTGCATTCCGCCTGCACCGGGCGACCATCAGCATCGGTGGCCGATGCCAAAATTACGTAAGAACCGCCGTTGGGCGGTGTGACGTTAGCCTCTGCGCGTCCTTGGCGGTCAGTGACCAGCTCCAGCGTGGAGACCACGGTATCCGTGTAGCCCCAAGTGGACTGCGCAAAGGGTTCCGCCGGCGGGACCTGGTACCATTGCCGCTGCGCTAACTTGACCTCAACCTCCTGTTCGGCCACCGGCACGCTCTCCCAATCCAGCGCCTGCACGTCCACTAGCGCCTGTTCACCGGCCGTGACAACCCACTGGCGAGGTTGCAATCCCAAATAGAAGCGCGTAGCGTGTACGGTCAGCTGGCCGCGTCCCGTCACTGGGAAACCAGCCTCATCGGTGACAGTCACCTCAAATTCCCATTGCTGAGAGCCGGGAGCACTTTCCTTTTCATCGCCCCAAGCCGCCAATTCTGCGGGTAACTCCAACAAGAAACGGCCCTGCGCGTCGGTCGTAGCTGCCCCACTCGCGATAACCTCCGGTTCCGGCTGCCACCAGCCTCCGCCACCCCAACGCCACCAACCTTCAATCCCCGGCGCAAAGTGAGCCGGCTGCGCGTAGACCTTCCATTGCAAGGGCGCCGCGCTCACCGCACCGCCGAAGTAATAGTTGGATTCCACTAACACCCGCGCCGTCTCGCCCCGCAAGAGATCGTCCATCTCTGGAGAAACAACGACCTCAAACTCCGGTTTACGGTATGCAGCTACCGTAAAGGGCAACTCCCAACAATGCTCTACTCCCTCCAACCGGGCTTGCACGGCGTATTCCCCCAGCTCCGCCACCGAGGTGAGCTCAAAATCAGCTTCAAAACCACCCAACTCCGAGAGTGTCGCGGTCGTCGTGTAAATAGTATCCCAATGGGGATCGCGCAGGCTCAACTCCACCGTGCGTTCCAGATCCGGCAAACTGTAGCGGACATCGCGCTCCGCCCGCAAAATACCGCGCAGCCGCACCGTCTGCCCCGGCCGGTAGATCGGGCGATCTGAGTAGAG
>JAYELZ010000093.1:0-18412 GCA_034717835.1 Chloroflexota bacterium
ATTCATGCGCTTTTACTGCTACCCCGTGAATTCCGAAAGAGCCGGAGAGAGATACACGTGCCTACGTGATTGTTTTCGAACATCGGAGGGCCCCCAGTTGAGGAAAAAGTAGCACCAAGAAGCAAACGAATTAAACGCACTGAACCGGCATAGGGCGTGAACTGGCGCAGGGAAAGTCGCAAGCAGGGGGTAGAGATTTCGCGTGAGAGAGTGCGACTGGCTACCTCCCATTCCACCCGACACGGCTTCGCCTTAGGGGTAACGTCGGCGATTATGTCTCGCCAATGAAGTTTGGGGATGTCGCCGCCCGGCAGATTAACTTTTCCGTTAGGCGCATAATTCAAATGGGGGCCGTGGGTGTGCGTTACTGGAGACTGCTGGTCGGTTTAGCGCACGCCTCCGCGGTACCGTAGTGGGCGCTGCGCGTTCCATCGTGGGGGGCGCGCCAGGCGTCAGACACACCGGCGGCACGTAATTGTGCGGGGGAGGTCAGTCGCTCGCGTAGTCAGCGGCAGTTTCACGCGCTATGGAATTATGGAGTTAGCCCAGGTACTCACCCCGCCGCCGCGCGGCAGGTGAGCTTTCCCGTTCTGTGGTTCGTTGAGAAAATTCTAACATTTTCATTGGGGTGGTAAAATAGGAGATAATAAAGTAAAGATGTGAAGTGAGGTCTAAAATGGAAACTTATCGTACCGAAACGATTATTTCTAAAGATGGCATGATATCTATAAAGGATTTGCCTTTCCTGGCGGGGGATAGAGTTGAAATATTGGTGTATAGCCGCAAGCGTAAAAAAGATGACAGCCAAGAAAGATATCCTCTTAGAGGGTTGCCTATCAAATACATAAAACCATTTGAAAATGTTGCAGAAAATGACTGGCTGGTTTTAGGATGATAATCCTAGATACGCATATCTGGATATGGTGGGTGCATAATACTGAACAATTGAGTAATTCACAAAAAGAAACCATAGCAGCGAATGAATTGGCAGAGATTGGTATTAGCGCCATTTCACTTTGGGAAATAGCAAAACTTGTTGAATATGGGCGGCTTGAACTTCCGTGTTCAATAGATGCATGGTTTGAAAAAGCAATAAGTTATCCGGGTATTCGTATTATTGGGATAACGCCAGAGATTGCAATAGAATCCACTCAATTACCAGGAAAATTTCATCGAGACCCTGCTGACCAAATTATTGTTGCCACGGCCAGAATTAGTGATTGTTCACTTGTCACATCTGATAGTAAAATTCTCGATTATTCTTATGTTGCGTCAGTTGAGTAATCAAGTATCATTTGGAGCATTATCAAAAGGAAACACCACATAACCCCAATTCCACCCGACTCGGCTGCGCCTCAGGGTCACGTCCGCGATTTTAGGCAAAGGTTACGCGCAAAGGAAGTTCTGGGATTGCGCCGCCGAGCGGGTGAATACATCGTTATGCGGCCTACTTCGGGTCGAAAAACATCCTACAGGTAGGAGGAAGTGACAATGATGAACAAAGAAATGGCTGCCCCACGAGTGCCTAACATGGCTTTTGCAGTCGCTTTTCTCGTCTTGGCTTTCAGTTGGATGTTCTTGTTCTCGGTGATTGGGTTTGCCTCTTGGAGCCTCGCGCCTTACGATACCTGCTGGTATGACTATTGGGGCTGGCCCTCTGACAGCCCACCGCCAGGCTCTTGGCAGCGTAGTCTGAATTCCTTCTTTGAAGAGCCACCCGGAAGCGTCCTGCCTGCGGTGCTCAGTGTTGGAGCTAGTATCGCCTTCTTCACCATGGCGTTCCGTCGTGCCCGTGACTTAACCGCTGCCCGCTTGTGGCTGGTGCTGGGCTTTGTAGTGACTAATCTCGTCATCGGGGCCGCGATGTTTTTCGACAGCCGAGTCATCGACTGGCCTTTGGAGGTGGGGCGTGCTCCTGGATATGACTGGACGATCCAGTTTCTTATACCCGACGTGCTACTGCTGGGGATGTTGTTTGGGCTGCAGGTATGGGGCATTCCCCAGCTGGTGCGGGCACGTTTTCCGGGCCAACTAGCAAGCAGTAGTTGAGTGTAGAGAACAGGCCGCATAACAACTCACTGCACGCGACCGCGCCTATCGGCGCGCGAAAACAGCGGCGCTTTGGTTTTGGTGGTGGTCTTGCGCAGTGAGGTGTCCCGGCAAATCCGGCGCGGCGCGTGAGTTCGCAGCCGTTAGGCGGCTTTGCCCTAGCAATTCTAGCAATTAGGAGCGCAGTATGAAAGACACAAAAATCCCGATTGGATGGCTGATACCTATTGTAGGTGTCATTCTATTACTTGGATGGTTTCTTGGCCGTTCAGGATGGAATGTGACAGAAGTAGATGGTGGCATTGTTAAACTCGCTCCACCTACCGCAACGATTATTGTTCAGCCAACCGTCCCAATTCAAGAAACCGCACAGCAACCAACAGCACTGCCAATTACATCGCCGCCGCTGGTCAGCGAATCTACTAAAGGCAAATATCCGTGTCCATTAGTGATTGGACAAAGCGAAGTTGATGCGTGGCAAGTCGGACAGGCCAGTGTGCCAACCGTTCAGGAAGCCATCAATCAATTTGATGCCAAGCGTCCGTACGATGAGGGTGCATTTGCAAAAGGAACAAAAATTCCAAGCGGCGTTTTAGTAGTCACAAACTTTGATGAGCGAGATGCAAATGCATGGACTCAGTATCCTGTTGTGCCACTAATTCACTCTGGGAGTTGGGGTCTATTTCAAACAACAGGAGAGTATACCGCCCCAAACGCTGGCGCGTGTATGACAATAGTACCATAATGTGGTGTGCCAATGGAATCTTAAGAATAGAACGCCGCCCAACCACGGCTTGCACCCGACTTGGCTAATCGGCGCGCTTTTCAAGTTTCTCATCCGCATTCCGGTTAGCTCTCTAGCGGAGGTGCTTACGCCGCAGCCGCCAAGCGCCTCAATGCAAACGTTAGGCGCATAATTCAAGTGGGGGCCGTGAGGGTGCGTTCCTGGAGACTGCTGGTCGGTTTAGCGCACGCCTCCACGGCGCCGTAGTGGGCTGGCGCGTTCCACCGTGGGGAGCGCGCCAGGCGTCAGGCACACCGGGACCGGCGGCTGTTTCTTAACCGGGGGTGTGCTCCGGGAACGTGAGCGAGTCTGCGTTACCCCGACAGCGACTGGCGGGCGGGGAGGCGGGCTAGCGTGCTCCCGCTGGGCCTACCGGGGAGCGGGACGTGGTCTGGGCGATACTACGGCGGTACGTAGTTGTCTGGTGGGGTCAGTCGCTCAAGTCCAGCGCGCTGACGACGGAGAGTTAGGGAGCGCGCCGCCGCACGCCGTAGTCTCAGGCTACGGGGTAAGCGAGCCAAGGGGATAGCGGAAGAGTGGGCCAGCGTGGCTCTAGCTGCCTCCGGTCTGCGCCTAACCTGCGCTCCACCCGACCGCGCTAGCGCGCGTGGTCAGCGGCAGTTTCACGCGCTATGCAATTATGGAGTTAGCCCACTACGGCACCCCGCCGCCGCGCGGCAGGTGAGCTTTATCGTTGGCTGGCGTGTCATCGAATCTGTAACCAAATAGTTTCGGTGGGTGAAACGGAGTTGCAACATTTATTTTTAGCCGATATTTGCACCAAGTTTAATGACCGTATATAAGCAAAGGTATGTGCAAAGGTTGACAACTTAATTAGTTTTTATGGCCGTTGCCAGCTAATGCTCACTGGCAACTATCGCTCAATTGCGGCCAAATATGAGCAAACGTTTCAGAGGAAACAATTATGTCATACAATCGAAAACAAAACCGTGAAGCAGCGCAAAAATTGTTCGATGATGCATGTAGAGGTGCGGGACTTTCATCTCTTGAAAAGAGAGGATTTAGCAAATATATGCACAACAAAAATCTTTTAAAGGATTATATGGACTATAATCGTCTAAAGAGATTGGCTAGGGAATGGCAACGTAGCCATGAAAATCAGTACAAGACACATAAATAACTTGACTCCTGATAATCCCATTTCAGCCCTTATTTGTATCTGACTCTAAACCCTGATTTTATTCCGCACATAATGAACTTTCGGGGTTTATCAAGAATGTGGTCAGTTTAATAGTAGTTGTTGTCTGATTGGGCAAAATTTGATACAGGGAAGGCTATAGTTACCCCCATTATCAAGACCATAAAAGGTTTAGCTATGGCGTAGGTTTGATCAAGATAGAGCGGCATTTCTTCCCGCTCTCCTTCCCGTTCCGGAAGCAGCTGTACCAACTCCACCAACGGCTGCGTTCGAGAGCGTTCGAACTGGCTACGCGCTTGCGCCAGCGTCCGCTCCGCGACAAAGACCTGGCGCTCCTCGGGCGCGCTCGCCTGCATCTCGCCCATCCGTCGCAAACTGGCGAGAATTTGGCTCTCCAGTGACATATCTCGGGCCACGCCTTCTATAACCAACTGCACGGCCTCGGTCTCTTCAGCGTTGGCGTCGGGGTGGTTGACGAGGCGCAGTGTCACCTGGCGGCTATCCGCCAAGTCGGCGGTAAAGTTTTCCGGGATGGTCAACACGCGGGCGAGCTTGCGCTCGTCCAGCAGGGCCATTGCCTCTGCCTGCGCGTAGCACTCGGCGCGCACGCCGCCGGCCGCGTCGAGGCCGTCAAGCAGCGGCGGCCATCGAAGTGGATCCGGAGCTGTACACTGTCCACCCGATGCGGATGGAGGTGAAGGCGGTGGATCCGGAGAAGGGCGATCGCTATCGCCTGTATATCTACCTGGATGAGAGTGGCACAGTCTATGAGACCGAGGCCACCTACCGCGAGGGCGTCTTTGCCTTCGACTCGAAAAGTGACGACGCTTCTCACAGCTATTTCGAGGGGCAGTTAGCCGGCGAAGGGACGCTCTCCGGCACTTTCACCGCCACGGCATGGGGCTTTATCAAAGATGCGCTGATCGGGAGTTGGACCGTGCAGCGACTTCCCTAGACCGCGACGCACGAAAATGCCGAGTCCAGACCTGCCGGCGCTTTACTCCGCGATGGGCAGATAGAGATCGAGGTCGAAGTCGGTTCCGACTGCGGCAACGCAGATGTGTTCCTCCAGCCACTGGTGATCGGCGGAGTGATACGCGCTCTGCTCCCGCCAGGCGACCAGCTGCTTCCACGTATCACCGATGACCTCGTACGCGTCGTTGCGGATTGCAGCGCGAGCGATAGCGTACAGCCCGCCGGGGAATTCCACGATCTCCACGTCCTCGCCCGCCGTTTCTTCAGACGTGACGGTGATCCAGAATTCGTAGCCGTAGTTCGGGCTGCCGGGCGCGGGGTTCGGATTGTTGAAGCCGAAGATCCGATGCTGCGGGGTGTAGTCCAGCAGGTCGCGCGGCTCGGCCCAAGCGGTCAACTTCTGCCAGACGATGTCCTCTGGTTCTTCACCAAAGCCGTGGAAACGTGCCACGCGCAGCGGTTCCAGGTTTACGATACCCACTTCACTTTTGTTCATCGTAGTTCTCCTTTTGTGCTGTGATTTTCTTGGCTCGGGGAGGGGAATCCGGCGCTCCGTGTCCCGATCTAGGTATAGTGTACAAGATAACGCTGACATCTACTGTCAGTGTTTTGTGGTAGAATTAGGGAAAGACCGAAGACCGTTGACCGTTACGGTGGGAGTTTTGATGCGCGCTGACCGTTTGCTTTCGTTGTTGATGTTGCTACAGACACGCGGGAAACTTTCTGCGCGGGAACTGGCTGCGGAGCTGGAGGTCTCGGAGCGGACGATCTACCGCGATGTGGACGCGCTCGGCGTGGCAGGCGTGCCGATCTATGCGGAGCCGGGGCGCAACGGTGGCTATGCGCTCGTGGATCGCTATCGCACGCAGCTCACGGGGTTTTCGGAGGGCGAGGTGCGGGCGTTGTTTATGCTGAGCATCCCTGCGCCGTTGGCTGATCTGGGAATCAGCCAGTCGCTCAAGGCCGCGCTGCTCAAGATCTCTGCCGCGTTGCCGGCGGCGCGACGCGACGATGAGGCCCGTGTCCGCCGGCGCTTCTACCTCGATTCGACGTGGTGGGAATTCGACGCGGGGCCGGTGCCGCATCTCCGGACGCTGCATCAAGCGGTCTGGCAGGATCGGCGTGTGCTGCTGACCTACCAGCCGCCCTTCGCCGTGGAAATCGAACAGTGCGCTGATCCCTATGGTCTGGTCGCGAAAGCGGGGGAGTGGTATTTGGTCTTTTTGAGCACTGGACGTATCCGTGCGCAGCGGGTCGCAGACTTCATCGATGTGCGGGTGCTGGCGGAGAATTTCGAGCGTCCGGAGGGCTTTGCGCTGGAATCTTTTTGGAAGACGTGGTGTGCTGCACGGGCGGAGGATCGCGTCCGTTTCTGCGTGCGTGTGCGTGTTGCAGCCGAGGCTGTTCCGCATCTACCTTTTTATCTGGGGGAGCGGGTCAAAGCGCCGCTGGCTCACGCCGGCCCGCCCGACGCTGAGGGCTGGCTCACACTCACGCTGCACTTCGAGCACTTCGAGGCGGCGCGTTCGCATCTGCTGGCGCTGGGGCGAGCCGTCGAGGTCTTGGAGCCGGAATCGCTGCGCCTGAGCCTGCTGGACTATGCGCGGCAGATTGTCGCACTTTGCACATCAGCGTCACCGGAAGAGGATGAGTATGCAGATTCCTGAGTCGTTTGCCCGCACGACGGTCGAGGTCCACGGCGAGGCGGGGCGTGCATGGCTGCGCGATCTGCCCGCGCTGCTTGCGGCATGTGAGCGGCGTTGGGCGCTGACGGTGGGCCCGCCGTTTGCGCTCTCGTACAACTACGTCGCGCCGGCGATCCGTGCTGACGGTACCGAGGTGGTGTTGAAGGCGGGCGTGCCCCATCCCGAACTGCGAACGGAGATCGCGGCGGAGGTGATGCAGTAGCTCTGGCGTCCGCCGGCGGCGGAACACACGTTCCCCACGGTGGCGCGGTCGGGAGACCGGCCACAGCTAAGCACCTTCCGGACGGGTGGAGGTTGGTTCAGGCTCATTACTCTGCGGCCCCTCAAGAAGGATAGCAGGAGCTAGCTTGTTGGTAGCTCCCCCCTCTTCACAAAGTTTCTTCGCCAGGCGTTGGATAGATGGCCAGGGAGCTACGCAATGAAATCCCCCCATAACGCCACCTAACCCAAAGCGCGACGAGGACGCTCCCCAAGACGATGGCCAGCAGACCTACCAACCCGGCCTCCGGGCCGAACTCGCCGCCCGTCCAGAGCGCGGGGCCGCTTTGCTTGATGGCGAAGCAGGAGGTGTAGGAAGCGAGGCCGCTCACGGGGAAGCCGAAGACGTTGCCCTGGAAGAGGTTCCAGCTGATGTGCAGGCCGATGGGAATGGCGAGCTCGCCAGTGAGCAGATAGCCCAATCCCAGGAAGATGCCGGCCAGGGCGATGTTGAGCGTGCTGACGGCGTCAGCGTGGGGATTGCCCGCGTGCGCCAATCCAAAGATGGCAGAGGAGAGCACCGCCGCGAGGAGCAGTGAGCCACGCGCGCCCAAACGCGGGAAGTTCAGCCCCTCGGCTAAGTTGCGCAGGTAGTAGCCGCGCATGAGGAGCTCTTCACTGATGCCCACCAGGAGAAAGAGCGCGATTTGGAGCAGCAAGGCCGCCGGAAAGGCGACGGGGAGGCGGGTGTGCCAAGTAGCGGTGATGGTGAGCCAACCCATGCCCAGCTCAAAGAGAAAGATACCCGCCATCAAGAGCGCACCCAACCCCAAGCCGAAGCCCCAATCCAACCACCAATCGCGGTTAAAGGGCAAACCAAAATCAGCGAAGGGGCGCCGGTCGAGGAGCCAGGCGGCCAGCGTCATACTCCCCAGAACCGCCAGCAGTTGAACACCACTGTTCAGCAGGATAAAGACGGGACTGCCGCCCATAGCGTTTTGCATCATCGTGACGAAATCCGCCGAGTGGCCGCTGATGGTTTGGAAGAGTGCCGCCAGCACCGCAACGCCTATCGAGAGAGTGGTAGTGATGAAAAATAGCGCGATGGATTGGAGCACCAGCCGCCAAAAGGCACGCAGGCGGTGCTCTGCGGAGTTCCAAAAGAACTGTTTAACTAGCTTGAGTGTATCTTGCATCCTAGCTCCTTTCAAAAGAGTGAAGATTAGTGGTTAGGGATTAGTGGGACGGTCTCACTCGCTGTTGATCGTCCTGACCACATGGATTTGAGCATTTTCTGTATTGGCTTGCGCATGCTTGAGCTGCCGCTCCGCTTGTCATGCACCTTATACCTTACCTTTAGCAAACTGTACGGTAGCTAGTTCTCATTTTAGTCTTTTTAGGGTAAACTATTTTGGAATAAAGACAATTCCGCCAGAAATCAGTTTTTTTTACCGCAAAGACGCGAAGATTTGAAAATTAGTCAGCAGCTTGAGCAAATTTGCTAACTTGCCGATTTACCATTTGCCATTTTTGAGGAGCTAATTATGGAAAATACGAACCTACCCAAACTGCTGGTAACTGGCGGCACGGGCTATTTAGGAGATTGGGTGGTACGCCTGGCGAAAGAGACCTGGGCAGTGACGGCCACTCATTGTCATAGCCCGGCCGGGCCACCGGCTGTGACGTGGCAGCGGTTGGATATCCGCGAGGAGCACGCCGTCACCGCGCTGGTAGAACACGTGCGCCCCGAGGTCATCATTCACACCGCCGCAGCCAATCCCGGCCCAGAACCGGACTTCGAGGGCATCAACGCACGCGGCACGCACTATCTGGCACAAGCTGCCGCTCGTTACGGCGCCCAGCTCATCCATCTCTCCACTGACGTGGTTTTTGATGGCATACAAGGCCACTACCAAGAACCTGACACGCCCCACCCTCTCACCGCGTATGGACGGAGCAAGTTCCAAGCGGAAGTAGCCGTGCAAGCCGCCGGAGGCAGATACCTCATCGTGCGCACCTCACTCATCTATGGCTGGCGTCCCCGCCTTGACCGCCAAACACGTCGGATTTTGACAGGGCTGCGCAACCAAAAGCCACCCCACCTCTTCACCAATGAGCTGCGCTCTCCAATCTGGGTAGAGAGTCTGGCCGCCGCACTGTTAGAACTGGCTACCTTAAAAACCACCGGCAGCTTACACGTCGCCGGTACGCAAGATCTCTCACGTTACGAGTTCGGCGTCCGTCTGGCGCGCTTCCACGACGTTGATCCTGCACCGCTTGTCCCCAGCCATAGTCAAGAGAGCGGTCTGCAACGCCCAGAAGATTGCACTCTAGATTGTTCCGTGGCCCAAAAGCTACTGACAACGCCGCTACCTGGCGTAGATGAGGTGCTGGGATTGGCAAAACTTACCTAGCCCTCCCCCACCAGCAAGCCCCCGGCGAAATATCGTCTGGGGCTTTAATGCTATCGGGTCACGCGGCATTACAATCTAGCCAGTTTCACGTCGCGGCCGGGAGAACATATCCAAGACCACGGCGAGGATGAAGACCCCGCCCTTGATCATCAGCTGCGGGTATGAGGGGATGCGCAACAAGTTCAAACCGTTGCTCAAAATGCCAATAATCAAAGCCCCCGCCAGCGTGCCACCCAAATTCCCCACGCCACCAAAGAGACTCACCCCTCCCAACACTGAAGCGGCGATCCCGTCCAACTCAATCCCGGCGGCGGCTTGCGGTTGGGCCGACCAGAGCCGCGCAGTTAGCAACACCCCACTCAGAGCAGCTAACGTCGCACTTAGGATATAGACGCCAAAAATACGCTGTTTAACCGGAATACCAACCAATCTGGCAGCCTCCGGGTTACCGCCGATGGCGTAAACGTTAACGCCAAAACGGGTGTACCGGAGAAAAAGATATCCCAGGATGAAAATAGCGAGCATTACCCAGATGAGGGCCGGCAACCCCAGGAACTCTCCTGTCCCCCAGAAGGTAAAACTCTGCGGTAGCCCCGCAATGGGACGACCTTGCGTGTAGACCAACGTCAAACCCCGCCCGATGGCCATGGTAGCCAGCGTGGCTACGAACGGCGGCATCCGCCCCGGCACAATGAGCAGCCCGTTGAGAAAACCCATAAGAGCGCCGCAAACAAGGGCAACGAGCACTGCTGGCAATACCGACAGCCCCTGACGGGACATCAAGCCCGCAGCTAAGGCACCGGCGAGCGCGGCCACCGACCCGACAGAGAGGTCAATGCCCCCCGAAATCATGGCCAAGGTAATGCCGGCGGCAACGATAGCGACAAAAGTCGTCTGCGCGGCCACATTGAGCAAATTGTCCACCGTCAAAAATCTATCCGAAAATAACGCCAGCAAGAAAACCAGCATCGCCAAAATCACTATGACGCTAGCCCGACTTAATTGCTTCCCCAGTTTCTTAATCGAGAAAAGCTCCTTGAGCTTCATATCGTCGTCTCCTTAGTGGCGGTGCGTACTCCGGCGGCCAGACGCATGACGGCATCTTCAGTGGCTTCCTCGCGGGAGAGTTTCCCGGTTATGCGCCCTTCGCGCATAACTACTATGCGGTCGCTGATCCCCAATACCTCAGGCAGCTCCGAGGAAATCATTAGAATCGTCACACCTTGATTGGCTAGTTGCTGGATTAGCTCGTGAATCTCGGCTTTGGCGCCCACGTCAATGCCGCGCGTCGGTTCATCCAAGATGAGCAAACGTGGTTCCAACGTCAGCCAGCGGGCAATCACCACCTTTTGCTGGTTGCCGCCGCTCAGATTTGCGACGGTTTGTTGTAGATTAGGCGTGCGGATGCGCAACCGTTCCACAAAATCCTGCGCCACCTCCTGCATCTGCCGGAAGTTCAGGATGCTGGCGCGTGAATAACGCGGGAGCTCCGAAATCACGATATTAGGCGTGATAGCCATCTGCAAGAAAAGCCCCTGCCGTTTGCGGTCTTCGGGCACGAACCCCCAACCCAGGGCGATGGCCTCTTGTGGGGAATTGATGGTGACGCGCTCGCCGGCCAGCGTGAGCGTGCCGGCCTCTGCCGGGGTGATGCCGAAGAGCGTCTCGGCCAAATTGCTCCGCCCGGCACCCACCAAACCCGCAAAGCCTACAATCTCACCGCGCCGCAGGGTAAGATCCACGGAATGCAAATGCGGCTGGCGGCTCAATCCCTGCACCTGGAGCAACACTTCATCACTGATGGAGGAGATGTCGCGGACTTCAGGCAACAGTTTCACATCCCGGCCGACCATCATCTGCACAATTTGATCCTCATCCAGGGCCTCGGGCAGCTCGGTCCCAATCACCACGCCATCGCGCAGCACTGTGACCCGATTCGCAATAGCGAAGAGCTCTTCCATGCGGTGCGAGATGAAGATGATCGAGACGCCCTGCTCGCGTAACACGCGCATCCGGGCCAGCAGCAATTCTGTCTCTCGCCCGGTGAGCGCTGAAGTTGGCTCGTCCATCACGATGAGCCGCGCGTCCATCGAAAGCGCCCGAGATACCTCCACCATCTGCTGCTGCGCAACGGTGAGTTGTTCCACCGGGGTGCGCAGCGGCAAATCCAACTGCAAACGTTGCAGCAATTCCCCCGCCTCACGATAGAGTTGCGTCCAAGCCACTGTGCCGGGTAATTTGCCGGCCGGTTCACGTCCCAGGTAAATGTTTTGCCCTACATCTAAATGGGGCACCAAGGTCAACTCTTGGTAGATAACGGCGATGCCCAACTCCGCAGCGCGAGACGGGGAGTTGATTTGGACAGCTTCATCCTCCCAGAAAATTGTACCGCCATCTTTGGCTAACGCGCCACAGAGAATTTTTATCAGGGTGGATTTACCGGCGCCATTCTCTCCTATCAAGGCATGAATTTCGCCTGCCAGAATTTCCAGGGAAACGGCTTTAAGCGCGTGAACTCCAGGAAACCGTTTATCAATTTGCTCCATGCGTAGTAACGATTTCATCGTCACCTCATTTTATTAAAACATCGTGGGAGGATTCGCCACACCACATAGCAAATCCTCCCACCGCTAAAGTAACTATTTAACCAAGGAGAGCGGGACCGGAGTGTACTCGTCCACGCTCGCGCCGCCCAGGAATTTCACGGCGGTATCCACCCCAATAGAACCAATTTGGTCAGGCTGTTGAGCCACGGTAGCGGCCAATTCGCCAGCCTCAACGGCAGCAACTGCGTCATCTACCGCGTCAAAGCCGACGAAAACGATGCCCTCGCGGTTAGCCGCTTTGGCCGCCTCGATAGCTCCCAGAATCATCTCGTCATTATGCGCGAAGACTGCCGCAATTTCCGGCTGCGCTTGGAGGATATTTTCGAAGACGCTCAAGCCCTCGGCGCGGTTGAAGTTGGCCGTCTGTTGGGCCACGATCTCGGCCCCGGCGCAGTTCGCGCTCATATAATCATTGAAGCCCTGCCCACGGTCACGGGCGGCGGAGGTACCGGCGATGCCCTGCAACTCTACCACGTTCCCAGACCCACCAATGGCCTCACAGAGAAACTCGGCGGCCATCTCACCACCGGCCACGTTATCGGAAGCGATATGCGCGATTACTTCGCCACCATTGGCACCACGGTCAATGGTGAAGACGTAAATGCCTGCCGCGTTGGCTTTCTGGATAGAGGGCACGATGGCGTCGGAGTCGGTGGGGTTGACGAGGATGGCATCTACCCCTTGCTGGATCAGGTCTTCCATGTTAGCCGCCTCTTTAGCAGCATCGTCCTGCGAATCTACCACGACCAATTTAGCGCCCAACTCATCGGCCTGGGCCTGCGCCCCATCGCGCAAGGTGACGAAGAAGGGGTTATTCAATGTAGAGAGGGAAAGTCCCAGCGTAAATTCTCCGCTGCCTGCTTCTATCGTCACACCTAAAGATTCCGGAGTCACCAGGGAGAGCGGCACGGGGATATAGTCAGCCACGCTTGCGCCGCCTAGATGTTTCACGGCGGTATCCACACCTAGCGCGCCGATTTCGGCAGGTTGCTGGGCCACGGTAGCGGCCAGTTCGCCAGCCTTGACGGCAGCAACTGCGTCATCTACCGCGTCAAAACCGACGAAAACGATGCCCTCGCGGTTAGCCGCTTTGGCCGCCTCGATAGCTCCCAGAATCATCTCGTCGTTATGCGCAAAGACCGCCGTGATTTCCGGCTGCGCTTGAAGGATATTCTCGAAGACGCTCAAGCCCTCGGCGCGGTTGAAGTTGGCCGTCTGTTGGGCCACGATCTCGGCCCCAGCGCAGTTCACGCTCATATAATCATTGAAGCCCTGCCCACGGTCACGGGCGGCGGAGGTACCGGCGATGCCCTGCAACTCTACTACGTTCCCAGACCCACCAATGGCTTCACAGAGGAACGCGGCGGCCATCTCACCACCGGCCACGTTATCGGAAGCGACGTGCGCGACCACCTCGCCGTCGCTGGCGCCACGGTCAATGGTGAGGACGGGAATGCCCGCCGCGTTGGCCTTCTGGATAGAGGGCACGATGGCGTCGGCGTCGGTGGGATTGACGAGAATGGCATCCACTTTTTGCTGAATTAGGTCTTCCATGTTGGCAGCCTCTTTAGCAGCATCGTCCTGTGAATCCACCACGACCAATTTAGCGCCCAGCTCATCGGCTTGGGCCTGCGCCCCATCGCGCAAGGTGACGAAGAAGGGGTTATTTAGCGTGGAGAGGGAAAGTCCCAAAGTCAGAGCACCCGTTTCTTCTCCCCCACTTTCTGCGGGAGTTTCGGCGGATTTGCCACACGCTGTCAATAACATAGTTAGCACTAACAACACACTTATCCATAATGTAAACTTCTGTTTCATCTTACTCCTCCTCAAGAAATATATTTTTAACATCAAAGCAACTTAAAACGCAAAACTCATGTTTTTTTCGCACCACCTCCTTCAAAAATGGCAAATAGCAAATCGGCAAATCAATTAACTTGCCACCAAGCCGCTAAGAAAAAATTTAGCTGGGGTGAAGAATTCTAGTCCCTACCGCTCAAAGAATTAATTTACTGCAAGTTAATTTCCAAATCTTGGTGCCTTCGTGGTAAAATACTTGCTTTTTTCAGCAACTCCGTTTTTCTCGCTACGGAGTTACGACCGGCGACCCATAAGGTTATGCACCAGCAGCGCCAGCGCAATCACCACCCCCTTGACCACATCTTGGTAGAATGAGGAGACGTTGAGCAAATTCAGGCCGTTTTTGATTACCTCGATAATCAAAGTCCCTAGGAGCGTACCCCCGACCGAACCTACCCCACCGGCAAAACTGGTACCGCCCACCACCACCGCTGCGATGGCGTCAAATTCGTAGCCTTCACCGGCCACCGGCTGTGCGGAATTAAGGCGCGCCGTCAAAATCATCCCCGCCAATGCCGCCAACAAGCCCGAGGCCACGTAGACCAGGGTGATATAGCGTCGCACCGGCAAGCCGGCGTAACGGGCAGCCGTCTCATTCCCCCCGATGCCATAAATAGCTACTCCATGTCTGGTGCGGTTGAGGAGAAAATAACCTACTCCAAAGACCACGCCGGCAACAATGACGGGCAGAGGAATTCCTCCCACCGCGCCGGTGCCGATGGCGCGGAAACTCTCCGGCAGTCCGGTGATGGGTTTGCCCTGGGTGTAAGTCAGCGCCGCGCCCCGCGCAAAGACCATCATCCCCAGCGTAGCGATGAACGGCGGCACTCGCAGCCGCGTGACCAGCAGGCCATTGAGCAAACCCAATAGCGCACCTAGGCCTAGTCCCACTAACAGCGCGATGCCCACCACCTGCCCGCGTTGCAGCAAGTCCGCGGTGACGATGCTGCTCAATGCCAAGATAGAGCCTACGGAGAGGTCGATGCCGCGCGTCATGATCACCACCGTCATCCCCACCGCGATGATGCCGTTGATCGTGGCCTGACGGAAGATGTTGATGAGATTGTTCGTGGTCAGAAAGCGATCAGAGAGCAGGGTAAGCAATAGACCCAGTAAGAGCAACGAAAAGCCAATCCCAAACCGGCGAAAGAACGCACGTAGCTCTTTCATCTTAGAAAACCACCCCGGAGTAGAGAATCACGTTGGCGTAGGGAGTGAACTCGCCGGTGCGCACGACCGCGCGCGCGGATTTCGTCTCGACTTTGAACTCCTCGTGCGGCAGCGTTCGGATTTCGATATCGCCTAGTAGCTCCACCAAGGCCCCGTGCAGCTCGGGGGAAACCGTCTCCAGCTCCTCGGCGATGAGGGCCTTCTCTACCACCATCTCTTCCAGGGTGGTGCGTACCACATCCAGAAAGTGCGGCAGTCCTGGCCGCACAGCCAGATCAATCCGCTCAACCCCTGAAGGGATGGGCAAGCCGGCGTCTCCGATAACCAAGCGGTCTGTATGGCCTAAGCGCGCAATCACTGCCGTCAGCGGGGCATTGAGCAGATTACCTTTCTTCATGAAAACAGCCTCCTTCTCGAAAATAGCACGAATGACAAATGGCAAATGCTAAAATTCCTGGTCTCTGTGTCTCGGCGACGAGCAAAGCATCGTTCAGTGAGCGAGATTTTCTTGCAAGCGCGCCAGCAACTGGACGCGGGTGGGCAGCGAGGGCTGCGCTCCCAGTTGGGAACACGCCAACGAGCCGGCGGCGTTGCCCCAGCGTACAGCCTCTTCCAATGGCTGCCCGGCGACCAACGCGGCTGATAAACCACCGGCGAAGGCATCTCCGGCGGCCGTGGTATCTACTACCTCGGTAGAAAAAGGCTTGACGTATTCAAAACCGCTTTCTCTGGCAATCAGCGCCCCTTTGCTTCCCAGCGTGATGACGACCACCTGTACGCCCGCGTTCAAAAGCGCTGTGGCAGCCTCTTCCGGCGCGCTCTCCGGCGGTAATCCGGCTAATAGCGTCGCCTCGCCTTCATTGGGAAGCAAAATCTCCACCTGTTGCAGCAACGCGGCCGGCAAGTGCGCTTGCGCCGGGGCAGGGTTGAGAACCACGCGCACCCCCGCCTCATGGGCGAGCTGCGCAGCGCAAGTCACACTTGCCACCGGAACCTCCAGCTGCAAGAGGAGCACCTTTGCCTGCCGGATCAAATCAGCGGCGGCCTCGATATCCGCCGCGCGCACTGTCCAATTGGCCCCAGAAGCGACGACAATGCGGTTCTCGCCGGTGGCTTCCAAGAGAATGAGCGCCACTCCCGTGGCGGCTTCTTCTGCCACGCGCACGTGCGTGGTATCAATGCCATCTTGACGTAAACCCGCCACCAGCGCCGGTCCAAACTCATCCGCGCCCACCTTGCCGACCATCGCCACCGCTGCGCCCAGTCGCGCCGAGGCCACGGCTTGATTGGCGCCCTTGCCGCCAAACGCTGTCGTGAACTCGCCGCCTAACAACGTCTCACCGGCGACCGGAACGCGGGGAGTGCGGAAAATCAAATCCATGTTGAGGCTGCCTACCACTACAATCTCGGGTAAAAAGGTCATGTTATCTCCTCTAACTAGGGCGAGTGGATTCTCGCTCAATTAAATGTACCAGCAGTACCCGTCTCTCCGAAGGGCGTTCTGGTTCCCGCAACCGCTGCACGAGTAATTCCGCGGCTAGATTTCCCATTTCATAAGTGGGCTGCGCGATGGTCGTTAAACGGGGCAAGATCAACTCCCCCAATTCGATATTGTCAAAGCCGGCCACGGCCACCTCACGCGGCACATCCAGCCCGGCATCGTGAGCCGCTCCCAGCACCCCCAGCGCCATCATATCGTTACAAGCGAAGATCGCCGTGGGCCGCTCCGACAGCGCGAACAACGTTTGCGCGGCACGGTAGCCACTGGCGCTATGGAAATCACCGGCGACAATCAACTGTGGGTCAATCAGGACGCCCGCTTCTTTCAAAGCCTGCTGATAGCCGGTGACACGTTGCGCGCTGGGCGTGAGCTGCGAAGGCCCGGTAATACAACCAATCCTCCGGTGGCCGAGTTCCAGCAAATAATTGGTCATCTGATAACCACCCGCTAAATTATCAACCAAAACGGTATCCGAAGAATCGATTTCTATCTCTCGATCTACGATCACCGTGGGCACAGCATTAGCCGCCAAAAGGTCAATAGAAGCGCGGTTCTCCGCAGCGGAGGAGACCAAGACAACCCCATCCACCTGTTTGTTGATGAAGAGATCCAAGTAGGTCAGCTCTTTTTCCGAGTTACCATCCGAGTTGCCCAGTAAGAGAGTATAGTTCTCATCAAAGATAAAGTCCTCTACCCCATGCACTATCTCGGCAAAGAAGGGATTAGCATTATCGGGGATGATAATGCCCAGCATGCGTGTTTCCTGCCGGCGCAAACTGCGGGCCAGGATATTGGGGCGATAGTGCAACTCTTTGATCGCCGCCAAGACCCGTTCCCTGGTTGGCTCACTGACAAAGCGCGTATCATTGAGCACATGCGAGACGGTAGAAGGGGAGACCTCTGCTTGCTTGGCTACATCACGAATGGTCGTCATGGCAGAACAGACCCCTTAGTTCAGTGGATAAAAACGGTTGCGCAAACGTTTTTCTGGTTATTAGTATACAAGCAGGGAGATTGTTTGTCAAGGGTTTTGCGTAATTCTGGGTGCTAGCCGTGGCTGAACCCTTGATCTCAGTAAATTTCAAATCAGCAACACGACGTCGGGATGGTAGATTGCGGCCAGACGTTATCATGGTCCAGCACGATAAAGAGCAGCCGGTCGTCCAGGCGGCGCTGCGATACCTCGTAACCAGAGACAAAGATGGTGAAACTCTTGGGCATCTCTACCGGATTATCGCCATAACTCGGCCAGTTCCTCCAGGTAAGCGGCTGCCCAGACCACGTCCCGCGCTACCGGTAGGCCCACGTGAACCCCGCTAGCCTACCTCCCCGCCCGCCAGTCGCTGACGGGGTAACGCAGACGCGCTCATGCTCCCGGAGAGCGTCACTGATTAAGGAACAGACGCCGGTCCCGGTGTGACTGACGACTGATACGCGCCCTACGGTGGAACGCGCCAGACCACTACGGCGCCGCGGAGGCGTGCGCTAAACCGACCAGCAGTCTCCAGTAACGTACCCTCACGGCCCCCCATTTGAATTATGCGCCTAACGGAAAAGTTAATCTGCCGGGCGGCGACATCCCCAAACTTCATTGGCGAGACATAATCGCCGACGTTACCACTAAGGCGAAACCGTGTCGGGTGGAATGGGGGGTAGCCAGTCGCACTCTCTCACGCGAAATCTTTACCCCCTGCTTGCAACTTCCCCTGCGCCAGTTCACGCCCTATGCCGGTTCAGTGCGTTTAATTCGTTTGCTTCTTGGTGCTACTTTTTCCTAAACTGGGGGCCCTCCGATGTTCGAAAACAATCACGTAGGCACGTGTCTCTCTCTCAGGCTCTTGCGGAATTCACGGGGTAGCAGTAAAAGCGCCTGAATTTTGGTCAAAGCGACGCTACCCTTCAAAATCAAGCTAGAGACGCTAAAACAGCGTTTCGGGACAGAGAATACCGTAGCCGCGCCGTTTTAAGGACTTTGTCTCGCCACTTCATTAAA
>JAYELZ010000094.1:0-50061 GCA_034717835.1 Chloroflexota bacterium
TAAGAATGAAGGTGGCCATATTTTTCACAGGAAGGCTACTTAGTCGAATAAGACCCAGGCGGTCACGGCGAAGACGGTGAGTCCTAGGATGGTCCCCGCGATGGTTTGCGCCAGGGTGTGTCGCCGGAGTTTGATGCGTGACCAGGCAATCAGTGGGATGCCGATGACCAGCGGTGTGGGTGGATGGCCGGAGAGGCTCCAAAGTAGGATGGTGATGCTGGCCGCGGTGGAGGTATGCACACTAATTTTCCAACGTAAGGTGATGAGAAAGATGAGCAGTGTCTGGGTGAGGGCGGCACCGGTCAGAAGGATGAAAGGTTTGGGTGCTTGATATAGCAACATGGTCAGCAAGGCGACGCTTTCTCCCAACAGGGTGACAAGAAAGGGCTTGCTCCGCTGTTCGCGTAGGTGCAAATCTAGATCGGTCACTTGGCCTTTGTGAACTAGCCAGAGGATGTAGAGCATGGGAATGACCACGGCAGAGAGCAGGTAATAGGCTCCCCAGAGCCAAGCGCCAGGTAGAGCTACGGTCACGATGGTGGAGATGAGTCCTAATAGGGCGATGACCGGAGGGCTGCCAATTTTGGAGATGAAACTAGCTAAACGCTCGCTCCAGCTGTGGGGAGAGAGAATTGCATCTATGACGATTTCTTCAGGTGTAATGGTTGCGTGCGCTTCCAGGGTGATGGGTTGGGGTTGTTTTTCTGGTACCATGCGATATGTTTCCTCTTCAAGGTGAACTGAGTTGGGTAAGTCGCGGCTGGCGTAGGGTAACTATGGTAGTAGTCGGGAGCAATTGCTCAACAATCCCCAGTGAGGTGCGGGGTAGCATTGTTAGGGAAAGCCGATATTGCAGAGTAACCACTGGGTAATTCCCATTTAACAGGACGGTTTAGACAAACGCATTATACCACAAGAGGTATTTTGTTGACTGGTCGTTCCATGTTAAACTATGAGTGTTGCTTTATAGATATATTTATAGTTGGCGGAAACGCAGGGGGTGTAAGATGGCAATGGGGTTTTTGGGAGTTGATTCTGGAGAATTGCAGGAGCGCGCTACTGCTAAGGAGCGTTGGGCTTGGTATTTATATGATTTTGGAAATTCGGCCTACGCGGCCGTGGTGTTGTTGGCGGTTTACTCGGCCTATTTTAAGGGGACCGTGGTGGGCGGAGCCAAAGGTTCACAGCTCTGGGGGCGGTCGGTGGCGATGGCGATGTTGGTGGTGGCGCTGATCTCGCCGGTGTTGGGAGCTATCGCAGATTTTTCGGGGACGAAAAAACGCTTTCTCTTTGTCTTTACCTCAATGGCGGTCTTGTTTACCTCCCTGCTCTTTTTTGTGCAGCAGGGTGACATCTTCTGGGGGATGCTCTGGTTCATTCTGGCCGAGATTGGGTACCGGGGCGCACAGGTTTTCTATAACTCACTATTGCCAGAGATCGCCGCGCCGGAGGAGCTGGGGAAGGTCTCGGGTATCGGCTGGGCGATTGGTTCGGCGGGCGGGATTGTCTGTCTGCTCCTGATTCTCCCGGCAATTATGCTGATCAAGGGGCCGCTGGTGGTGCGGGCTTCGCTGGTTTTCACCGCGCTTTACTTTGCCGCCTTTACGATCCCGCTCTTCACGCGCCTCAAAGAACGCGCCGCGCCAAAGGAATTGCCGGCCGGGGAATCCTATCTGACGATGGGCTTTAAGCAGACTTTCGCTACGTTACGTAAGGCGCGTCACTACCGGGGATTTGTCAGGTTCATGCTCGCTTTCCTAGTTTACAATGATGGGATCATGATGGTGATGAATTTCGCCGCGATTATCGGCGCAGTGCTCTTTGGATTGGAGCAGCAGGGATTGATTATCTTTGTGATTTTGGTGCAAGCTACGAATGTGTTAGGGGCATACCTCTTTGGACATTGGGCTGATAGTTGGGGGGCTAAACGCTCGCTGCTAGCCGCGATTATGATGATGTTGGGGGCGTTGGTCTGGCTCTATTTCATCCAAACGCAAGTGATGTTCTTTGTGATTGGGGCGGTAGCCGGCGTGGCGATGGCCGGGATGCAAGCGGTCAGTCGCTCGATGGTGGGTAAACTTTGTCCTGTCGGGCAGAGTGCCGAGTTCTACGGTTTCTTTGCGGTGGCCGGGCGCACCTCGTCCTTTATTGGCCCGGCGGTCTATGGCTGGGTGGCCTATCGTGCCGCGCTCTGGTTTGAAGCCCAGGGGTGGACGGCGTTACTGGCCGAGCAGCAAGGGCAGCGTCTGGCGATTTTGGCCATTGGGGTTTTTCTACTGGTGGGGATGGGATTGTTGTTCTCGGTGGATGAGGAAGTAGACAGTAGGCGGTAGACAGTAAACAGTAAACAGGGGACAGTTCCCAATGCGGCACAGTCTCAATTTCCCCTAAGGTTTTTCTGTTATAGGGGTGGGGATAGCTACCCGCCGTGCTGGAGTGGAGGAGAGAACGATGGACACTAAATATCAAGCTGAATTTATTTATCCGCGTCGCCGGTTGGGACGTGAGCTGCTAAGGTGGCTGTTACAGGGAATTTTCTCGCTCATCATGGATTTGGAGATTGTGGGGGTGGAGAATTTCCCGACTGAAGGGCCACTTTTGCTGGTGGCGAATCATTTTAGCTTTATAGACCCGGCGCTGATGGCCCGCACCGCGCCGTGGCCGTTGGAGTTTATTGGGGGCTTTGAGATGCCCAACGCGCCACCTATCGTGCGCGGTTTGCCTAAATTATGGGGTTATTATCCGGTGCATCGGGGGACGTCCTCGCGGTACGCTTTTCGGGCGGCCCAGAGCATTATGGCGCAGCGGGGAGTGCTGGGTATTTTTCCGGAAGGTGGCAATTGGGCTACGGTCTTGCGTCCGGCACGACCGGGAACGGCTTTCATCGCTGCGCAGACGGGAGCGCGTATCTTGCCGCTGGGCTTTGCGGGGCTAGTGAACGTTTTCCCCCGCTTGCAGCGTGGAAAGCGCGCTAAGGTGGTGGCTCGCGTAGGGCGGCCATTTGGCCCCTTCAAAGTTGAGGGACGCGGACGGCGGCGACGCGAGCAGTTGGAGGAGATTGGGCATACGATTATGGGGCGGATTGCGGAATTGATTCCGCCGGAGCAACGCGGGCATTACTCCACTGATCCCGCAATCCGCGCGGCGGCGCAGGGCACGGAGATCTTTCCGTGGGATGCGGAGCCGGAAAGGTGAGATGGAAGTCAAAAGTTGAAGGTTGAAGGTTGAGGTCAAGCGTTGGAAGTTGAATGGCTAACAACCAATAGCTAACGACTGATGGACTAATGGACTAACGACTAATGGACTAACGACTAAATTTTAGGAG
This sequence comes from Chloroflexota bacterium, assembly GCA_034717835.1. Lineage (GTDB taxonomy): Bacteria > Chloroflexota > Anaerolineae > B4-G1 > SLSP01 > G713. Next base: position 3,326 of record JAYELZ010000094.1, read on the forward strand.
GAGCACATGTCTAAGCGCTGGTTGTGTATAAGTGGATGTTTGTGGCTGCTTACGCTGATGTTGTTCAGTGGCTGTAAACCGTCAGACTCGCCCTCTGAGGTGGGGACGCCGACTGCCACGCCGCTTTCTATGGCGGAGATTGTGGGGACGGAGACGCCGTCCGCTATGCAGGTGCCGCCCGAACCGACGCTGCCGGTGACGGTGACTTTGCCTACTCCCACATTGATATCGCCGCCAGGACTGCTGGACGCGCCACGTACCGGCGGCGCGCTGGGGGAGCTCTGGCATTTGGTGGATTTCCGCTATGGTGCGCATGGCGATCATCTGCGCGTGGTTTGGGAGTTGGCTGAACGCCGGCAGAGTCTGCCCAAATACCGGGTGGTAGAGGTGGATAATGCGGCCCAGCCCTTCCCCGGGGGCGCCGATCCCGGTTGGGGGGTGGCGCGCATTGACGTGGTCTTTAGTGCGGTTTACGCTGATGATTACCCGCTAGCGAGTTCCCTGCCTGTCGAGTTGGGGGAGGATCCAGTAGTGATGCGCCTCGGCTCCTATCCCACAGAGGATGCTGCGCTGCTGGGGTTCTCCATTGGCCTCGCGCAACCGGTGCGGTATGAGATTTATGAGTTGAGCGACCCCGTGCGGCTGGTCATTGATGTGCTTTATCCGTAACTACGCAGCTATTCCCAGATAGAGCGGGGCAAGATATACTTATCGGACGCAGATAAATGCTGATTTTTTGATTTTAGCTGTGCCCAGCTGTGTTCAATCTTGAGTTTGGCAAGAGGCCTTGGCAGTAACCATTACCCTGGACCTTCCTTAACCACTTCACCGATTTTCAAAAGGAGCATGATGGAGCATCAAACCGGATGTCTTATCTGCGGAGAAGAGTTAGTTTACTCAGCCCAGAACCACGAGCAGAGCTGTTTCTACTGTGGGCAGAAGTTTGACGTCAACGTGAAATGCGTGCAGGGGCATTATGTTTGTGATCAATGCCATGCTATGTCTGCCAATGAGTTGATCGAGCAAACTTGCCAGGAAACCCAGCTAACCGATCCGCTAAATTTGGCCGTGGCGTTGATGAAACATCCTAACGTTAAGATGCACGGGCCAGAACATCATTTCTTAGTTCCGGTAGTTTTGCTGACCGCATTCTATAACCAGCAGAGGCAACCTGAAATGAAGGCTGAGAAATTGCGCTTGGCTCGCGAACGCGCCCAAGTAGTAAAGGGCGGTTTCTGCGGCTATTGGGGCAGTTGTGGTGCGGGGATAGGAACCGGTATTTTTATGAGTTTGGTGACCGGGGCGACGCCGGTTTCACGGCAGGAATGGCGCGTCAGCAATTTGCTTACGGCGGCTAGCCTGTGCTGTATCGCCGAGCACGGGGGGCCGCGCTGTTGCAAGCGGAATACTTTTTTAGCCATTATCACGGCGGTGGAATTTTTGAAGCAGGAGCTGGAGATTGAGTTGAAGATGAGGCCGGATATAGAGTGCGAATTCAGTCATCTGAATCGTGAATGTTTGCAGAGGGCTTGCCCTTTTTACCGCAGCTAAGCAGTCGATACATAATTGTCAACATCTCAGTACCCTCGGCGTCTTTGCGGCGAGGGCATCCAGAGGAGGAAATAATGAACATTTTAGAGACAATCCTTTCACGCAGCAGTATCCGCAAATATACGACACAGGCGGTGAGCGCCGAAATTGTTGAGAAGTTGCTGCGGGTGGCGATGAGCGCGCCTTCGGCCGGCAATCACCAACCTTGGCACTTTGTGGTCATTGATGACCGCGAGTTGTTGGACGCTATTCCCGCGGTACATCCTTATTCGCAGATGCTCAAAGAGGCTCCCCTGGCGATCTTGGTGTGCGGCGATCTGCAGTTGGATAGGCAGGCGGGTCTTTGGGTACAAGATTGCTCGGCCGCGACCGAGAATTTATTGTTAGCTGCACATGCCTTGAAGTTGGGGGCGGTCTGGTTGGGCGTCTATCCGCGTGAGAAACGGATGGCGGGGCTGCGGGAGCTGTTGTTGTTGCCAGAGAACGTGATTCCCTTTAGTTTGATTTCCATTGGCCATCCAGCAGAGGAGAAATCGCCCTCCAACCGCTACCAGAAAGCACGCATACATCACAATCGTTGGGAAAATCGCTAATGGCTAACCGCTTATAGCTAACCTCTTGCCTCTGTGCGTTCGTGTGTTACACTGAGATTTCATTGGATTAGCATCTGGAGGTATGAAATGCAGGATTTAGAAACCATACAAAAGTTGAAGAAGATATTGCTCTTCAGTGGGTCGGCTAATCGAGCTTTATCTGAGAGCATAGCTCAATACTTGGGTGTGGATCTCAATCCAACTCTTATCCGTAAATTCACCAACGATAATTTCTATGTGCAATTGGGCGAGAGCGTGCGAGCTAAAGATGTTTTCATCATCCAGCCCTTCTCACCTCCGTGCAGCGATAATATCTTGGAATTATGCCTCATGTTGGATATCGCGCGTGGGGCGGCAGCCAACAGCGTCCAGGCTGTGATTCCCTACTATTCTTATGCCCGCTCCGATAAGAAGGACGCGCCCCGTATCTCCATCAGCGCGCGGCTCATCGCGGATCTGTTGGCCACGGCCGGCGCGACGCACGTCATCACGATGACGTTGCACTCGCCGCAAGTCCACGGCTTCTTCAGTATGCCTGCCGATCATCTGACGGCGAGCTCCGTCTTTGTGGAGCATTTGCGGAAACATGATCTTAGTAATACCGTGGTCGTCTCCCCGGACATTGGACACGCGAAACGCGCGTTGAAGTTGGCGCAGATCCTCGGCTTGCCGGTGGCCGCGGCTGAGAAACGGCGGCTTGATGGATGCAGCGTGGCCATTGATGGTGTGGTGGGGGATGTGCAAGGTAAGCGGATATTGCTGGTTGATGATGAGATCGCCACTGGCGGGACTATTGTGGAGACGATCCGTTATCTTGCCGCATACAAGGGAGTCTCGCGGGTGACAGTGCTTGGTACGCATGGTCTCTTTGTGGGAAATGCGGTCGAGATGTTAAATAACGTGGACGAAATTGAGGAGATTGTGGTCACGGATACCGTGCATATTCCAGCAGTACGCCGTCCGGAACGGCTGACCATCTTGCCGGTAGGGCATATCTTCGGGGAAGTTATTCGCCGCAATGTATTGGGCGAATCGGTGGGGTCGCTCTTTGAGTTCTGGCCCATAAAGGGCAAAGCATAGCTTGCCCGGTGGTTGAAATTCAAATCCCGCGCACGATGACCTCGGCTAGCTGTTCACGCGCGTGAGCAGCTAGCGTTTGTAACACCGCTGGAGGATAAGGCTTGATGTCCGCGCAGTCGGGGTCTAGCGTTGTCTGATTGCGGTATTGTTGGAGTACGTAGCGTTTGGCCCCGGCTATCCACTGGACGATTGCGGAGATATCCTCCGCAGTCAGTAGCCCCGGTACGACGGTAGTGCGCAGTTCATAATCTGGCGCTTGGGTGCGCAAGAGCGTGATACTTTGCTCCAGCCGCGTCAAGTCCACTGCTGGCAGGCCGGCGAGTTGCGCATACTTTGCAGGCGGCGCTTTGACGTCCATAGCCACGTAATCCACCAATTTTTCTTCCAGCAGCGCGGCCAGTATCTGGGGACGGTAGCCGTTGGTATCCAACTTGATCTCGTAGCCGAGCGCGCGCACGCGCCGCAAGAATGGACGTAACCCCGGTCGGAGCGTCGGCTCGCCCCCTGTAATGCTCACCCCGTTCAGTAGTCCGACGCGCCGCTCCAGAAAAGAGAACACCTCGTCTAGCGGCACCGTGGGAACCGTCTGCGGTTGCAAGACCAGCGCGGCGTTGTGACACATCGGGCAGCGGAAGTTACATCCGCCCGTGAAGAAGATCGTGCTGATATGACCGGGATAATCAATCAGCGAATTTTTGATCCAACCCTTTAGTTGCATGGAGCTCTCCTGTTACTTAGGGCTCCCTATTTCCAGCTGGAAAATTTGTCGTTCTTTGAATTCCTCTTGCTTGCCCTCGTTCCAGTTGCGTGTGGGGCGCAGGTAGCCCACGATTCTGGAGTAAACTTCACAGGGGACTTTTAGCTCGGGTTTTACTGCGGTTGCTGTTGGTTCTTGATGGTTGTTCATTACTCGCTCCTTTTAAGTTATTCTGCCTTTAATAATCCTAGTTGCATCAACGCCCAGGGCGCGCCCCAGCCACCCACAAAGCCGACCAGGCCGTACCGGATGATGCGCCAGATAAGTTCCATCACTGCTCCCATCTGTTCGTCAAAGAGACCGAAGAGCGCGCTCAAGCCGAAGTAGGTGATAAAGACCAAGACCATGCCGACTACTGAGCGCAATACTCGTTGCCACCAAGTCCCAGCTACTTTGAAGTGGAGCGTTTCCCTTTCCAATACAAACCCTATGCCCAAGCCGATGAGTGCTCCCAACGGAGTAGCGGTGCCATCAACTGGATAGACCAGGAGCACCAGTAGCGGCGTCAATATCGCTAGCGCGTAACGTCCGCCGGTGCTCATTTTGTCGAGTTGGGCTTGCACGCGCGGTTCGAGCCAGAGCCAGAGGAGTAAATAGCCGACGGCTACGGCGAAACCGGCCAGGATGTCTTGCGGAAAATGCACTCCCACGTACATACGGGAGAAAGCGATGAGCGTGGCGATGATGCTGGCTGCAATCCAGAACCAAGTGCGCTGGAAACGGGCGGCCATGTAGCCCCACGCGGCGAACGCACCCTGGGTGTGCCCGCTGGGAAAGGAGGGCGAGCTCTCGTGGAGGAGCGGCTGGAGCCGGTCACTGATGTCCGCGCGGTTCAGCGTCTCCTCCAGGGCCGTGGAATCTGGGCGAGGTATTTGCCAGAGAGCCTTGAGCCAGCTGTTGAGCGTCGCAGTAAAAAGGTAGCTGTAAGCTAATCCCTCTCCGATGGATTTGTTGACAGACCAGTAGACCACGGCTAAAATTATGAGATAGCCCTTTTCGCCACCGAAATCTGTGATGATAGGAAATATCAAATCCAGCAGGGCGGTGCGGAAGTTCTCGATAGCGAGTAGTACGGTATACCCCCAGGGGATAAGATTCCAGAGAAATGATTGCATAAGCTGCTCCTTTTGGTGATTGGTTAGGTCAAAAGAGGTAAATTGCTCTAAACTATATCATTATTTTTCTGCCTGTCTAATGGATTGGTTACGTTGAAGTAAGTTAGTTGGCCGCGAAGACGCCAAGACGCTGTACTGTGTTGAGAATCGTTGGTTGGTAAAGGTGAATCTACTTGTATAATCCCTAGTCCCTAGTCCCTAGTCCCTAGTCCCTAACTATATATGACCGATCAACGATTTGCTATTATCTCGCTTTTGTTGCTGGCGTTGCTGGGGTTAGGCATAGCTATGCTTTATTCGGTCTTTCACACCACTTACGAGCAACCGCAGGTAACGTTAGTTGCGCTTAATCCAGAGGTTGCGGTGGCCGGGGAGATCCCGACCCTTACGGCGACTAACGCGCCGAGCAAGACCCCGACTGAAACTCCGACCACCTTACCTCCCACCTGGACGCCGACCGCGACTGCGACACTCTGGCCTACGCCCACGCGGGTGCCTCCTACGCCGACGGCGACGCTTACGCCTTCCCCGGTTCCTACGGCATTGCCACGGCGCCGTCCAACCGCAGTGCCCATTTACATCACGGTCACGCCGCATCCTTCGTCCACGCTGCCCATCCCCACAGCGGTGCCCCGGTTCCCCATCTCTGAGCGTGCGGTGACGGTGGTGCTGCTGGGCAGCGATCAGCGCCCCGATTGGAACGATTGGCATACCGATGTGATCCAGTACGTGGTTGTCTATCCTGATATTCCTGCGGTGGCGATGCTTTCTATTCCCCGCGATCTCTACGTCTATGTCCCCAATTTCTGGATGACCCGCGTTAATTTCGCCGATATGTACGGGGAAACTCATAATTGCGATGGCGGTGGGTTGGGCTTGTTGAACCAGACGTTACTCTATAATTTGGGTATTACGGCTGATTACTATGTAAAGGTGAACTTTGACGGCTTGATTGGATTGGTAAATGTGTTGGACGGCATTGATATGCCCGTGCATTGCCAGTTGGAGGATCATTGGCCTTATCCCAACGAGGAGGGTGAGTATCCCTGGCTCGTGATGTCGCCGGGAATCCATCATCTGGATGGCGAACACGCGCTCTGGTATTCGCGCTCGCGTAAAACCACCAGCGTTTTCTCCCGCGAGCGGCGCCAGCAGCAGGTGCTGGAAGCAATGTGGCGGCAGGCTAAAAACGCCAATATGTTGACTGCTGCCCCGGAACTCTACGAGCAGTGGCACCAGCTCTTTGAGACGGATATGGGCATAGGTACGATCCTCTCATTGGCAATCACGGCGGCGCAGTTGGACCCGGTGAATGTGGATCGCTACAATATCGGCTACCGGCAGGTCAAATCTTATGTTACGCCTTATGGTGGTTACGTCTTCTTGCCAGTGTGGGAGGAAATTGAGCCGGTGCTGCAACAATTGCTCGCTCCCCCGGCTTCCAGCCGGGCTACGCAGGCCGCCATTCCCGTTGAGGTGTGGAACGGTGCGGGACGGGCGACCTGGGATCAATTGGCGGCTGACCGGCTGCGTCACGCGGGTTATGCGCCCATCCTGGGAAACTCGGATGGCAATCTTTACCCGCAGACGCAGATTATCTTTTTCGGCTCCACTACCAAGGGGAGTGGCTTGAGCTACTTGCAGTCCCTCTTCGACGTGCCGCCAGAGAGGGTGGTTGTGCAGGAGGATCATGCGCAGAGTGTGAAGCTAAGGCTTATTCTGGGACAGGATTATCAGACGTGCCAGTAGTGGGTAGATGAGTCGCAAGTCAAAGGTCGCAAGTCAAAGGTTGCTCACGCGCTCTCTTGAAGATAGGTTGCAGCTCGGCGTAGTTGGCGTAGCCAAAGACCTCCGTGGAGATGCCACGCAACGTATCTGAGATGTCCGCGCCGATTTGGGCGATAGTGATAATGGGGATGCCGCGTGCGTGCGCATACCCGGCTTCTATTCCTAGCCCGACTCCCTTCTCCGTTAACTCGATGATGACCAAATCACTCTGCTCAATCGCGGTGAAACTGAGCTGCATCAATTCCTCTGGCGCAAAGTGCATTTCCCCCCAACGCTCGACATCCCGGACGACACATACGCTGGTGAGTCCGACAGCTGCCAGTTGCGCGGAAATTTGCTCAATCGTGGTGCGGTTACTGTGATCGGCGTGATATTTGATGGCTAAATAAACTTGCATGGGTTTTGGACTCCTCGTTCTTTCGCCTGTCGTGGTATGATAGCCTTTCTATACACATTCTATCAGCATCATGTGAGGGGGAAAATGCAAACAGAAGTAGAGAAATCAGCGTCCTTTCAGGGTGGGTGGGTGGCGACGGTCGCAGCGGTGCATTGGGCGCATGACACTTACAGCGCCTTCCTGACCCCTTTACTTCCGGCCTTTATCGAAAAATTGGCGCTTACGAATACTCAGGCTGGTTCATTGGCCGCTTTCTACCAATTGCCCTCCCTAATTCAGCCTCTGATAGGCTATTGGGGCGACCGGCGCGACCTGCGCTATTTTGTGGTGCTGGCTCCTGCCGTCACGGCGGTAACGATGAGCCTGTTGGGGGTCGCGCCGAGCTACGCGCTCTTGGCGTTGTTGCTGGTGATTGCGGGGAGCAGTTCCGCCGCCCTACACGCGGTAGTGCCCGCGCTGGCCGGACAACTCTCAGGCCACGATTTGGGCCGAGGGATGAGTTTTTGGATGGTGGGAGGAGAGCTGGGGCGTACGTTAGGCCCGCTCATTATTGTCAGTTTCGTCGCTTGGCAGGGCTTGGAGAGCACCCCGTGGTTGATGACAATGGGGGTGTTGGCCTCCGTATATTTCTACTGGCGTTTCCGCTCGTTGCCGGCGAGCTTGGCGCACGAGAGCAAGCCGCAGCTAGCTTCCTGGCGGCAGACGCTAATTGAAATGCGGCCGTTTCTCATTCCACTGGCCGGTTTGCTGATTACCCGTTCCTTTCTGCAAACGGCATTGACTACCTATCTACCTATTTACCTGAAGTCCAGTGGCGCCAGTCTCTGGTTCGCCGGAGCGGCGCTCTCTATTTTGGAGACCGCCGGGGTGATCGGTGCGCTATTCGGAGGCACCTTGAGTGATTATCTGGGCCGCAAACGCTTACTCTGGCTCTCTTTAGTGATAACTTCTCTGCTGTTATTTCTATTTGTGCAATTACAAGGGTGGTTGCTCTTCCCCTTGTTGTTGGGATTGGGTTTTATGGCACTCGCGGCTTCCCCGGTATTGATGGCTCTGGTGCAGGAAAGTTACCCCGAGCGGCGCGCGCTGGCGAATGGTATTTACATGGCTTTGAATTTCGCGATTCGTGCGGGGGTCGTGCTCATTGTGGGCGCCTTGAGCGACTGGCTGGGATTGCGGTACGCATTTATGCTCTCAGCCGTGATTGCATTATTCAGCATACCCTTTATCCTGATCTTACCCGTCAGCGACCCGGGGAAGATACTATGACGCGCTACGTGCCGGATCAGGAGGGGAAAGTTTGGGATGTGGGGGCTGCAGGAGTGGTGGTGCATGAGGGACGGGTTTTACTTGTTCGGCCCACCTACGGCAAGGCCAACGGGCGTTGGGTGACGCCTGGCGGGTTCGCCCGCCAAGATGAGCGGTTGGATGAAACCGCTGCGCGCGAGGTCTGGGAAGAGACTGGCGTGCGCGCGGAGGTGCTCGCGCTTATCGGGGTGCGGACCTGCCATGTGTCAGAGGGCGGTGCGGTATTTTTCTTCTTTCTCATGCGTCCCCTAACTGGCGAGGTCGTTCCAGATGGTGAAGAAGTAGATGCGGCTCACTATTTTACCGCCGAGGAACTCGCGGCTATGGATCTAAATGAAATCGCAGCACTCTCGCGGGCGGCAGCCAGCACGGCGCTTCAGGGTAAGTGCGGATTGCAGCCGGTTGCGTGCCCGCCGTTGAGTGGCCCTGACTATCAGGTCTTCTTTGCCCAGTAGGAGAAAGTGAACGCCCTAAAATGCCGCCTGGCTCTTTTGCCCCCATAATAAATCGTGCTATACTCAACTTGATATATGGTAGCACTTTCTCACTATCAGGTTATCAGAATTTGGACGAGGTCTGCGTTCTTTAGGTAAAAGTACTAACAAGCAGAGATATCTGGCCACCTGTTTCTACGAACAGGGTCAGAAGGAGAGCCTTAACTATGAGGGTGGATAGTCAACTTATGCTGTGGGGCGTGGGAGTAATTCTTCTGGCTGTGGTGAGCATGTTTGTCTCTGCCCTTTATCGCCGCAAAGAGAGCTCTCCCCGGCGTGCAATTCCGGTTTTTAAAAATTTGGCTGGTGAGGTGGGACGGGCCGCAGAAGAGGGATCTCTCGTGCATATCACCCTGGGTAGTGGCTCCTTGTATGGAGAAGCGGCTATGACTTCCGTGGCTGCCCTAGAGAGTTTGACCACGTTAGCCGATCTTTCCGCTGCGTACGACACTCCTCCCATTGTAACCACCGGTGATCCAACGCTCTACCTCTTGGCCGATGATTGGATGCGACGGGCCTACTCCCGCTTGGGAAACGTAGGACGTTATCGCCCCACGCTGGTACAGTTTGTGGGAGCTTCCCCGGTGGCCTACGCTGCGCAGGCTGCCACTTACCTCTACGAAAAAGGCGTTGGCTCTAATATCATGTTTGGCGCGTTTGCCCAAGAAGTGAGTTTGCTAAGTAACGCCTCCGCACGTAGTGGGGTGCTCTCCGTCGGCGCTGCGACTTCCTGGCAAGCATTGGGTGCCCTTTTCCCAGCTTTAGGAGCTACAGAATTGGTAATGGGTGAAGATTTATTTGCTGGCGGGGCGCTAGTGACGCAGCGGCGGGCATACGAGGTTGCGTTGTGGGGCGAGGACATTCTCCGCTGGGCGGTGATTGCCGGTTTAATTGTGCTGGCGATGTTATCAGCCTTAGGCTTTGGGGTGGGGTAGGCGATGCTAAGACGGATTTTAGTAACCGCGATTGCGATTTTGGTTGGTGTAACTGTCTTGGTCGGAGCAGTGTGGCCGATAACTCCTTTGCGTGAGTTACGGGCTATCTTACTTCAATGGGCAATGATTGTGGGAGCTTTTGCATTCCTCCTGGCTTTTTTGAATTTACTGCGTGCCAATTTAGCACGCCTCAAACGCAAGGGACGGGGAAGATTTCCTAGCTTTTTGATTGTCCTTTCCGCACTAGGTACAGTAATTTTAGTGATGGGGGAGCTGCTCTGGCAAGATGGTCGGGGAATTTGGAGCCAATACCTCGTCAGCAACTTTTTAGTTCCTGGAGAATCCGCACTACTGGCACTCACGGCGGTTACATTGCTCTTGAGTGGCTTACAGATATTTCGTGTTCGTCGTAGCCTCGGCAGTTTGCTTTTTTTGACTGTCGCGCTCCTGTTGCTACTTAAAACAGTGCCGGCAGTTGGATTATTGGCAGATCTGGCGAACTGGGTTGAGCGTGTATTGGCTCTGGCCGGGATGCGTGGGTTGATCATCGGAGTTGCGCTCGGTACGTTGCTCTCTGGGTTGCGAACGTTGTTTATTACGCGGCCGTATGTTGAAGAATGAGCTGATTCTTTAGAAGTTTGTAGTGCGTTGCCATTGTGCGGATAAAAAGAGAAAAAATAGTCTAATCTGTGGATGAAATTTGACTTGATTGTATAGTCCCAGGTGAACTCTCCGGGAACCAATAGGTATAGATTGAGGGAAGCATGATTCGCTGTCCAAAATGTGGAGAAATCAACAAAGATGGAAGTCGATTTTGTAACGGGTGTGGTGAACCGTTACAGCGTACTCGAATTCGCTGCCCACTTTGTGGCACCATGAATCAAGTAGGTGCTGTTTTTTGTGAACACTGCCACGCTCGTCTGGTGCCGGCGACGGGGATGGTGCCCCCTGAAGATGCGCCGGAATCCGAATCGCCGGTCTCCTCGCGCGCTTCCTATAGGCAGAGAATTTCTCTCCCCACTCGTACTCAAGGGGTCAGTGATACCGGACATTTAGATAAGCAGAGAACCCCAGATTGGTTACGGGATTTGCTAGATAGTAATGAGCAAGCCGCCCCGGCTGACGAAGGTCTGCCAGGGAGTGGCATTGATAACACTGTTGCTGAAGAGCCGGCGAGTGTTGCTCCAGATGATTTGACAGATTGGCTGGGGGATGCGACACCAGTCGCAGCACCGGAACCAGTCGCGCCGGAACCCCACGTCGAGGAAGAGGACGAAGAACTCCCCGACTGGTTGGCGGGACTGCAACCTGATGCGGAACCGGCAGAGTCGCAGGATCCTATGGCCCCAGATTTGATGGCGGATGATGAAGAGCTTCCAGATTGGCTGGGGGGTGCAACACCAGTCGCAGCACCGGAACCAGTCGCGCCGGAACCCCACGTCGAGGAAGAGGACGAAGAACTCCCCGACTGGTTGGCGGGACTGCCGCCGGTTGAGGAGTCGGAAGCCAGTGGGCTAGGAGATGTTTTTGTAGAAGTGGAAGCTCCTGCCGACATCCCCGCCGGGCTGGAAGAAACCGATGATGTGCCAGAGTGGTTGACGGGTATAGCTGCAGAGAAGGATGATAAATCTAAGGCCGAGCCTTTCGCGGTTAAAGAGGAGCCGTCAGGGCAAGATGAGGCTATTTTCAAGCCCTCAGAACCGGAAAATGTTGAACCGGCTGTTCAACCGGAAGAGGTCCAAGGAGTAGCAGCACCATTACAAGTAGAAGCAGACTTGCTTGAACGAACAGAGATCCCCGTCTGGTTACAAACTTTGGGGCCGACTCCGGTAGAGGGCCTGAACAGAGAACTACCACAGAAAGATATTCCCCTCGCCGCCCCGCCTGAGAATACAGAAAATCTGACCCAAGCCGATCTACCGTCTTGGTTGCATGATCTGAAGCCACCAGGGACTGAACCTTTGGTTGCGGAGAGGACAAAGTCGCTTGAAGAATGGGCGGCCAGCACCTCGGACGCTGGTGACCTGGATCGCGCGGAAATCCCAGCTTGGGTGCAAGATTTACGTCCCAGTGGTGATGCACGTGAAACTACTGCCCTGACATTTAGAGAAGAGCCGCTGGTTGAGATGGAGGCTGAGGAAGAGGGACTTTTGGCCGGGTTGCGGAGTGTATTGCCCGCGTTCCCCGGAGTAGATGTCCCGGATGATTTTGTGGTTCAGCCCTCTGCTACAGTACCAGCCAGAGTGGATAAGGATGCAAAACTCTGGCAAGAACTATTAGAGCGTCCACATGGCGAAGAACATACTGTAATTCAAGCGCGAACTAAGTCGGGTTGGGGGAGCTCGGTGATCCGTGTGGGCGTCTTTGTGTTGCTATCCTTGACTGTTCTGGTTGCGATTTTGGGCTTTTTACCAGCGGGGTTTACTCAATGGGTAGCTCAAACCCCACCACCAGCAGTGCAACAGCTGCAAACTACTGTGGCGAGTTTAGAGCCTGGCGATACGGTGATTCTGGCCCTGGAATACGGGCCGGCAGAAATGGCAGAGATGACACATCTGACCGAGGCGTTGTTGTCTCAGCTATTGGAACGGGAAGTTCGCGTGGTGGCAGTTAGTACCTTGCCCACCGGTGAGCCTTTGATTCAAGCCGAGTTAGATTGGGCAAAAACGCAAATCATGGAGGACGAAACGCGAGAATTGGTCAACACGGGCTATCTACCTGGTGGTTCTACGGCTGTAGCCCAATTTCTGGCTGATTCACAGTCACCGGATTTACTCCTAGTATTGAGTGCCCGTCCGGAGCGCTTGCAGTGGTGGTTGGAGCAAAATGCTCTCTTGACGGCAGCTGTGCCAATGGGCATAGGCGCAAGTGCCGCGTTGGGGCCATTGGCTAAACCCTACTTTGATTTGCCGGCAGCGCGGGGCGGCATGGTAGGTCTAGCGGGGGCTGTGGCTTACTGGCAGGCGCGAGATTTACCTGCGGAGGAGATGGCCTTGCGAATGAATGCGCTAGTGCTCACTCAATGGTTAGCTGCGGGGTTATTGGTGGTAGGAGCGGGTTATTATCTAGTTGCAGATCGGAAGGGAAGGGGGGAAGCATGACCCTAGAGGCGATCGGTTTATTTGTGGGTGCGATCGTCACCCTGATAATTTTCAGCTATTTAATGGGCGATAATCCGCTTTATCGTTGGGTGCTGGCCCTAGTAGTGGGTAGCGGGGCGGGCTATGCTTTGGCAATCACGTTAAACTTCCTTTATCATTGGGGAATAAAGAGCATCAATGGAGAACTGCTGCCGGTAGTCGCGCTCCCTCCATTGGTGTTGGGTATACTATTGCTTTTCAAAGGCTTCCCCAAGCTCTCTCGATGGGGCGAACTTCCCATGGGTTTTATACTGGGGATTGGCGCTGCCGTGGCCATTTCTGGGGCTGTGTGGGGGACTATTCTCCCGCAGTTGTTGGCTACGGCGGATTCGTTTGTCGCCACTTCGGATGGCAGTGCATTCCTTGAAGGTTTTTTCATTTTGATAGGAGTGCTATTTTCATTGTTGACTTTCTCCCCACGTGCTTTTGGTACACATCCCCGCTCCTCGCTACTGGCACGTTTAGCGCGTCGTCTGGGGCGGGCTTTTGTAACTATCGCGTTGGCGGTGGCTTTTGTAGGTGCGTTGACTTCGGCGTTGACGCTCTTTATTGAGCGCTGGTGGATGATTGTGGACGCAGTGTTCAGACTCTCCACGTTCTTTGGAGGCTGATTTATGCACTCAGGACAGATACTTGAATCCATTTTGATTGCCGATTGCGGTACAGTTGCCACTAAAATGCTCTTGTTGGAGCGGGTGGAGACGAGCTATCGCTTTATCGCTCAAGCAGAGGTGCCGACCACTATCGGCCCGCCCTGGGAGGACGTGAGCGTCGGCGTGACCTATGCTATTGAGGAAGTAGAAGAGATCACTAGCCGCACTTTGTTGGCCGGCGGGCGACTCATCACCCCGCGCGATGGGCTTGAGGGAGTGGATGCTTTTGTGGTAATTCTGAGCGGGACAGAGCCGCTACATTTGGTACTGGCGGGGTTAGTGAAAGAAATGAGCTTGGAGAGTGCTCGACGGGCGGCCACGGGCACTTATACCGTGGTCGATGGGGTAATTTCGCGTGAAGGCAGTTTGCGTTCGCCGGAAGAGGCGTGGGCGCGCGCCGTCCGAGACCTGGCTCCCGACGCCGTGCTTCTAGTGGGCGGGGTTGATGGTGGGGCCAGCCGTCCAGTAATGGAATTGGCAGACGCGATTGCCCTAGGCACCTCCCTATTGCCTAGCGCAGAGCGACCTTTGTTGATCTATGCCGGCAATGTAAAATTGCGCTCGCGTATCACCAAGTTACTGGGTAGTTTGACCGAAGTGGAAGTGGTTGATAACGTGCGTCCTGCTGTGGGAACAGAACATCTCGGCCCGGCACACGATTTGGCGGAGCAGATCTTTTTGGAGAAGCGTTTACAGAAAGTCTCGGGGATAGAAACACTCTTTGGATGGAGCAATTTCCCGCCACTCTCAACCGCTACCGCATTTGGACGGGTGGTTGAGTATCTCTGGCATCGAGAAGCCAATGTCGGCCGCGGTGTATTGGGGATAGATCTGGGCGCTGCCAGCACTACTGTGATGGCCTGCTTTGATGGACGTCTTTATTCATCGGTGCATGGGGGACGCGGGATTGCCTATGGCCCGCTGGCTTGGGTCAAGGAGCATGGAATAGCCCCACTGCAACGTTGGCTGCCGGAAGAAATGGACGAGCAGCGACTGTTGGCTTTCTTGCATAATCGCGAATTGTACCCCGCGACGGTGCCTCAAGAAGTCTCGGAGCTCTGGATTGAGCAGGCCGTGGTGCGAGAGATGTTGCGGTCAGCTCTGCGGATAGCTCGCCCGGCATGGGATATTGACGCGGACACCTTACTTTATCCGGGCATGATGCCTTATCTGGACCCAATTTTGATTTCGGGAGGCGGGATTGTACATCTGCCGCGTCCCGGGCAGGCACTATTAGCTGTTTTGGATGGCTTGGAGCCGATAGGTATTACTACCATGCTCTTGGATGTACACCGCGTAGCTCCCGCATTGGGAGCCGTGGCCGGGATTAAACCGTTGGCTGCGGCTTCGGCGCTATCACCAGAGACCTTAGTCTCGTTGGGGACCGTAATCTCCCCCGTAGGGCGGGCTGCTGCCGGCGATACAATCCTCAGCATGAAAATCCAGTATGACGACGGCAGTGAGCTGGATGTTGAGGCTCATTATGGAGAACTGGAAGTCTGGCCGTTGTTACCAGGGCAGCTGGCTACCGTTGAACTTAAGCCCCACCGCCGTTTCGACGTGGGATTAGGGCGCCGAGGCAAGGGCGGGACAATTCAGGTGCAGGGTGGGTTGCTGGGGTTGGTGGTGGATGCTCGCGGGCGGCCCTTGCGTTTGCCGGTGGATGCTGAAAAACGACGTAAGATTTTACGCCGTTGGATTTGGGATGTAGGAGGGTAGTAGATGTTCCTACCATATAGTGTGATCAATCCGCTTACTTTGATTGAAGTGGAGCGGCGTTTGCCGCGAGCCGGCGAGGTGTTAGTGGCGGAAGGGGAAATGGTGGAATCCTTTCAACTCGTGGCCAAGACGACTGAGCAACCGCAATTTGGCATTGTCAATATAGCTCGTGAGCTCCATCTGTCACCCCAGAAAGTTAAGTCAGCTCTCAAAGTTAAGGTTGGAGCACAAGTGTCGGCGGGAACGATCTTGGCAACTCGCGGTATGTTAGGCGGGCGGGTTAGTCGTGCGCCCTTTGATGGTACGATCACGGGTTATGGACATGGTCGATTGTTACTAGAAGCTCCCCTGGTGGAGGTGCAACTCAATGCTTTGTTGCCGGGGCGAGTGGTGCGCATCTGGGCGGAAAAAGGCGTTACCGTGCAGACTTACGGAGCTTTCGTTCAAGGAGTTTGGGGAAATAACAAGGAAGGGTATGGGGTTTTGCAATTGGCGGTGCGTGCTCCCCATCAGCCGCTGCGTGCACGCCGCTTGGATGCTTCTATGCAAGGCGCGATTATCGTGGGGGGCACGGGCTTAGATGCAGCGGTGCTAGCACAAGCTGCGGATATGCAAGTGGGGGGCTTAATAGTAGGTGGGGTTTCCGCGGAGTTACTGCCAGAGCTCGCAGCAGTTGATTTCCCTATCCTGATCACAGAAGGGATAGGAGAAATTCCTCTTTCGGCGGCGGCATTTACTCTCTTACGTGACTTAGCAGGGCGTGAGGCAGTACTTAGTGCGCGTTTGGGTACCCATTGGAAGACAGAACGTCCATACGTTGCGGTGCCGATGCCGGCAGAGAGTGCGCGAGGGGTAGATTCAGCCGCTCCTCTGGCGATTGGTAGTCAGGTGCGAGCTCTGCGCGCCCCGTTGCAAGGCAAGACTGGGGTAATTTCAGAACTGCCGCTGGATAAGATGGAGTTAGAGACCGGGGCACGGCTCGCCGGGGCGTACGTTGATTTTGATGGCGAGGTTGATTTTGTGCCTTTTTCCAACCTTGAGCGAATACTCTAACCGAGTTCTGTGAAAATAATTATTTTATGGTATAGTTTTTAATAATGGGAATTAACAAAAGCCTCTCTGCATTTAGCGAAAGGAGTCGAGATTATGTCTGATGATCTACGTGATGCCTTTGGGGAAGATATTTTCGCCGAGCCAGAGGAAGGGGATACGTTCGAGGAAGAAGCCGGAGAAGCGCAGAATAAGACATTTCTGATTGCGGTGGCTGCTTTAGGCGGGTTACTCTTTTTGGCGATCGGAGTTTTTATTCTCTGGGCGTTGGTGCTCAACCCCAGGATGCAGGCACAACAAGCGGCTCAGAATGCTAGCATTCAAGCCACCAACACTGAGGTTGTGAAGCAAAATGGGAATGCCGAGGCCGCGGCCGCGGAAGGGGAGGGGCCCGGCGAGGAAGATGTCCGTGCGGAGGAAACAACGGAAGAACCTACGGATGCGCCAGAGCCGACCGTTACTCTTACCCCTACACCGGTGATCAAAGCGACCAATACGCCTACGCTTGTTCCCACGGAGGAGTCAGGAGACCCGGAAGGAGAAGGCGAGGGAGAAGAAGAGGAGACCGCGGAACCTACGGCAACTCCGGAGCCAAGGCGCACGCCCACTCCTACACGCACGCCACGGCCTACGCCTACGCCGAAAGAGGCCCTGGGTAGCTCTTCGGATACCGGCAGTGGCACTGAAGCTACGCCAGAAACTGGCTTGGGGGAATTCTTATTGATTGTCGTGGCGGCGCTGTTGTTGGGGTTGATTATCTTTGCGCGACGTCTGCGGAAGGTGTAGTTAGGCAATCATTGGCGGTGACTCATGCGCGGGACACGGGGGGGTTATCTCGTGTCCCGCTTTTGGTGCCTGGGGACGTCCTCCTGAGTCCCCTGAAAAAGTTCGAGCTTTGGGTTAGCATTGGGTCTACTGAAAAACCCAAAAATTTTATCACAAAGGCGCAAAGATGTTCAACTTAACCTTCAGAGAATTAACTTTTTGTCGGTTTTCTGAAGGTGAAGTATAAAATCTCCGTGTTCTTGGTGACTCCGTGGTAAAGTTATTTGTTTTCAGTAGCCTCAGTTTTAAGCTGTGTGTGGAGGAGGTTGATGATGAATCTTTGTGGCAAAGGGGTCTGGCTGGCCCATTCGTATGACTTCCAGCGGGCGGTTGAAATGGCGACGCAGATAGAAGCCGGGCATTTATTGGTTAAGGTGGGGCATGGTCCCTACTATTTTCCCGAGACTGCTCGGGGGTTGGTGGGGCGAGTGTACTCTTTAGGGTTGCATCCTTTAGCGTGGATTCAGATTACGGATTACAGACCCCAGGCGGCTCTGTTAGCTATTCAACGGGCATTGGCATTGAATTACGAGCGAGTGGTGCTCTCTTTGGGCCGAGCTTTGGTGACCGGCTCGCAGTTGGCGCCGTTAGCGGCAGCCTTGGCGGCTGTTTCCCTTCCTCTGGAGAAGATTATATTGGCTGCTCCACCGCTAGCCTATCTGCCCGACGCGCAGGCGGTGAAGGTATTAGCACGGTATTGTCAGGGGGGGTGGATGCCACTTTGTCTTCCACAGCCAGGCCTTTCTGCTGAACAGCTGTTAAATCGTGATGTGTATCAATCCTTGAGTGAGTTTAGTTTGTGGTGGGAAGCTACCCCGAAGATATATCCGGTGTTGGCGCCCTTACCCAATGCGTTGACAGCGGAGCCATTTCTTCCTGAGCAGGTAATTCCGTGGGGCGAGGGTATCATGCAACATGGCGTGGATTTTTTCAGTGTTTACCATGCTGCGGTGACGGAGAAGGCTCTCTGGCCTATTTTGCAAGCGGTGACGGTTGCTTGTCAGCCAGAAGCAGAGGCGCAGATTGAGCGACCGGAGGTTGGTCATGCCGTGCCCCAACCGGAGTATGTGATGGTGACGGCCAATGATACCGTCTGGGGCTTGATTGCCCACCATGCGATGCAGCGGGAGCAGTTTTGGATGTGGAACGGACATTTGTGGGATAGTCGCGGTTTGCCCCGTGATCCAGATTACCTTCAAGCCGGTTGGCGGGTGCGTATTAAGTGATTTATTTTTGCTTGCGTGGCGTTGCTTTTCTTAGGGAGTATGCTATAATCTTTTATTGCCGTTAATTCTGACGGTAAATTTGTGGAGGGTGAGATCAAATGAACCTGGTTGAATCTTTAGAACGTCAAATGCTAAAACCTGCGGCCGAGATTCCTGACATTCGGACAGGTGACACCGTTAAAGTTCACCTTCGGATCGTGGAAGGGGAACGTGAGCGGATTCAGGTCTTCCAGGGTACGATAATTCGGTTGCGCAGAGGCGGGATGAATAGGAACTTCACAGTGCGCCGCATTGCTTCTCATGGTGTAGGGGTAGAACGCACATTCTTGCTGCATTCGCCACGAGTTGAGAAGGTAGAGGTGTTGCGCCGGGCAAAGGTTCGCCGGGCGAATCTTTACTATTTGCGCAATCGTCGTGGTAAAGCTGCTCGCTTGAAGGAATTGCGCTAGTTGCATTGTTTTCTCGTACTTGACCTAAAATGAATCCTTTGATTGGAATCACTGGGCGGAAGGATACTTCCGCCCGGTTGGTTAATAGCCCTATGCACTCCGTGGGGCAGACTTATGTGCGTGCTATCCAGAAAGTGGGTGGCACGCCTTTGATTATCCCCCCGGTGTTGGACGAAGCCGCATGGGTATTGTTATCCAAGCGTTTGGATGGCGTGCTCTTTTCTGGCGGCGGTGATATTGACCCGACCTACTATGAGCAATCCTCCGGCGATTTTCTGGGCGGAGTGGACAAGCTGCGTGATCAAGTGGAGCTGGCGGGGTTGCGCGTGATGTTGGCCGCGGGGTTGCCGGTGCTAGGTATTTGCCGGGGACAACAGGTCTTGAATGTGGCCCAGGGCGGTTCGCTGTATCAAGATATCGCTACCCAGACATCCTCGCTCTGGGATCATGCTTATCTCCCCGCCAGGCCGATGGAGCAGTTAGTGCATCCGGTCGCGGTGGAACCGGAGAGCAAGCTGTCCCAGATTTTGGGGAAACTGAATTTTGACGTGAATAGCGCGCATCATCAAGCCGTTCACGTGCTGGGGGCGGGGTTGCGCGTGGTGGCTACGGCTCCCGATGGGGTAATTGAGGCGTTGGAATTGGAGGATTATCCTTTTTGCCTCAGTGTGCAGTGGCACCCTGAAGCGATGGTCAAGACCGATGAGGCTATGTATCCGCTCTTTGCGGCGTTTGTGGCTGCGGCGCGCGCGCGGATCGTGATGAGTTAGTTCTGCTGGGAGGTAGTCAGTAAAGAGCCGTGCGCTCGGTAAAAAATCTTTACCAAGCGCACTTGTTTTTTGCTGGTCAATCTCGATTTTGAGGATAGTTAGTTACTGTTTTCCCTTTTTCAGCGCCAGCAATTCCTTTTCCATTTCCTGCCGACGTGCCGTGGCAGCGTTTTTGCCCTCCTCAACCAAATGCTCCTTGTAGTCCTTGAGCTGTTGCTTTAGTTCCAAACCAGATGCGGGGGTGAAGAGTAAAGCTAGTACCCCGCCGACAACTGCCCCAGTTAGTAATCCATCTAGAAAAGCAAGTATTTTGCGCATATCTCTCTCCTTTATTTGAGGTTGATTCTATTATAGGTTATCTTTGTGAAGGGGCAATTGGGTGAGCGAGGCAGAAAGTTAGTGCTCTGTTGGCGCGTAAGCTACTTCTAGTAGCCATGCAGTCCAGGCATTTTCTTCGGTCTGGCAAGGTTGGATGGGTAAGGTGGCGAGCGGGACGCCAGTGGGCTGATTGAGGTAGAGGTTGTAGGTTTGCTCCGGAGCGACTTGGAAATCAGCGTACCCTAGCCCTTGTGCGGGCCGGAGACCGGTTACAGCATGATCAGCACCTTCTGTCCAGAGCAGCCAGAGGTCAACGCCGGGTAGCCCGCGCGTGACGAGTTCCTCTTTGCCGTGCGTGGTGATGGTGAGGCGGTGGGTGAGGGAAATGGCGATGCGGGGCGTGGGTAGGCAGGAGCGGGTGGTGGCAGTGATGGTGTAGGGCGATGGGGGTGGCGTAGGCGTCGGGACAATGGAGAATTGTTGGGGATCCAGTGTGGCGGTGGGGGCGGGCGTGAGGGTGGGCGGGCGTGGTGTGGGAGTGACGGTCAAGGTGGTTGCGGTGCGTGGTGTGGCGAAGAGCTCGGCGGTTTGGTTGCCGGTGTAGATTTGCACGACCAGGTTATCTACCCCATATTCCTTGGCCAGCCCGGCCAGACGTTGTAAGACGAGTAAGGTTCGGCCGTCGTTGATGGCTTTGTCCAGGGCCACGGCCAACTGGGTTTGGATTTCTTCGGGGGGTAAATCGCAGAGGAGAATTTTTGCGTGTTCCAAATTCGCTTCGTAGCTCTGCGCAAAGGCCACCAGCTGAATCCAATCTGCCCGGTAGGGGCGGCGTAGCAGGGGCGGAGAGGTATCATAGTATTGCACCGGGTTCACCTCCCAGGTGTAGAAGAGGCCGGCGGTTAGACCCAGTAGTAGGCCAATGAGAAGCAATCCCGGAGGCCTGAGTTTCATGGTTGGCGCCCCGTGAGGTAGGGGGCCATGGGTGGAGTGGCGGCGTTGAGGTCGTGAGCGAGCCAGGCTAGCGGGGTGATGGTGGTGGTGGGAGCGTCCGTGGCGATTAGCCGTGCGGTTAGCTCGCAGAGAGGCGCGCTGGGCGTGGTGGCTTCCAGGCGGCGCAGGCGCGTTTGAGCTGCGTTTAGCTGATGATCAACGGCGTAGGTGCGTGCTACCAGGTGCAGGTACTCGTCGCGGTAGGCGGGATGGAGCGCGGACGGGTCAGTGTCGTAGTATTGGACGGGTACGAGCACCCAGCCGACGAGCAGCCCCAAGCCTAGACCCGCTACGAGTCCGATGACCAGCCAATATCCACTTTTCATGTGAGAAGTTCCTCCGCATAGGCGAAGAGACTCGGGGAGCCACCGGTGTGCCAGAAGAGGATGCGCGCGTCGTCGTTGAACGCACCTTGTTTCAGTAGATCTACCATCCCGCCCAGCGCGCGTCCGGTGTAGACGGGGTCGGCCAGAAGTCCCTCGGTGCGGGCTAAGAGGTGGATGGCTTGGCGTTCCAGCTCTCCGACTACGCCGTAGCCGTCGCCTAAATAGCTATCCACTACGTTGAAGTCGTGGGGCGTGAAGGAAGCGGTGGCCTGTAGCAGGGTGGTGGTCTCGGTGGCCAGGGCTGCCAGCTGCCGGCGGAAGGAATCTGCCGGTTTATCAATGCTAATGCCGATAACGCGCGTGGGCAGGGAGAGCAGTTGCGCTCCCACGGTGAGACCGGTCTGCGTGCCGCCGCTGCTGGAGGCGACGATGAGCGCGTCAAAGTCTAGCCCCCGTGACGCGGCCTGTTGCGCCAACTCAACCAATCCAGCCACGAAGCCACAGGCTCCCAGCGCATTGCTGCCGCCGTAGGGGACCACGTAGGGCCGCGCCCCGGCTTGACGGAGACGCGCGGCTGTTGCTTGCAGGGCGGGCATGAGTGGTTGTTCCCCGGCCCAGCGTATTTCCGCGCCGAAGAAATGGTCAAGGAGGTAATTGCCACGCGGGGTGGTCTGCGGAGCGTGGCCGCGTAACACCAGCACGGCTGGTAGTCCGACGCTGGCTGCGGCTGCGGCCGTCTGCCGGGCATGGTTGGATTGTTGCGCCCCGGTAGTCAGCACCACGTCGACTTTTTGACGCAACGCCTCGGCCATCAAGTAGCGTAGTTTGCGGATTTTGTTGCCGCCCATTCCCAGGCCAGAGAGATCGTCGCGCTTAATCCAGATCTCCGGGCCGCCTAGCGCGGCAGAGAGTTGGGGGAGAGGGGCTAGTGGGGTGGGAAATTCCCCCAGATTTAACGGCTCCAATTTGATCAGTTGTTGGCGCAATTCTGTGGGGGTCATCTGGCATAGCCTCACTCTTTAATTGGGTGGTTAGTTAGTGATTATGATACCGCGTATTAGGAGAAGGGCAAAACGCAGCCCTTGAGACGGGGCTGGTTTGTCGCTAAGACGCCCGGACGCTAAAAAGAAACTTGGTAGGCGTTTAGGGATATGTATGATCTTCAGCACAGAGCTGCGGAGGTCTCCGAGTTTTCTATTTTCCCTCCGTGTTCTCTCCGTCTCCGTGGTGAGAATTTTGGTTTTTCTGTAAACACATTTACAAATAAGTGAGATTTCCCCTAATTCCCCCTTGACAAGGAGCTTTTACTTATGCTATAATGTGATGGAACCGGTTCCACCAAGACAAAGGGTCTTTATGACTACCATGCGCGATGTGGCAAAAGAAGCAGGTGTGGGTTTAGGAACCGTCTCCCGTGTCCTAAACGAAAGCCCGTTGGTGAGCGACGTTACCCGGCAGCGCGTCTTACGGGTCATCAAAGAGCTGAATTATGTCCCCAATCAATTGGCGCGGCGGCTCTCATTAGGCAAGACTTTGACGGTGGCGGCGGTGTTACCCTTCTTTACTCGCCCGGCTTTCAGTGAGCGCCTCAATGGAGTGGCTAGCGCGCTCGCGCGCACGCATTATGATCTCTTGATTCATAACATTGACACCCCGGAACTGCGCCGCAACTTTTTTGAGAATCTGCTCCCCCATGAAGTGGCGGATGGCATGTTAGTGCTCTCGCTCCCGCTCTTTGATGAGGAGGCGGAATATCTGTTGCGACAGGTTGACATTCCGTTGGTTTTGATTGACTCCAGCCATCCTCGCATGGAGGGGGAGGTACATCAACTCTCCGTGGATGATGTGGCGGGTGGACGCTTGGCGACTCAACATTTGTTGGATTTGGGGCATACGCGGGTCGGTTTTGTCGGAGATCTAGTTGATAACCCCTTTAATTTTAAATCTAGTCGCGAGCGGTATCAGGGATATTGTGAGGCGCTGGAGGCAGCGGGTATCCCACAGCGAGCGGCTTACTACGCGGCCGGGCAACATGGGCGGCGGCAGGCGCGTACGCTGGCGAAGGAGATGCTCGCTGTGGAGGAGCGTCCTACGGCGATTTTCGCGGCCAGCGATACGCAGGCGGTGGGGGTTTTGGAAGCGGCGCGGAGTTTGAACTTGCGGGTACCGGAGGATCTCTCGGTGGTGGGTTATGATGATATCGAACTGGCTGATATTATGCGGCTGACCACAGTCCGCCAAATGCTCTTTGAGGCGGGGCAGCGAAGCGTGGAGATTTTGCTTAAAGCGTTGAAAGACCCGCAAATGGCGATTGTTCACGAGGAGCTCTCTTTAGAGCTGGTGGTTCGAGAGTCAACGGCCAAACCTGGCGGCTGATTTTTTTCTCGATTACTGGAACTGGTTCCATAATAATTGTATTGTAAAGGGGGTGAAGAATAGCTGTAAGAATTAGGGTGGTGATAAATAGCGTTTCTGATTTTACTTAACGTTTACCCATAATTAAGAGCAAGGAGAAGAGGAGATGAATAAGAGGAATTGGCTGTGGTTGGTGTTGACGTTTGCAGTTGTGTTGTCAGTAGTACTTAGCGCTTGCGCTAAGCCTACGCCGGCTCCCGAGGTGGAGGTGACGGAAGAGGTCACCGAGGAAGCGACTGAGGAAGCGAAGGAACCGATCAGTGTGGAGGTTTGGTTCCATTCGGGCAAGGGTGAGGAGCGCGAGGTGCTGGACGCGCAGGTAAAAGATTTTAATGCGATGCAGGACGATGTACGGATTGAGGCGGTACTGTTGCCAGAAGGTTCTTACAACGATCAGGTGAACTCGGCGGCTTTGGCTGGCGATCTACCCTGTCTGTTGGACTTTGATGGGCCCTTCCTCTACAACTACGCCTGGTCCGGCTATCTGCGGCCCATTGATGAGTTTGTCTCGGCGGACTTGAAGAATGACTTCCTGCCTTCGATTATTAACCAGGGCACTTACGCGGGGAATCTCTACAGTCTAGGCACCTTTGATTCTGGGTTGGCGATCTGGGGCAATAAGAAATACTTGGATGCGGCCGGTGTGCGCATTCCCACGGGCATTGATGATGCTTGGACGAAGGCCGAATTTGTCGAGGCTTTGGAGAAGTTGCAGGCTTTGGATGAAGTGGATTACGCGATTGACTTCAAGATGAATTACGGCGCTGGCGAATGGTTCACTTACGGGTACTCTCCGCTGATGCAATCCTTTGGCGGCGACCTGATCGACCGCAGCGATTACCAGAGCGCGGAAGGGGTGCTCAATGGACCGGAAGCGGTAGCGGGCATGGAGTTTTTCCAGAGTCTCTTTGCAGATGGTTACGCGCTTGCCGAACCGGCGGGCGATGATGATTTCTACGGTAAACAGACCACCGCGCTTTCTTGGGTGGGGCACTGGATGTGGGGTCCCCATAGCGAGAACTTGGGCGACGATCTGGTCTTGATCCCGATGCCGAAATTGGGCGACCACGCCGTCACTGGCATGGGTTCCTGGAACTGGGGCATTACCAGTAATTGTGAGAATTCCGAAGCAGCTTGGAAATTCTTACACTTCCTAGTCTCCCCAGCGGAGATCGTTCACATGACTAACGCTAACGGTGCCGTCCCAGCGCGCAAGAGCGCTATCGCACAGACTAAACTTTTCGCAGAGGGTGGGGCGCTCAATGTCTTTGTGCAGCAGTTGGAAGGTGGCGTGGCTTTAGAACGCCCCGTGACCCCCGCTTATCCCGTCATCACCTCCGCTTACGCCGAGGCCGTGAACAACATCGTGGCCGGCGCGGATGTGCAGGCAGAGCTGGATAAGGCGGTGGAGAAGATTGATCTGGATATTGAGGATAACCAAGGGTACCCCGCGCCTTAGAAGTAAGCGTGGTGGCAAACCTGTTTAAGTTCCATGGTGAGGAGCGTAAACCACGCGCTCCTCACCGAGAAATAGGGGGAAAATATGGCTACAAATACTGGTTCAGGAACACTGCGCTCCTCACAATCTAGGGAAGAATCTCGTCTGGCTTGGCTCTTTTCCGCCCCAGCACTATTATTACTGGCCTGTTTCTTGGCGGTGCCTTTCCTGATGGCCGTAGGGCTTTCGTTTACCGATCAACGCTTGGTCCCTAACCTGAATTTACCCACGCGGTTTATCGGTCTGCGCAACTACGTCCGTTTGCTCTCTGATGAGGCTTTCTTGCGTGGATTACTCAACAACTTCTACTTTGTCTTGGTAGTGGTGCCGCTACAAACTTCATTGGCGCTTTTCTTGGCGATTCTGGTGAATCAGAAACTCAAAGGCTCCAATCTCTTCCGTACTATCTACTTTAGTCCGGTAGTTACGACGATGGTGGTGGTGGCGATCATCTGGACGTTCCTCTATAATCCCGGCGCGGGTTTGATTAACGCTTTTATCCAGGCTCTCTCGCTGGGGCATTTGGGGCCTTACAGCTGGTTACAGAACACTAAGTTGGTCTTCCCGGCCATTATGTTGCTTTCCATCTGGCAAGGGGCGGGATTCCAGATGGTGATTTATCTGGCCGGCTTACAGGATATCCCCAGTGAACTGTACGAGGCCGCCGAGGTGGATGGGGCGAGCAAAATCCAACAGTTTCGCTATGTAACTCTGCCGCAATTGCGTAACACCACCATCTTTGTGGTGCTTTCCACAACCATTCTGGCCTTCAAACTCTTTACTCAGGTGGAGGTGATGACCAAAGGCGGCCCCCAGAACGCCTCTATGACGACCATCGTCTATTTGGTGCATCAAGGTTGGGGTAATCTCAAAGTGGGTTATGCTTCTGCGATTAGCATCATTTTCTTTGCGCTGGTTTTGGGGATATCGTTGTTGCAGCGGGTTTTCTTGCAGGAAGAGCGGGAGGTGAAGTAAGATGTTGGCTAAAAATTCTACCCCTGGTTTTGACTATCGGTTTAAGAAATCGTTGCGGCAAGGCTTGACCTATCTACTGATGACGTTGTTGAGCCTTTTCTTTCTCTTCCCGCTGATTTTCATGGTCATCGCGTCGCTTAAAAATGATGAGATGCAGGTAATCAGAGATATGAGCTCGCTCTACGCATTTATTCCCCGTGGCGAACTCGGCCTCCAGAATTATCGAGATGTCTTCACTCAGTTGAATTTCGTGCAGTTGATCTCCAACTCGGTTTTAATAGTGGGCTTAACCGTGATATTTGGGTTGCTGATCAATAGTCTCATCGCTTATGCGCTGGCGCGCCTGGAGTTCAAGGGCCGCGGCTTGGTGCTCTCCATCATCATCGCGCTGATTATCATCCCCTTTGAATCCATCGCCGTGCCGTTGTTGTTGATGGTCAACCGGTTACCGTGGTTCGGTGGGGCGACCACTTGGTTGGATACTTACCACGTCCAGATCATCCCCTTCATCGCCGATGCCTTTTCTATCTTCCTCTTCTACCAATTTTTCATTGGTTTGCCCAAAGAATTGGAGGAAGCCGCGCTGGTGGATGGAGCCAGCCGCTTCCGGATTTACTGGAACATCGTCGTGCCGCTCTCGCGCCCGGTCTTTGCCACCGTCGCGATCTTGCAATTCCTCACCCACTGGGGCGATTTCCTCTGGCCGCTGATGGTCACGCGCGGCCCGGAAGTACGTCCGTTGACTATTGGGATGCAAGCCTTCTTTGGTCAGGATCCGCGCTTGTGGGGCGACTTGATGGCCTTCTCGGCGATGATCACCCTCCCAGTCTTAGCCATCTTCTTGCTCTTCCAGAAATGGTTTGTGCAGAGCGTGGCGTCCTCTGGCATCAAGGGCTAACAGCTAACGGCTAATAAACTAATGGCTAATCAACTACACGACGCTTTCCTGACTTCAGCGCGTCCACATATCCTGATGATCACCAATCACGGGATACACCAGTGGCAAGTGCTCCCCGGTTTGCCCGATACCGGCGGACAGAACGTCTTTGTCAATCTCTTTACGGCGGCTCTGGCGTGCGAGGGATTCAAAATTACGATTGTGAATCGGGGAGGCTATCGACACCCGCTCACCGGGGAGGCACGGTGTGGTCTGCGTTACCAGGATGCGCACCAGCGCATCCTCTACTTGGATGACGGCCTGGATGCCTTTGTGCGCAAAGAGGAGATGGCGGCGCGTCTGCCCGCGTTAGCCGCGTCTTTGCAAGCATTTCTGGCGGCGGAGGGGACGGACGTGGCTCTGATTCTCTCCCATTACTGGGATGGCGCGGCTCTGGGCGTGCGTTATAATCAGACGCTGCGGCAGCCGGTGCCGCACATTTGGATTCCGCACTCGCTGGGAACGGTCAAGCGGCGTAATGTGGCACCCGCGCGCTGGCCAGAGTTGCACTTGGCGGAGCGGATCGCCCTGGAGCGTGAGTTGGTGGCGCAAGTGGCGGGCGTCGCAGCCACCTCCGCCACGATACGTCAGGCGTTGCACGTGGATTACGGCTATGACGGCCTCGAGTTCTTCCTGCCGCCCTGCGTGGATACTGCCCGCTATTATCCGCGCGAGGTGGCGGAAAATGGGCCAGTCTGGGATTTCTTGAGCAGTCGCGCCGGTTTGACGCCGGACGGGGTGCGCCAAGCTAACATCATCACCGAGATCAGTCGCACCGATACGACGAAGCGGAAAAGCGTCCTGATCAAGGCTTTTGCGCGGGTACAGCAACAACACCCCCAGACGCTGCTCTTGGTGGCGATCGATGAGCGGCAGCAGCCACTGGCCTCGGAATTGCAGGCTCTCATTCGAAACCTGGGCGTGGAAAAATACGTGGTTGCGGTGGGCTCCGTCGGAGAGTGGCTCCCTACGCTCTACGCCGTGACTGACGTCTATTGTACGCCCTCCGTGATGGAAGGATTCGGCATGTCAGCGCAGGAAGCGGCGGCCACGGGAGTGCCGGTGGTCGCCAGCGAATTAGTGCCTTTTGCCACCGAGTATTTGTTGGGGGCGCGGGTGCAGCGCGTGGACGGTCTGCGCTGGGGAGCGGGTGGCGTGGTGGTGCCGGCGGATGATGTGGCTGGCTTCGCGCGCGCCCTGGAACGCTTGCTGGACGACGCGCCCTTGCGGCAGCGCATGGGGCAACGAGCCTACGACATCACCGTGCCGTACTTTACTTGGGAGGCCAGAGTTCCCCATTTCTTGAACTTGCTGCCGGACGTTTCTCTTCAATAACATCACTACTTGACTACTCGACTATCAGACTACCTGACTGATTTACTAATTCACTAATCTTGAGGTTTGACCATGAACAAAACTATTTCCTCTGCGCAGCGTCTCTCCCGCGAGAAATTGGCGGCCCTGTTGCAAAATTCCGATGTCGCCGAGCTCTCGTTTTCTGAACTGGTGCGACTTTACCGCGAGGAACCCGGCTTGGCCGATTTCCGGCCTGACGGCGACTATCAAATCGACCCACGTAACGGCGAGCGGATTCTCTTCAACGCGGCGCGCGCGCGACGCCCGCACGATAACCAGCCCTCCGCCGAGCAGCCCGTAGCGCCACCGGAGCGGCCGTGTGCGGTCTGCCAGGGGCGCACCACCGGCATTATTGATGTGGCTGAACTGAGCGAGGGCGTGACATTTATCAACAAAAACCTCTACCCGCTGCTCTTCCCGGCGGCGGAAGCCGTGCCGGGACGGGTGCAAGGCTTGCATCTCCTCCAGTGGACTTCCTCGCTGCATGACCGCGACTGGCACAACTTGCCGCTCGCTGATTGCGTGGTGGTGCTGGAGCGATTGGCGGCGCTAGAGCGGCTACTGCTCACCTCCGCTGCGGAGGAATTCCCTTTAGAAGGGGGGAATCCGACCGGGGAACGCGCTTGCGTCTCCATCATCAAAAATTACGGGCACTTGGTGGGTGGTTCATTGGCCCATGGACACCAACAGATCGCGCTGAGTAACATCATTCCCCGGCGGTTCTTGGATAACTGGCGCTTTGAGCAGGAGCACGGCGAGACTTTCGCGGCGTATATGCTGCGAGAGAATCCTCCCCAGCTGCTGGTGCACGATTACGGCCCGGCGGTGCTGCTGGTCTCCTACTTTATGCGCCGGCCATACAATATGTTGCTGATTTTGAAAGAGACTAGGCGGCGTTATTTACATGAGCTCTCTAGGGATGAAATTGAGGCGGTCGCTGCCGGTTGGCGGGACGCGATTCGCGCTATCCGCGATACCATGCCCCGGATTGGACGAGAGACGGCTTACAACGTGGTGACGCACAATGGGCCGGGTGCCGGACTCTACTTTGAATTCTTGCCTTACACTCAGGAGAGCGGCGGTTACGAACACCTAGGTCTCTTTATCTGCCAGGAGCGGCCAGAGAATGTGGCGGCGCAGCTCCGCGAGACGCTAAATTCCGATAGGGGAATGGGCCTATCCAGAAAGGATTATTAAGATGCAACTTCCTTACGGGGACTTGGATGTACTGACCATCGGCGAAGTAGTAGTTGACCTTATTTCTACTGAAGAGACTAATTCGCTCCACGAGGCACGCGCCTTTCGCCTGTACCAGGGGGGCTCCCCGGCTAACATTGCGTACTACGTGACCAAGTTGGGGGGGCGCGCTGCGCTGATTTCCAAAGCCGGGGCTGACGTGTTGGGGGATTTTCTGGTCGAAGAGCTGCGCCAAGTGGGCGTGCTGACCGATTATCTGGTCTTGGATCCAGCGACGCAGACCACTGTAATCTTTATCTCGCGCACACCGGGCACGGCAGATTCTCTCGCCTTGCGCAACGCGGATTATCAGTTGACGCCGGAGGAGATCAGCGTGGAGGCCATTCGGCGCGCGCGCGTGGTGCATGCTTCCACGTTTGCGCTCTCGCGTGAACCGGCGCGTTCCGCGGTGGAGAGGGCTTTTCAGTTAGCCCGCGCCAACGGCAAGCTCATCTCCTTGGATCCCAACTACAACCCCACGGTCTGGCCGGAGCGAGAAGAGGCGTTAGCCGTCCTGCGGCGCCTCTTCCGTTATGTCAACTTCACCAAGCCCTCCTGGGATGATGCCCAGCGGCTATTTGGCCCCGGTAAAACAGCGGAGGAGTATGTAGCTCTCTACCACGAGTTGGGGGCGGATGTGGTGGTCTTCACCCAGGGACCGCGGGGGATTCTACTCTCGCACCACGGGGAGCAATGGTCGCTCCCCGTACTTCAGGTTGAGGTGGTGGACGCTACCGGAGCCGGGGATGCTTTCTGGGCGGGGTTTTTGCTGGCGGTTTTGGATGGCAATACCTTGCAGCGAGCGGTGCTCTTCGCGCGGCAGGTCGTGGAACGGACGTTGCGTGTCGTCGGCCCGCTGCGCCAGCCGCTGGATCGGGAACTGCTCTATGCGGAGATAGATGGTTGACGCTGCTAAAGAAAGAATTTCATCACAGAGATGTAGCAAATACTGCCAGAAGACAATTTTTCGCTGATAATGTTTGTAGGGCAATGGTTGTTCAATCTCTCTCTCTGGGTATAATGCGAGCAGGCTAGCATGATTTCCTTACGGAGAGACTTCAGTGGATCGTTATCGCATTTTATTTGTGGAGAGGCACCGCACCGTTGAGCGAGAAATGTATCCGTCTATGTGCCCACACTACGAGGTCACGTTGGTGCGTGGCCGGCGCGAGGCTCTGGCGGCGCTAGCTGCTCAAGAACACGATCTGGTCTTGCTTGATGTCCCTTCGATTCGTTTTGACTTAGCTCGTTTCTGCCATGATCTGCAAACACGTTTCCCCGGCATAATCCTCTTTTTATGGCTCTCACCGGATGCGCGGGTGGAAGATTTGCCACCAGTCCAGGAGCAGCTCACGCATCCGATTACCTCACGTCAATTATTGAGCCGTTTGTCCCGTCTATTGCCGGAGCAAGTAGGTGAGGTGGTTGTCTGGCAGGGATTACAGCTGGATCCGGTGACGTATGCGTTAAGTTGGCAGGCCACAGATGCCTTTTTGACTCCTAAGCAGGCCGCCCTAGCAGTAACCTTTATCCAAGCCCCGGAAGGACTGCTCTCTCGAGCGAAATTGATGGCCGAGGTGTGGGGGACGGATTATTTAGGCGATACGCGTACTTTGGATGTGCATATTTACTGGTTGCGTCAGGCGCTGAAATCCTTGGACAGCCCATTCAAAATAGAGACCGTGCGGGGGCAGGGATATCGTCTGATCAACCGGCTCAAGGTTGTTTAGATTGGTTTCTGTGATATAGTCTTATGTTGAACATTTTATTATCACACACGCGATTGGATTATTGGGGGTGTGCCGCTATGAGGCGGTCCTCCAATAGCGTGAAGGTCGCGGAGGATAAAACAAACTTCAGGAGGAAGTAAAAATATGGCGATTGTAACCATGAAGCAGCTGTTGGAAACTGGGGTTCATTTTGGTCATCGTACACGGCGTTGGCATCCCAAGATGGCTCCTTACATTTACACTGAACGCAACAATGTACACATCATCGATTTACAACAGACCGTGGTAGCGATGGAAGAAGCTTACGCCTTCATCCGCAAAACAGTGGCGGAAGGTGGCACCGTGCTCTTTGTCGGGACTAAGCGTCAGGCGCAAGATACGATTAAGGGAGAAGCAACTCGCTGTGGTATGCCCTACGTGGCTCACCGGTGGTTGGGTGGAACTTTGACCAACTGGCAGACAGTGGGTGCGCGGCTCGATTACTTGGAAGAGTTGGAAGCCAGCCGGGATGCTGGCGAGTTTGAATTCTTCACCAAGAAAGAGGCTCTAATGAAGACGCGCGAGATCAAGAAGTTGGATGCGCGTTTGGGTGGCTTGCGTGAGATGAAAGAGCAATCACCGGCGATACTTTTCATAGTTGATATTATTGTTGAATCTACGGCCGTGGCTGAAGCCAATCGGTTGGGTGTGCCCATCGTGGCGTTAGTGGATACCAATTGTCTGCCTGATCCGATTGATTTCGTAATTCCCAGTAACGATGATGCGATTCGGGCGATCCGGCTGATGACCTCAAAGATGGCAGATGCAGTGATCGAGGGTAAAGACCTCCGCAAAGCTGCGGTACCAGCCGCAGAGGAAATTTACACTACTGAGGATGAGAAATACTTGAGCGCTGAGACTTTGGCGCGGTTACGCCAGATTCAGGTGGGTGACGAGAATGCTGTAGCAGCTACAGGGGCCGAAGAGGTACTTAAAGCCTCCGCGGCCATTGGAGCTCGGGCCGACGAGATGGACCAAGTAAATACATTGGAAGAGGGAGAATAGTTGATGCAAATTACAGCTCAGATGGTTAAACAACTACGTGAAGCAACTAGTGCCGGTATTTTGGATTGTCGCAAAGCCCTGGTCGCTACAGATGGCGATTTTGAGCAGGCGGTAGACCACCTTCGAGAGAAGGGCTTGGCACAAGCTGTTAAGCGCATGTCGCGTGCGGCGAATGATGGTTTAGTGGTCTCATATATTCATGCCGGCGGGCGCGTGGGAACTTTGGTGGAAGTAAACTGTGAGACAGATTTCGTGGCGCGCACGGATGAATATAAAGCCTTAGTTGATGAAATCGCGATGCAGATTGCGGCGATGTCTCCGCGCTATGTAAAACGCGAAGATGTGCCTCAAGAAATTATTGAACACGAGCGCGAATTGTATCGTGCCCGCTCGATAGCAGATGGTAAACCGGAGCGGATCATTGATCGTATAGTGAAGGGTCGCATAGAAAAATTCTACTCGGAAGTTTGCTTGTTGGAGCAGGAGTATATTCGCGATAGCGATAAGACGATTGGGGAATTGGTCAAAGAGAAGATAGCAATTATGGGTGAGAATATTGTGGTACGTCGCTTCGCGCGCTTTGCACTGGGAGAAGAGGGGGAGGAGTAATCCTCCTCTATTTTCTGGTGGGAGGGAGTTAGGGATATGTTACCACACTATGAGAGGATAGTCCTAAAGGTTAGTGGAGATGCCTTGGCTGGGCCAGAGGGATATGGTATTGATCCTCATCAAGCCGACTTGATGGCGAGCAAGATTGTAGCCATTCACGCGCTGGAAGTGGAAGTGGGCGTGGTGGTGGGAGCTGGTAACCTCTGGCGAGGCAGTGATGGGTTGGCGCACGGCATGGATCGTGCAACGGCCGATCACATGGGCATGTTAGCTACTGTGATGAATGCTTTGGCGTTGGCGGATGCGTTAGAGCGGCAAGGTGTCATAACGCGCGTGCAGACTGCGCTTGAAATGCGTGCGGTAGCCGAACCTTACGTCCGGTTAAGGGCTATGCGTCACCTGGCTAAAGGCCGCGTGGTGATCTTTGGTGGCGGAACCGGCAATCCCTATTTCACGACAGATACCGCGGCGGCTCTCCGTGCGGCTGAGATTGGAGCAGAGCTCTTAATCAAAGCGACTAAAGTGGATGGAGTGTACAGTGACGATCCCCAGACGAATCCAGACGCTAAACGCTTTGAGCGATTGAGTTACCTCGAGGCGTTGAATATGCGGGTGGGAGTGATGGATTCTACTGCAATCACGCTCTGTATGGATAACGATATGCCTATAATTGTTTTGAATATGTTCTCCGATAATGCTCTCCGTTCCGCTGTATTGGGCGAAGCGGTGGGTACATTGGTCGGCCACTAATCAACCCCAGGAGGGACGGGCGATGATTAAAGATTTGCTTAAAGAGACCGAAGGTCGCATGCGGAAAACGATCGAGGCGTTGGAGAAGGGTTTTCGCAGTGTGCGGACTGGGCGGGCTACGCCGGCTCTGGTAGAGGGTGTCACGGTGAGTTATTATGGGATGGCTACACCATTGCAACAGCTGGCTGTGATCTCCGCACCGGAACCTCATTTGATATTGATCCGTCCCTACGATGCCGGCTCTTTGGTGGCGTTGGAAAAAGGTGTGCTAGCTGCTAATTTGGGATTGACTCCTAATAATGATGGCCGGGTGATCCGAGTTCCCGTCCCACGTCTGACGGAAGAACGTCGCCGTGAGCTGGCTAAAGTGGTGAGCCGGCAGCTGGAAGAAGCTAAAATCGCACTCCGTAATATCCGTCGGGATTCCATAGAGGACATGCGTGAATTTGAGAGTGAGAAGCTCATCACTGAGGATGATCTGGCGCAAGGAAAAGAGAAAGTAAAGACTTTGATTGATTGGTTCACCGAAAAAGCTACTGTGGTTGCTGAACGCAAAAAGCAGGAGATTATGGAGGTTTGAACCTCTTTTCAAGTTGGGGGATTGAGGTTGGAAGAACGTAACCTCAATCTTGAAATTGCTAATGGCAGTATCTCTTCGCAGTTGTTTGAGCGTCACCTGGAAATTAAGTATTACGGCTCATTCATTCAACATTCCTCAAGGTGCTACTGTATTGTGATAATCCCTGATAGTTTCTACTTGTAAGCGCGTCAGGGATTTAGCAGGAATTTCCCTCGCTAAACTATCCCAGGGGGATTAGATGAATAGTACAGACTCTGAAGAATATCCTACTTTGCTGGGAGTACCTCAACATGTCGGCCTGATCATGGACGGCAATGGCAGATGGGCGCGCGCGCGCGGGTTGCCTCGATTGGCAGGGCATCGTGCCGGAGTGCAACGTCTGGATATTATCTTTCGTGCCGCTGTGGAGTTTGGTGTCTCCATATTGACGCTCTACGCTTTTTCCACCGAGAACTGGAAGCGCCCTGAATCTGAAGTGCGGGGACTCTTGAGGATTTTGGGGGAGACGTTAAATGCCGAAGTTGATAAATTGCACGAAAATGGTGTACAATTACGTCACATAGGGGATTTAACTCCTCTGCCCGAGGACCTCAAACAGCCTATTGAATCGGCCATCGAGTTGACTAGAAATAATAACCAATTGATTGTCAATGTGGCATTTAATTATGGCGGCCGTGGGGAGATCGTAGAGGCAGTCCGGGAAATTGTGCGCTGGGGCATCCCCCCGGAGCAGATTTCGGAAGAGACGATTAGCGACCATCTTTATACCGCTGGATTGCCAGATCCGGATTTAATCATCCGGACCAGCGGGGAGATGCGCGTGAGTAACTTTTTGATCTGGCAGGGATCGTATGCGGAATACTACGTTACGCCTACTTTTTGGCCCGATTTTGACAAAGCCGAATTTTACCAGGCCTTACTAGCGTTTTCTCACCGTGGCCGTAGATTCGGCGAGGTTGAGTTAGCTTAACTCTGTTAGTGCCTATCTGGAATCACCGCCTACGATAAATCCTTCTCTCAAAATAGCAAATGGCAAATCGGTTGACCCATTTTCATTACTGCTGGTGTGGAACCCCACCTTTCTTCGGATTTAGGAAGCTCCTTTGGTAAGAAGGCCTTTGTATGAGAACTAGAATACTTAGTGCCATCCTTCTTATTCCGGTGGTATTAACCGTGTTGGTATTGGGCAGTTGGCCTTTTGCGCTGTTTCTCTCCCTCTTTGTTTTAATAGCCGGCTTTGAATACTGGCGGATGCTACAAAGTAAAGGTTATCGTATTTCGCTTCTCAGCCTCTGGTTACTCATTCTCCTCTGGATGGCGGCAGCGTATTGGCCTGCCGTTAACGTTCTGGAACCGGGGTTGGTGTTGTTGATACTGGTCGGGGTGGGCTGGCAGTTAGTTTACCACTCGGCGACGGTTGACCCAACGGCCAGTTGGGCTTTGACTCTGGCCGGGGGGATGTACTTGGGGGTCGGGGGTTCTTATCTCCTGCGACTACGGGTACACGTGGAGAGCTATTTGTGGTTGTTGATGGCTCTCTGTATTGTGTGGATAGCCGATACCGGGGCTTATTTAGTGGGACGACGTTGGGGGCAACACAAAATGGCGCCAGCGCTCAGTCCTGGCAAGAGCTGGGAAGGCTATGGCGCCGAAATTGTCAGCGGTTTGTTGGCGGGTGGATTGTGTGGGATTTGCTGGCCGGCGACTTTGCAGTTACAGTTGACGCCTTTATGGGGTGGGGCGTTAGGTGGTTTACTGGCTTTAGTGACACCATTAGGTGATTTCTTTATCTCCATGATTAAACGCGAGGTAGGAGTCAAAGATACGGGTGCATTGATACCTGGACATGGAGGGGCACTTGATCGCCTGGATTCAATCTTCTGGTCTGGGATTTTGACTTGGTTCTTCAGAGAATTGTTGTTGATAGTTGGAAATTGAGAGCGTGGTTCAAATAAGTGATGGAACTCTGGAAAGAGGAGAAAATTGTGAATGCAGAACATCTAGCAGCAGAACTTGAGCAACCGCAAGTTGAGGCGAAGGCTGAGCCGGCAGTCGACGAGCGTGTACCAGTGGAAGCAGCGGTGGTTGTGGAGAGTGCCCCCACAAAAGCAGCCGCGGCGATTGAAAAACCCGCCACTGAACCTGAGTCGAAAAACTTGCTCAGTGGCTTGGAGATGCGAGATTTGGAAGCTGTGCGCCTCCAAGACCTGCGGGAAATGGCTCGTGACGAAAACGTCTCTGGCTACAGTCGGCTCAAAAAAGATGATCTGATATTATTGTTACTCAAGGAGAAAACCGAGCGGAAGGGTTTATCTTTTGGT
Source organism: Chloroflexota bacterium (assembly GCA_034717835.1). GTDB lineage: Bacteria > Chloroflexota > Anaerolineae > B4-G1 > SLSP01 > G713. Next base: position 40,264 of record JAYELZ010000094.1, read on the forward strand.
GGCGGGGTCTTAGATATCAAGTCTGAGGGGATTGGATTCTTGCATTCTAGCCGTTATTCTTCAGGGGGACGGGACGTCTATGTCTCTCAAAGCCAGATCCGGCGCTTTGATTTGCGCACTGGCGATATGGTAGTGGGACAGGTGCGCCCGCCCAAGGAATCCGAGAAGTACAATAGCCTGTTGCGCATTGAGGCAGTCAATGGGGTAGATCCTGAGTTCACCAAACGTCGACCGGATTTCAAGCGTCTTACCCCGATCTTCCCGGAACAAGCCTTTCATTTGACCACCGGTCCGCGTAATTACACGCAACGTTTGCTGGAATTGATCGCGCCGGTGGGGAAGGGGCAGCGGGGGTTGATTGTCTCGCCGCCGAAAGCCGGCAAGACAACTGTCTTGAAGCGCATCGCTAATGGCATCTCTGAGAACCATCCCGAAGTGCATTTGATGGTGGTCTTAATTGGCGAGCGTCCCGAAGAGGTCACGGATATGGATCGCTCCGTTGAGGCCGAGGTGATTAGCTCCACCTTTGACGAATCCGAAGCACATCAAGTCGAGGTGGCGGAGATGGCATTGGCTCGGGCCAAGCGGTTGGTGGAATTAGGGCGAGATGTGGCGATTCTATTGGATAGTATCACTCGCCTGACGCGCGCCTATAACATGATAGTATCGTCCAGCGGGCGTACTCTCTCCGGTGGATTGGATCCGGCGGCTCTGTATCCCCCGAAACGTTTTTTCGGTGCCGCGCGTAATATCGAGGAAGGTGGCAGTCTGACCATCATAGCCACTTGTCTGGTGGACACCGGCAGTCGCATGGATGATATGATTTACGAGGAATTCAAGGGCACCGGCAACATGGAATTGCACCTTAATCGTAAGATGGAAGAGCGGCGCATCTTCCCGGCCTTTGATGTGGTGCGCTCGGGTACACGACGTGAAGAACTGTTGTTGGGACGCGAGACCTTACGCAAAGTGTGGCTCTTGCGGCGCATGGTTTCGCAGATGATGGCTCCTAAGCCTAGCGGGGCAGGTTATGATATCGTGGCGGCGACGGAGGCTTTGCTCAAGCAACTGCGGCGGACGCGGACCAACCATGAATTTTTGGAGAAGTTGACGAAAAATCTCTAGCTCTAGAGATACGCTGGAGCATAACGTGAGGGTAATTTTATTCATACCCTTACGTTATGGGGGGTTCAGGAGGTGGATGGAATAGAATTTTTTGACTTTGCTTTTTAGTATGATAGCATGAATGGTCAAGCGTCTAGGGCATTTATTTTTTATCTTTGCTTAAAACAAGGTGCTTAGCGACGAGGCGCGGTCATCGTTGGTTTTATTTTGGAGGAATTATATGAATGTCGAACTTATTGTACGGATAGTGGGACTTATTCTGTTTGCGCTGGGAGGGCTTGCTTTTGGGGATCAGATTATTACTTGGTTCCCAGCGCTTGTTATCTGGCTTTCGTGGATTCGCATTGCTTCAAGCGTGATATTTGCGGGCATCGGTTTTGTGATTACTCCGTGGCTTAGCATTCATCCTTTCCACCGCTTGCGTGAGCTTATCCAACAGCTGCCTGCCCAGACGCTAGGTTCGGCCATTATCGGACTTTTTGTGGGCTTGGGCTTTGGTACCTTGACCGCCTATCCTCTTTCGCAGCTCCCCAAACCTTTTGGCGAGGTGTTACCCTTCGTCACCGCTGCGTTATTTGGCTACCTGGGAATCATGGTAATGACAGTCCGCGCCGATTTGATCGCGGAACTGCGGAAACGGTTATTCTTCTTAGAAGCCCACGGCGAAGAGCCAGAAGAGGATTCTTGGCGAGCCAATCCTATTCTGTTGGATACCAGCGTAATTATTGATGGCCGGATCGCCGATATCTGTAAAACTGGTTTTATCCAAGGGGAATTGATAGTGCCGCTCTTCGTGCTCAACGAGCTGCAACATATCGCCGATTCGGCGGATGCTTTGCGGCGCAACCGTGGGCGGCGGGGCTTGGAAATTTTACGTCATTTACAAGAGGAATCTTCTGTCCCCATCCGCATCACCGATGAGGAGGCAGAAGACGTCAAAGAAGTGGACGATAAGCTGATTGTGGTGGCTAAACGGTTGGGGGGGAGCGTTTTAACTAATGATTACAACCTCAATCGTGTTTCCGAGTTACAAGGCATCCCGGTACTGAACGTCAATGAGTTGGCGAATGCAGTGAAGACTGTTTTACTGCCGGGAGAAACCTTCGCCATCCACGTATTGCAGGAAGGCAAAGAGATTAATCAAGGTGTTGGCTACCTGGATGATGGCACGATGGTGGTGGTGGAAGAAGGCCGTCGTTATATCGGGAAAGCCATTCCGGTAGTGGTGAACAAGGTCTTGCAGACGGCTGCGGGGCGTATGATTTTCGCGCAGCCGGAAGGACGTGAGCATTAGGAGTTTTCAACACTAGGAGGGACCGATGGACTTAAAAGTTTATAATTATCTGACGCGGCAACTGGAGCTCTTTGAGCCAGAAGTGCCGGGACGGGTGGGCATGTACGTCTGTGGCCCCACAGTCTATGATCATTCGCATTTGGGACACGCCAAGACCTACGTGGCTATGGACGTGATTGTGCGTTACTTTAAGCATTTAGGCTATCACGTGCGGCATGTGCGTAACATCACCGATGTGGGACATCTGTTAGCCAGCGGCGAAGATCGCATTGCTAAAGGAGCACGTCGCTATCAGCTGGAGCCGATGGAAGTCGTGGAAACTTACATGGCCAGCTTCTTCGCTGACATGGATTCCTTGAAGGTCTGGCGTCCCAATATCTCTCCGCGTGCTTCCGGGCATGTGCCGGAGATTATTCAATGGGTGCAGGGTTTGATTAAACGGGGTTACGCCTACGAAGTGGAAGGGGATGTTTACTTCTCAGTGGAGAAATTTGAGGAGTACGGCAAACTCTCCCGCCGCAAGTTGGAAGATCTAGAGGCTGGGGCGCGAGTCCAGGTGCGGGAGGAAAAACGCCATCCGGCGGACTTTGCGCTCTGGAAGCGGGCGGATGCCGAACATCTGATGCGTTGGCCCAGCCCGTGGGGCGAGGGGTATCCTGGTTGGCATATTGAGTGCTCTGTGATGTCTACCAAATACCTGGGACAACCCTTTGACATTCATGGCGGAGGGCTGGAGAACATTTTCCCCCACAACGAGGGTGAGGTTGCTCAAGCAGAAGCTTATCACGATGCCCAATTTGTTAACTACTGGTTATTGACCGGCTCGTTGACCGTGGATGGCGTGAAGATGAGCAAGAGTTTGGGTAACTTCTTGACCATCAAGGATGCCCTGCAGCTTTATACGCCGGAAGCCCTACGTTACTTTATCCTCAGCAGTCACTACCGTGGCCCCTTAGATTTTAGTCAAGAGGCCTTGGATGCGGCGCAACGGGGGGTGGATCGTATGCACAGTACCGTGCGTAAGTTGCGCCAGCGCATCAAGAGCGCCCCGCCAGCAGGAACGGCGATGCTTTCTGACGTTAGCTGCTGGCAGGATTACCGCACTGCTTTCGAAGCCGCTATGAGCGATGACTTTAACACTCCCCAAGCCCTGGGAACGCTCTTCGAATTTGTCAAAGAAGTGAATCGTTACTTAGGTGAAAATGCCCATGCCAGCGTGGGAACCATGTCCACCATGGACCGTCTCTTTACTGAGCTGGCTGGTGACGTGTTGGGTATTTTGCCCACGAGTTTCGTGGCGTCGGTGGAAAGTGAAGAACTGGTTGTCGGGTTGATGGATTTGATTTTAACCTTGCGGCAGGAATATCGGGCAGCTAGAGATTGGACTCACTCCGATTATGTACGCAGTTGTTTGACCGAGCTGGGGATTACGGTGAACGATAGCGCTGGCGAAAGTACTTGGCAGCTGGAGCATTAGTTGGAACAGCAACGGAAGGTTAGTTTTTAGCTTACAGGAGATCTTTTATGCGAGAGACACTCTATGGACGGCACGCGGTGCGCGAATGTTTGCGTGCCCGACGGCGGGTCCCTTTCCGTTTGGTAATGATGGATAGTGTGTTAAGTTCCCCCGTCTTGGATGAAATTATTGAGTTGGCGGAGCAACGCGGCATTCCCATTGAACACCCGTCACATCACCTGCTATCTTCTTTGGTAGGCGGAGACAATCACCAGGGTGTGGCCTTGGAAACCTCCGGCTATCCCTACGGTTCTATTTACGACATGTTGGATTTGGCCGAAGCGCGTGGTGAAACGCCGCTACTACTCCTGTTAGATTTGGTGCAAGATGTACATAACTTGGGTTCTCTGATTCGGTCGGCTGAAGCGGCGGGAGTGCATGGTGTTGTGATCCAGAAACGGCGCGCGGCGGGAGTCACGCCGGCCGCTGTCAATGTCTCCTCCGGGGCCGTGGAACATTTGTTGATCGCCCAAGTGACTAATATCTCCCGCGCTATCGGCCAGCTCAAAGATGAGCACATCTGGATCGTGGGGTTGGAGGACGTTTATGGCGCTCAACCTTACACAGAATCCGATCTAACCGTGCCGTTGGGGCTGGTGGTGGGAAGTGAAGGGAACGGTTTGAGGCGTCTGGTGCGTGATAATTGTGATTGGCTCATCTCCTTGCCCCTGCACGGCCAAATCAACTCCCTCAACGCGGCGGTAGCCGGCTCCATTGCCCTTTATGAGGCGTTGCGGCAGCGCCGTAAAGAGTAACCTGGTTTGCCCGCGGGGTGATAGTTCTAGTATATTTACGGTGGGGATAGGTCGCGCGCTGGCTTAATCTCCACCGTTTGCTCTTTGAGGAGTATTGCAATGAATGAAATTCTAGCTACCAGCTGGGCTGATTTGCAAGAGAAGCTCTTTGAAGGTGCGTGGATGCCGGAGTTGCGACTTTTCCGTTCACAGGCTGCTTTCCGGGGTCTCTCCCGGGCAGAGTACCACCTGGAGACTTCCCTCTATCGTCTCTGTGGGCATGAAACCAATCTAGAGCGGCACCTGTTGCGTAACTTCCGCAAATACGCTCACCGTGATGTGGTGGAACATGACTCCGCCTGGCATTGGCTCGCGGTTGCACAACATCATGGACTGCCGACGCGGTTGCTGGATTGGACCTTCTCGCCGTTCGTCGCGATGCACTTCGCCACTAACGACATTGACACCTTTGATGTAGCTGGCGCGATTTGGGCGGTCAACTATGCGCAAGCCCATCAATATCTGCCGACGGTATTCAGACAGATGCTCCGGGCCGAAGGTTCAGACGTCCTCACTGTGGAGATGCTCTCGCAGGTGAGCTGCACATTGGCTGAATTCGACGCGCTCTCTGAGGAAAATTTCGTAGTTTTCTTTGAGCCGCCCTCGTTGGATGATCGTATTGTGAACCAGATCGCGCTTTTTTCGGTGCTCTCGGATCACCAGGCCGCTCTGGACGACTGGCTAGCTCGACATCCAGAGCTCTTCCGTAAAATCATCATCCCCGCCGGGCTTAAATGGGAAATTAGAGACAAGCTGGATCAAGCCAACGTCAACGAGCGCGTGCTCTTCCCCGGCCTAGACGGGTTGAGCCGCTGGATGAAACGCCGCTACCGGCCACGCACCTAACGCGAGCGTTGCGGCATATCCTCTCGATATGGATGGTGCTGTAAGCCAAAAATGGATATATGTTAATACCGTTAGCTACTCGTCATCCAAGTGGCCAATGCTTTGCGATCCTAACTCAACTCCGTAATAGCTCTTCGTTGTATACCTCACCAAGCCGCTGAGCTGGCACCTGACAGTGTCTAGCCAGAACTTGGCAGGAATTTATCCGCGCTATCCTAACTCCAAGAACATTTGGTTCAACGTCCGCCAGCGATGGAAGTGTAGTTTTTCCAAGCCCGGCAGCAACGGCGAGCGGCTATCTAGGGTGACTACCGTATCCCAGGGGCGCGCTGTCCGCAGAGCTTGGCCTACGCGATTGAGGAGGGTCTGCGCGCCGGGTGTTCCCTCTTGGGGATGGAGGAAGAGCTGACCGCAGTGAAACTTGTAGCGACGGTCGGTGTGGATATGAATTGCCCGGCGGGGATTGTTGGTATCTTGCAGCCAGGCCTTCTCGCGCTGGCGGCGTAACCATAAATCGAGCCGGTGTTCCCAACCACCGAAGCTGTATTGCTGCGCGGCAATCTCCAGCACCAGCTTTTGACGGCGACCGTAGCTTAACCCGGCCAGTGCGGCCCAAATTTGATGCTCCGAGGGTTTCGTTGTGCGCCAGGAGCCACGTTGCCGGGGAATTTCTGGCCACGGTTGCCCGGCCGGCCGTAGTAGCTGGACAGTCTGCCCCACGGTTTGGAAACCTAGCTGCTCATAGAGCCGGCCCGCAATGGCGTTATCGTGGCGCACTTCCAGGCCGACCCATCTTCCGCGGTTCTGTTGGATATGCTCTAGCGCGGCTTCCAGCAGGGCACGGCCAATGCCTAGCCCGCGATGTTCCGGTGCCACCACCACATTGCCGATGATCCAACCGCGTTGCCGTCGTCGCCCCGCCTGACGCAGGGAGAGATTGCCCAGGATTCGCCCATCAGCCTCTTCCCAGACCAGCCCCGGCAACTCTGGCGAGGAGGAGGGCGGGATGATCTTGAGCAAGAAACCATAATGGATGGCTCGCTGCATCTGGTGAAGGACTTTGAGATCGTCTGGTGCTAACTCGCGCTTAAAGGCGAGCTCTATTAGTGAGACAACCTGCGGCAAATCGCGGGAAGGATCCACTGCGCGGATGATGTTTTGAGCGCTGCTGGCGGGTGGCGTCACAGTAACGCGGGACATCTTAGACGTGCCTCGGAAGAGCAGCGAGTATACTTGCATGGATCGGGCGGGGTAGATACATCGTAACCTCCGATTAAGAGTCGACTGGCTGGTGAAAAACCAGTTGGAATGATACATTACTCCACGTTTAATTCAAGAATTGGGCGGGCTTAAAAAGAGGATTTTACCGCGTAGGCGCGCAGATTTGAAAAGTAACCTTCAGAAACTGTTTTTTCTTAGCACCTTAGCATCTTTGCGGAGAAATATCGCCTCTAGCGGAATCAAGAATCAAGAGTTGCTTTTATTGTAACCCGTTTTATACTGCAAGGTGAGTTATTGCTGCGCTAGATACAAACTTGAGCTAAGGGAAGGTATGCGATGAGTGATATTTTCACCAGTACTGAACCAGGAAGTGGAGAAGAAGAATTCGAGAGTTTGTTCGAGTCTTTCCACGAGCCAGAGGACGCGACCCCCGTGAAGTCAGAGAACTCCGAGGACCGCTTAAGTGCTTTGCGGGGGCTCTTCAAATCTATCACGGGGCGCAAACGCCTTGCTGGTAAACATGATACCAACACCAGCCCTGCGAATAGAGCGGCCACCGGTGAGGTTATGGATTTGAGCTCTCCGCTGGATTTGGATTCCGCACGGATGGATATGTTGTCGCCAGAAGGAGCGGAACCAGTTACCCCGCAGCAACTAAAGAAGAAAAGCAGTTCCACGGCCAGCCGGCGTTTGCGCTTAAGCCGAGTGCAGCTGGCGATTTTGGGCATTTTGTTGGTGCTGGTATTAGCTGTCTACGGCGGGTTAGTGGTGGTGATGCTGTACAGCCGGGCGGAGTGGGCCACGCCTCCGGTTACGGAGCCTGTCGTCACGGAACCGACTCCCGCGTCCGAGCTGCTGACGCCGACGGCCACCCCCCTTGAGGCGGAGGCAGAGGAGCACGTTGAGCCGACGGCGACAGTGCCCCCGGCGACTGCTACCCCGCAGCCGTCCGTGGCTACGCGCTTAGATTTGCAGGTCATGCGAGATCCCCATAATCTGGATTTGCGCCTGGATCGGGGGGCGGAATACCTGCGTTTGGGCGATTACGCGGCTGCGTTGCGCGATTTTGAGTACGCTGAAGACCTGGATCAAGAACGGGCGGAAGTTCATCTAGGTCAGGGCCGCGCTTATATCTTCCTGCGACGCTGGCAGGAAGCGGAAGCGGCCTTGGGCACCGCCATCTCCTTCAACTCAGAACTGGAAGCTGCGCATTTTGAGTTGGGCCGGCTCTTCTATTACGAGGCGCGTTACGCGGAATCCGCCCAGGAATTCGATTGGGCCGCGGAACTCAACCGCGAAGAACCTCTGAACGAAGCATGGCTGGCGCGCGCTGCGGTGCAGAACGACGATTTAGAGGAAGCGCAAGGCGCGCTAGGCCGGGTCTTCTCCATGACCGAGGAGTTGCCCGTGGCCTATCTGGCGCGGGCGCAAGTGTGGATATTGGAAGAGGATTATGAAGCGGCGCAAGGCGATTTGCTCTATGCTAAATCTCTGGCGGTACATGATTTCGAGATACTCAATTCTCTGGCGCGGTTTTATCTAGAATATATGCCAGAGCGTCGGGGAGATGCGGAATTCCTGGCAGAGCAAGCTAAAAACTGGGCGCAAGGGGATATAGAAACAGCGTTGGCCTTGCAAACCCTGGGTCGTCTCCGCATGGCGCAAGGACGTCAGGAGGAGGCCAAACAACTATTTGCCCAGGCTTCTGATCTGGCAACGGTCGATGGCCAAGTAGGCTTGCCGGAGTTGGCAGCCGATATTGACGCCTTGCTAGGGGAGTAACAGTGTAGCCCGTTCAATAGTTGTTTGTAATATCGCCGGTCGCAATTCTCCTATAAAGGGAGGTGCTACCGGCGTTTTTTGTCGCGCGCCCAGAAAGCGAAGGACACCCTCAAGCCGCCTGGAGCCAGCGCCGTAGATACTGCCCGGTGTAAGACTCCTCTACTTGGGTGACTTCCTCCGGGGTGCCGGTGGCGATCACGCGCCCGCCGGCAGCGCCCCCTTCCGGCCCCAGGTCGATAATCCAGTCGGAGACTTTAATCACGTCGGGATTGTGTTCAATGACCACGATGGTGTTGCCCGCATCAGCCAGCCGTTGGAGCACTTTGATCAAATGATCCACGTCAGCAGCGTGCAACCCCACAGTGGGTTCATCCAGGATGTAGAGGGTGTTCCCCGTAGCGCGTTTGGAGAGCTCCTTGGATAGTTTGATGCGCTGCGCTTCGCCGCCGGAGAGGGTGGGGGAGGGCTGTCCCAGCTGGATGTAACCCATCCCCACGTCGTGCAGGGTTTGGAGATGGCGGGCGATCTTGGGGAGAGCTTGGAAGAATTCTAGCCCCTCGGCGACGGTCATCTCCAATACTTCGGCGATATTCTTCCCCTTGTACCGAATCTGGAGCGTTTCACGATTGTAGCGCGCACCGTGACAGAGATCGCAGGGCACATAAACTTCCGGCAGGAATTGCATCTCGATTTTTAGCGTGCCCTGTCCAGCACAGGCCTCACAACGTCCGCCCTTGGTGTTGAATGAGAAGCGTCCTTTCTCGTAGCCGCGCAACTTGGATTCTGGCAACGCGGCGAAGAGCTCGCGGATGGGAGTGAAGACGCCGGTGTAGGTCGCGGGGTTAGAGCGCGGCGTCCGCCCGATGGGGGATTGATCAATGTCAATCACTTTGTCGAGCTGCTTCAACCCTTCAATGGATTCCAATTCACCGGCCGGCTCGCGGGAGCCGTTGATGGCCTGCGCCAGATGGCGGTAGAGGGTTTCCACAACCAGCGTGCTCTTGCCAGAGCCGGAGACTCCGGTCACGCAAGTAAAAAGCCCCAACGGAATATGTACCTCAATATCTTTAAGATTGTGTTGCCTTGCCCCGTGCATTACCAGTTCCTGCCCGGTGCGGGGACGGCGGTGTGCCGGCAGCGGAATTTTACGTCGCCCGGAGAGAAAGGCGCCGGTCAACGAGGTGGGATGTGCCATTATCTTGGCGAGTGGGCCGTCCACG
>JAYELZ010000095.1:0-4021 GCA_034717835.1 Chloroflexota bacterium
GCTAGGGAGTTTCAACCACCACGATCCGTTTGAGGATACTGGCTCTTGGGGAATTCGCGGGGTTGAGTTGAAATTAACCACGGATTTCACGGCTTAGCACGGAAAAAAATAAAAAAATCAGTGTAATCCGGGTAACCTGTGGTGAAAAATTTACGTCGCGTGACACTTACCACGTCAAATCCCAGAGACCCTAAAATGATAAGCTGGCAACCAACCTGACAACTGAAGTCGCCGGCTACCGGCACGCAGTCGCTCTCTGGCAGTTAGTCTTAGTTTTTAGCCACAGACGCTATTTTTATTGCTAATGAGCCATTTGGTTGGCCGCATAAATCGTTCGCAGGCCGTGGGAATCGTTCGCAGGCCGTGGGAATCGCTCCGGGGGTCGTGGGAATCGCTCGCGGGTCGTGGAAAGCGTTCGCAGGTCGTGGAAAGCGTTCGCAGGTCGTGGAAAGCGTTCGCGGGTCGTGGAAAGCGTTCGCAGGCCGTGGGAATCGCTCCGGGGGTCGTGGGAAGCGTTCGCAGGTCGTGGGAATCGCTCGCGGGCCGTGGGAAGCGTTCGCAGGCCGTGGGAAGCGCTCCGGGGGTCGTGTCCCTCCGGAGTCGCCCGACAGACCGTCACGCGGCACGGGTACGCCGTTAAATTGTGCAGGCTCTTGGGGAAATTCGCGGGGGCAAGTTAAAATTAACCACGGATTACACGGCTTAGCACGGAAAAAATAAGTTTCAACCACCACGCTCCGTTTAATGAGAGCTAAGTTTGAGGTAACGTGGTGGCTAGCGGCAAGGTAAAGAAAAAGGTAGTGCCTTTGCCAGGAGGGCTGGAAAGCCAAATTTTCTCGCCCTGGGCTTCAATGACCATGCGGCAGAAGGTCAACCCCAGCCCACTGCCGCGGCCTTCGTAATTTCCGGTGACAAATTTCTGGAAAAGATGCTCCTGTAGCTCCAGCGGGATGCCGGGGCCGGTATCGGTCACTGAGACTTGTAGCTTCTCAGGCCGATCGCGGACAACTGTGGCACTCACTGTTACCATCCCGTCCTCCGGGGTGAACTTCAAGGCGTTGTCGACCAAGTTCTGCAAGACGCGCACCAGCAGCTCTGGGTCGGCTTGCACCGTGATTGCCGGCACCGTATCCACCAACGTAATGTTCTTTTCATCAGCCTGGGGCTGCTGCGAGGCGAGCACCTTTGGCACTAAAGCGTGCAGTTCCAACGGCGCGTTGTGGAGCGGCATGCGGCCACTTTCCAACCGGCTAATATCCAAAATAGCATTGACCAGCCGCAGCATCCGCCGGTTGCTGAGCTGGGCGATATCCAACAGGCTTACATAATCCTCAGGTAAATCTTCATTTTCAGTAACATATTGTAGCAACAATTCCAGCGAGAGACCGATCCCGGTGAGAGGGTTGCGCAGATCGTGGACCATAGTGTCAGTAAGATCCTCTCGCAGTTTTTCGACCAGCCGGGCGGCGGTCACGTCCCGCAAAATAATTAGCCGGCCCAACGGGCGTCCCTGGTGCATAACGGGTAAATCAAACCACTCGAGGACTCGCGCCCCCACCTGACAGGAGCCTTGACTGGAGTCGTCATCACTCCGTGGCACTCGGCGCGTCGCGTGTAACAAGATGCGGGCAGCGCAGGGAGCGTTCTGCCGCAGCTCCAGGATAGCCTGGTCCAAAAGCCTGCCTACCCAGTCCTCAGACGTACCCGCCAAGTTTAGGTAAAGCAGCAGCGGACGATTGACCACCAATATACGGCGCTCCATACCGATAAGAATAATGCCGTCATTCGTTGATTGGACCAAAGCCTGCAACCGACGTTGCTCTTCAGCCACATCCTTGAACAACCGCAAGTTACGCATGGTCACCGCGACCTGCGCCGCGAGCGCCGAAAGTAACCGCAGATCCTCCGGGGTGAAGTCGCGCTGTTCAGGGCGGTTCAAGGCCGTGATAGTCCCGTAGACCGTATCGGCGAAGATCAGCGGGACTACTATGATGGCCCCCGCTTGGGTCGCATGCCGTCGCTCTCTGACTGCGGGCGATTCGCGGGGGTCCTGTGTACGCTGCGGAGAAAGTACCGGGTCCTTATGACGCACCGCCCAGCCTGTCAGCCCGGCCATCAGTTCCGCGAAAGGAACGGCAACGAGGTGCTCTTGTCCCGGCCCGCCCCGCACGAAATCCAGCACCTGCTGTTTTTCCAGATCCAGGGTAATGAGCGCCACGCGGTCAGCCTGCAACGCCGCCACCGCGCCATGCACCGCGGCTGCCAACACCTGTGGCAAATCCTGCTGCGCGACCAGAGAGCGACTGAGATGGTAGAGGATATCCGTGCGCCGGAGATTGTGCTGCAACTCTGTGTAGAGCTGGGCATTTTGGAAAGCCAGGGTAAGCACATCCCCCAACAACTCCGCCAGCGAGTGGTCATAAGTATCAAAGGCGTCCAGTTTATCGCTGGCGAGGTAGAGCAGCTGTGACACTTGACCCGGCACCTTGAGAGGTACCAGGAGTAGGCTGGATACGGCACACGGCGTGTCGACAAGCTGGTAAATATCGGGGATATATTTCAATTGTCCACTTGGCCATACTTCACCGATGATGCTTTCCACTGTGGTCAACATGCAGGTTGACTGTAGCTGCATGTGTCCCGCAGTGGCTATGAACTCCAAATCCCCGCTGTCTTCAGCCGGCGCCAGTAAACCTACAAAACTCCAACCCGTGAGTTGCACAATAGTTTTGACGCTCAACTGCACCAGCTGAGACAGCTCTTGGGGATTCTGCAACGCGCGCAACAATTCATAAAGCGTGGTCTGCTGGTCAGCCATGCGCCGCTGCTCTTCGTAGCTCATCGCATTGCGGATGACCAGCGCTGTCTGTTGCATCGCGGCCGTCATCACTTGCAAATCCTGCACACTGTAATGCCCCGGTTCCGAATGCATCAAGGTCAATATGCCCAACAACTGAGTTTCCCGTTCAAGCGGCACCACCAGCGCCGCTCCTGCTGCATAAGGTTGCTCCGGCAGCGTAAGCCAACGAGGGTCTTTGGACGTGTCCTCAATCAGAACGGCTTGACGTTCGCGGCTAACCCAACCGGCCGCTCCCTCCTGCACAACCCTCTCCACCAGCTGCTCACTCAGGGTAGCCGACGCACCGTCCCGCGCCAGCAGGCTGCGGGTGACGGTGCGTTGCTCATCCAGCAAGAAAAGGCTGCCCACGGTAGAAGTGGTGAGGGAAACAGCGATATCCAAGGCATTCTGTAGCGTCGCGTCAAGCGTATGATGCTCAGTGATGACCCGCGCCACAGTCAACAGCTGCTCAAAGCGCTTGTTTTGCTCTGCCAGAGAGGTCTCTATCTGCTTGCGCGCGGTGATATCGCGCAGCACAAGCAACCGCCCGCTAAGTTGCTGACGGGCAGTATAGAGCGGCGAGAGCCGCAGCTCGTAGACCCGCCGCTCCCCATCCAGCCACAAGGGCAATTCAACGTGCGCCTCGAGCACCTCACGGTAGCGCATAATGATCGCGCGCTGCGCTGGCAAGAGCGTATCTAACGTCTGCCCCAAGATCTCCGCCACGGGGATTCCGAGTGTCGCGATGGCCGCCTGGTTGGCATCCACCACGCGCCGTTGCAGATCCAACACGATGACCAGATCACTCATGCTCTCCACTACGGCATAGCGGGCTACCGGTACCACATCCAATAATTGAAAACGGAACGCTCCCCAAGCCAACAGCACCACACTGAGAGAGAAAAAGAGCGGCGTAAAATCAACGTTGGGAAAGTCCCCTAACTTGAACAGATAAATCGCATTGCCGGCCCAGGGCAAAACCGCCCCTAAGAAGAGCAACCTGGCTTGCCAGCGATAAATCGCCCTTGAACGCCGGAGAAAAGATGCCATGACGAGAGAGCTATAACCCAGCAGCGAGTATGAATAGGCCGCATTCACAAAAACGACCGTACCATACACCATCTCGAGCGTCTGCATACCCGCCGATTCCAACACGGATATCTCGCTCCAGACGAGAGAGTG
>JAYELZ010000096.1:0-4020 GCA_034717835.1 Chloroflexota bacterium
GGTAGGCGTAGTTTGCCGGTAGCGGAGCGAGGAATCTACTACGTCTGTTGAGGGTATTAAAACGGAATCGGGAGATTCCGCGCTGGCGGGCAACGCGCGGGGCGTGTCGCTCTGGCGCGGAATGACAATCTGGTGATGGCGTGGCTGTGTCCCGTCTACTGTTTACCGTCTACTGTTTACCGTCTACCGTCTACCATAATAAGGAGAACCCATGGAACTAAAAGAACTGCTCAAAATTTTCTGGCGTCGCTGGTGGCTAATCCTCTTGCCGGTGCTTGTCGTGGGAGGCTACGTGGGGCTAACCTATCGCCGCCCGGCCACGACTTACCAAGTGGTGCTGCGCTTCGCCGCCGGCACGGCGCCGGCGGGGCTGTCGGTGGATTACGACCGCTATTACCCCTGGCTCACCTCGGAATATGTCGCTAATGGCCTGGCGGACGTGGCCGGCACGCGCGTCTTCGCCGAGGCGGTCGCCGCGCGTCTGGCGCAGGCGGGCGTGGAAATCGGCGCGCCTGCTATCCAGGGCGCCATCGTCACCGATAACGCGCAATCCATCGCCGTCTGCTACCTCACCTGGGCCGATCCCCAACAGCTCGTTCAAATAGCCGAGGCCCTCACCGAGGAGCTCACTGCAGAGAGCGCGGTTTACTTTCCCCAACTGACAGGCATCGGGACACCCCTACGACGTTTGGACCCGCCGGAACCGTACCCGCTAGCGCCCGCGTTGCGGACGCAACTGCTGGGGCCGGGATTGCGGCTGTTGTTGGCGGCCGGCGTGGGCTTGGGGCTGGCCTTGCTGGTCCATTACTTTGACCCCACCATCCACGAGCGGGCGGAAGTGGAGGCGCTGGGCGTGAAAATCCTCGGTGGGATCCCCAAAGTAAGTTAGTTCATCCAAACCAAGCGTTTTGCCGCTAAGACGCAAAGAACTTTCGACTTTCGACTTATTTTTATAGGAGAAAAAAATATGCAATCTCAATTCGGTTATATTCCGGTAGCTACTTTTATGGGTGAAAATCAAGTTGAGCACCTTATGGGCGCCTACCTCTCCACCCTACGTAACTGGGGCGGGCAGCGGTGGGGCCGAGAGCAGCTCGCTAACGCTGCGCCACTTTGCTTTCTGGTCGTTACCGGGGGGACGGAGGAAGAGATTCTCACGCTCCGCGCGGGCCGCGCGCAGAGCGCGCCCGATGAACCGGTCTTCCTCATCGCGCATCCCGGCAATAATTCCCTGCCCGCCAGCTTGGAAGTGTTGGCCCGCTTGCAGCAGGATGGCGCGCCCGGTCGCATCTTCTACCTGCGCGGTCCGGAGGATAGCGTGGGCTTCCAACAGCTTGCCGAGGCGCTCCGCGATCTGGCTATCCGCCGCGCACTGAGAGCGACCCGCCTCGGCCTCTTAGGCGCGCCCTCGGAGTGGCTCGTCGCCAGCAGTCCCGATGCCGCCACCGTGCGCGCCAGTTGGGGACCAGCAGTCGTACCGGTCTCCATGGACGAGGTGACGGAGACGTTCCAGGAGGTGGGGGATGAGGAGCTCGGCTCTTGGCGCGCGCAGCTGGTGCAACACGCCACCGAGGTGCTGGAACCTTCCGCTTCCGAGTTGAACGACGTGGTGCGCGTCTATGTCGCGTTGCGGAAGTTGGTGCAGCAGTATCAACTGGACGCGCTTACCCTGCGCTGCTTCGATCTGGTCTTGGGGCAGCAAACCACCGGCTGCTTTGCCCTCTCCCAGCTCTCCGACGAGGGCATCATTGCCGGTTGCGAGGGTGATCTGGTGAGCCTCATCGGCAAACTCTGGGCGTACCTGCTCCTTGAGGAACTGCCCTGGATGGGGAACCCGGCCCAAATCAACGAGGCGGAGAACGCTCTTTGGTTGGCGCATTGCACTGTCCCCCGCCAGATGGTGGAGAGCTACCGGTTGCGTTCCCATTTTGAATCCGGGTTGGGCGTGGGCATCCAGGGCGAACTGCCCGCCGGGCCGGTCACGCTGCTGCGCATTGGCGGAAAGCAGCTAGAGCAGCTCTGGCTGGCCGAAGGCGAGATCACACAGACGGGCCGGGCCGAAAACCTCTGCCGCACGCAAGCCTACATTCAACTTACGCGCGGCGCGGTCATGGATCTATTGCGGAAGCCGTTGGGCAACCATCTGGTCTTGGTACCGGGGCAGCACGCCGACCGGTTGCGCCAGAGCTGGCGGGTTATCTTGGGGTAGGAGGTAATATGACGCTTTGACTACCTGACTACTCGACTATTCGACTGTCTCACCCCTGGTAGGCGCGCAGGGAGCTCATCGGACGGCCCACCATGCGGAAGGCGCGCTGCTCCGCCTCCCAGCGGATGCGGTCAATATCCAGCGTGAGGAATTCGCCCCGGCGATAGAGCAACTGCCCGTCGCTCCAGACGTAGGCCACATCGCCGGGGTGCGCCGTGTAGACGACGCCCGCCGCCAGATCGTGACGCGGAATCCAATGGGGGGTGGTGGTATCGAGCAGAATCAGGTCAGCGGGGTGGCCGGGAGCGAGCACGCCGCTCTCAGGGAATCCCAACGCGGCGGCGGGAGTTTGGGTTGCCAAGCGTAGTAGTTGCGTGCGCGGCAGTACTTCGGGATCAGCTAAGCGGCCTTTTTGGTACAACCCGGCGAGTCGCATAACCTCTAACATGTTCAGGTCGCTATTGGAGGCCGGACCGTCGGTGCCGAACGCGACTTGGACGCCCGCCTGGAGCAGCTCCACGAGCGGAGGCATGGGGAGCGCCAACTTTTGGTAGGTTTTGGGCGTGTGGACTACGTAGACGTCCTTCTCGGCCAGCAGAGCCAGATCTGCCTCCGTCACCACGTTGCAATGCGCCACTACGGTAGGCTGCGGGAGGTCGAATAGTCCCAAATCTGCCACGTGTGCCACCGGGGTTTTCCCGTACCGCTCCAATGAGTTACGCTGTTGTTCCTCGGATTCGCTCAAGTGGAAGTGCGCGCCCACTCCCAGCCGGTGCGCTTCTTTGGCAAAACGCGCGAGTACGGCGGGCGGATCCATGTAGGGCGAGTGTGGTCCCATCGTGGTATGGATGCGTCCGTGGGCTGCGTCGTTCCAACGCTCGGCGAACGCTATCGTGTCCTCGAACGTGGCTTGGCCGACCTCTTTCTCCGTGCCGATACCAAAATGGCACCAAGCCAGGAGCGCCTTCATGCCGCTCTCGGCGACCAGCCGCGCGGTCTGCTCCATCCAGAAGTAGTGATCTGCGAAGCCGATAACGCCGGCCTGCAACATCTCCGCCGCTGCTAAGGCCGCGCCCCAGTAGACGTCTTCTTCTTCCAATGCTGATTCTGCTACCCAGATCTTCTCGTTGAGCCACCGGTCAAAAGGGAGGTCTTCAGCCCAACCGCGCTCCAACGTCATCGCCGCGTGAGTGTGCGCGTTGAAGAAGGCTGGTAGGGCGAGCAACTCGCGGCCATCCAGGGTCTCATCGGGCGTAAATCCCGCCGGCACCGTGCCCACCGCCGCGATGATGTTACCTTCCAGGGCCAGGGAGGTGTGGGGGAGGATGCGGTCGTTTTCATCCAAAGTTAATACTGTTACATTTTCGATTAGAGTACGCATAGGTTTCTCCTTATGGGGGTAGGGGGACTTGGGGTTATTGTAGTTGAGAATTAGCGGGGAGCAATCGCAAGAGATGGTAGATAGCAATGAAGTGCTCGTGCTACGTAGCGCTAGCCCCGTTTACGGGGCATGGTTTCGTTTTTGCTGCTACGCATTGGTGGCGCGGTCGGGAGGTTTGAGGTAGCATACTTTAGTATGCGTTAGAGGGCAGCCTCGCGTTACCCCTCAGAGCATGGCTGAGAGAGGGCACTAGTACAACCAATGCGTCTGGTGATTTTCTGGCTCTCTCACCCTCGCGCTCTATTTCTTGTCAGCTAGCTGGCAGCTGCTATAATCCTGAACGGTGGAAGTTAAGCAAATAATAAGCTAATTCAGAGGAAGGGGAAATATGAAATGTATCTATTGTGATTCTTTTAAGACTAGAGTCATT
>JAYELZ010000097.1:0-4006 GCA_034717835.1 Chloroflexota bacterium
ATTGGAGAACCAGTACTATTCTCTTTACCAAAACCCAGCTACCCTAAATATGCTAATCCACCAATAGATGCTAATGACAGACTTAAATCCGTAGCAGCACACGCTCCATTAACAACACCCTTAGTTGCATTGCTTAAAAACGGTGGTACTGATGACGCTTTTCTATGGACTAAGCCAGAACAAATCCACAACTATACAGAAAGCCCTGATTTACCACTTATTTACTTAATGATCATCAACGGAGAACAGAGAGACAAAATAGCGAGGGTTACTGGTTTTAATTATGAAAGACCTCAGTAACAACATGGCGTTGAAGAGCGCTGGGAACAACCCGAACTGGTAAATTCAAGTGGAAGGAACCGGTAGGTGGATAAACCTATCTGCCTGATGAAGAATCTTTGACGGAACTGCAGTAGCAGCAATAGAAAATAGGGATCATTGATGTAGCGGGGATGCTATAAATCTCGGTGTAAACCAGTGTAGCTAACTTAAGAGGGAGTGCTATCCCGATGATTGATGCTTTGGACGAAGTTTTGCGCCGCTTACTCATCCGCGAAATCCCCATTAAAAACGGGGAGATTGATATCCAGTTCAAACAGCCTAACCGTAACTGGTCGGCGCGGCTGAGTCGTCCCACGCTTAATCTTTACCTCTATGATTTACGCGAGAACACGCAACTGCGTCAGCCTTCGCCGCTGTGGGCAGGAGTAGGGGCGCAGAAAGGTAATGCTATTAGGCAACAACGTCCGGCAGTACGTCTGGACTTACACTATGTGCTGACTGCATGGGTCACCGAACCTACCGATGAGCATCATCTTTTGTCCCGCACATTGATGGCACTTTTTCGTTACCCCTATTTACCAGAAGACCTCTTCCCAGAAATCTTGTTGGCGCAACCGTCGCCTATCCAGTTACAGGCCGCGCAGCCGGATCATCTGCAAGAGACCTCGCTCTTCTGGAGTGCGCTGGACAATGAGATTAAGCCATCCATTGATTGCACGCTCACCTGTGCGCTGAATCCGTATCAACCCATCACCACCCCGCTGGTGCGTGAACGCCTGTTGATCTTTCGTAACACCAGCACCGGGGCGACCGAATCTCCTGGCCCAACTCTCTGGACGGTAACAGGACGGGTACAGGGGAGCGGCGCTAAAGAATCCCGTCGCATGAGTTTGGTGGAGCGGGGGTTGGAAATTCCGCTGCGCCCGGATGGTTCATTCACGATCACCAATTTGCCGGCGGGGGTCTACACCGTGGAAATTTCCGGAAGTGGAGAAAAGAGTTGGCAACAACAGTTTACCGTACCCTCTCCTGAGTATCTGATTGGGTAAAGTCAGCCAGAATCTTGTGGGTTGAGGCCCGGGAGGTGTTGCTCAGATAACTAATGAAATTGCTAGAATGTGATTGCAGAAAAAGTAACGGTATCTTTTAATAAATGTGCATAAGTTAGAGGAGGTAGATCATGCCAGAATATCTTTCACCTGGTGTTTACGTTGAAGAAGTTGACCGTGGGGCCAAACCGATTGAAGGGGCTGGTACAGCGATGCCCGTCTTCGTCGGTTTCTCAGAGCGGGCCACAGTCAAAGATGAGATTGATGGTGAGATTATCGCTCGCAATGTGCAAGGCAAGTCGCAATTAGTGACCAACTGGAGTCAGTACGTGGAGACTTTTGGCGAGTTCGTCGCCGGGGCCTACATGCCGCATGCTGTTTATGGTTATTTTCTAAATGGGGGCGGGCGCTGTTATGTTATCAGTGTTAAAACCCTCCCGCCAGCTCAAGCAGCGTTACTGAACGCCCGCGGTAAACCCCAGCTGATAGTGCGGGCTAAGCAGGCTGGCTTTACAGGACTCAAACTGCGCGTGAAGCTTGCGGCTCCCGAATTGCCGGCTGCTGGCAAGGGGAAGGAGAAGGGAAAAGATAAAGCTGCTCCCGCAGAACCTACTAGCGGAGGATTGCCGCCCTTCACACTCACTGTAGAAAAAGAGAAACTCAGTGGTGGTTGGCAGGTAAAGGAAGTGCGCGAAGTTACTCTAAAAGAGAAAGTTGAAGCAGACGGCGCGAAACAGGTGGCGGTAGCTTACAAGGACAACAAGTTCCCCGAATTCATTGAACTCTTGTTGCCGGCCACCGATATGCCATTAGCCAAACTCTATCCGCGCACGCAACAACAATCCCTCAAGATCGAGGATAAGGCGTTGACCCCACCCACGCCTTCCGATTTTCAGGGAGATGTCACGGAGCGCACCGGCATTGAGGGTCTGGCTGAATTGGATGACGCCACTATGCTCGTGGTGCCTGATTTGATGACCCCCATGCCGGGACAGAAAGGTCTAAATCTAGATACCATCAAGGCCGTGCAGACTATGATGATTGCTCATTGTGAGCAGATGGGTGATCGGATGGCGATCTTGGATGCGCCGCCCAACATGAAACCTGCTGAAATCAATAAATGGCGTATGAAGATTGCCGGCTACGATTCCAGCTACGCCGCCCTCTACTACCCCTGGATTGAAGTGAGCGACCCGGTTACGGATCAACCTAAGCTCATCCCCCCCTCCGGTTATCTGGCTGGGATTTGGGCGCGGAATGATAACACTCGTGGTGTACATAAGGCTCCCGCCAACGAGATAGTGCGCGGAGCTACCGGGTTGGCTTATAATGTCACCAAGGGCGAACAAGATGTACTAAATCCTAATGGGGTTAATTGTATCCGAGCTTTCTCAGGGCGCGGCATTCGTGTCTGGGGAGCGCGCACACTGTCTAGCGATCCCTCATGGCGTTACATTAACGTGCGACGCCTCTTCAACTACGTCAAGAAATCTATTGAGCGCGGCACGCAGTGGGTGGTCTTTGAACCGAACGAGCCACGGCTCTGGGCGCGCGTGCGCAACGCCGTGGATTCCTTCCTCACCATTGTCTGGCGCGAGGGCGCGCTATTTGGTCTTGCCCCAGCACAGGCTTTCTACGTCAAATGCGATGAAGAATTAAATCCGCCGGCCTCGCGTGATATGGGACGCTTGATCGTCGAAATCGGCATGTCCCCCGTCAAGCCGGCTGAATTTGTGATCTTCCGCATCAGCCAGTGGGCCGGACAGTAGTGCCATAGCAGTTGGCAGGAGCTAGAATTGGAGAGCATCTTTACAATTATGTAGTCGTGCTCTAGAGAGGTTTTAAGTTGGGTTAATTTCTGCGCTTTTGGAGAATAGAGGAGGCAAAAAAATGGCTATTCGTGACACAGATCCCCTAATTGGTTTTCAATTTTCGATTAAAATAGAGGGACGTGATGAGTTAAGTGGTTGGTTTACAGAGATTGACGGGGTGGGTTCAGAAAGTGAGGTTGTAGAACACAAAACCGTAACCGCAGATGGCAAAGAAGTTGTGCAGATGATCCCCGGTAGAATAAAGTGGTCTCCGGTGACTCTGAAACGGGGTATCACTACCAATATGGCGTTTTGGAGCTGGCGTCAGGAAGTCGTTAATGGTGACATGGAGACGGCACGCACTGATTGCACCATCTTCATGCACGATCGTGAAGGCACGGCGGTCGCCGGTTGGAAGCTTGTTCGTTCCTGGCCCTCCAAAATTAGTGGGCCTTCAATGAAGACGGATAGCAACGACATCGGCGTTGAAGAGCTCACCATAGTTCACGAGCAATTGGAGCGTATTGAAATCTAGGCTTGACTTCAGCTATTTCCCGTTGGGGTAACGTATTGCGTGTTGTGTAAGTTACATTATGCAGCACGCAATACGGGTTTATTTACGCGAAGATTTGAAAGTTAATCCTCATTAGATTAATTCTTTGACCGGTAGGGACTAGTATTCTTCATCCCGGCTAATTTTTCTCTTAGTGGCTTAGCGTCTTGGTGGCAAGTTAATTGATTTGCCAAGTTACCATTTTTAGAGGAGACACCGGTGCTGGTGCGCACCCTCCTAGCACGCAAAATGACTATTTGACTGTTGGACTAAAGGCTACCTGACTATTTTCGGGGGAGACTTTAGACCTT
>JAYELZ010000098.1:0-3967 GCA_034717835.1 Chloroflexota bacterium
GAAGTTCGAGCGAGCAATGGCGAAGGTCGCGGATGTAGAGCCTCTTCCGCACGACGTTCTTTAGGCAACTCGACACCGTGTGCGCGTGCAGACGCGAGGCGCGAGGTTGCCACGAAGGATAGTGTACGAGGTCGCTCTCGCACAAGTGAGGTGGGTGTGCTAACCAGCGCATGCACGCGACCGTTAGCAAGCCGGAACGCCCAAGTGTCAGGGGGTTTTCTGCTAAAACGAGATTGATTCGCACGTTGACACAGGCTGCACGATGAACTAGAATCTTGGTTGGCGGGATCGTTGTTGAGGGAAGCGGGTTTTCAAACCAAGCGAAATCGCACCGCCCTTTGGGAAACGAACGGTCCGCGAGAATTGCTGCTCTTGCAAAGCCAAATCTCGTGGGGAAAAGAAGGCTTCCGGTTGATTTTAGGAAATGAGTTATTCATCACAGGAGATAGTATGGCAAATATATTTAATTTTGATAACGAATTTAAACTAGGTATTGAAGCAGCCGATATAGAACACGGTAAACTTGTAGACATGCTGAATCGTACATATGAATTATTGAAAGAAGGAAAACGAGAAGAAGCGCGTATTTATTTCAGTAAAACACTCTCGGCATACGTCCACGAACATTTTAGTCACGAAGAGACTTTTCTTAAGGGTATCGGCTTCCCAGAATTGGAACGACACAAGCTAATTCATGCCAATTTTAGAAAATCAGTTGAAGAGTTGTCTCTAAAAATAGAGAGTGCCGATGATGTTGCCTTTCGCCAAGGTTTAACGGATACCTTCACATGGATTATCAATCATATTGGAAAAACTGATAAAAAATATGCCAATTATTATTTTGAGCAACGGGCGAAATAAAACTAGACCGTCATGCTTTCAACGTATAAAAACTTGCCGAGTGATTTTCGCATTATTTGCTAAAAGCAGAATCTAAAAATCTCGCGGGGAAAAGAAGGCTTCTGATGGCGCGGTCGTTGCGGGGGGAACCGAGTTTTCAAACAAGTCACAATCACACTGCGCTTTGGGAGTAAATCGCCCGCGATGAGTATGATTCTTGCAAGGCCAAGTCTCGTTGGAAAAAGAAGGTTCCCAGTGACGTGCTCAATGCGCTGGTCACCGCCGCGCAGTCCGCGCCAGGTTGCTACGGCGCGGGTTGTGTTGTGAGTGTGTGGCATATCACCGCAGCCGAGGAGGGTTACCCGGTTGCTTCTTCCCACCGGAAGCGGAGAAGACGTACGACCGGTCAATTGAATATTTCGTCAATTTGCATCGCTAGGTACCGGGATACACAAACAGCGGAAGGCGAGTAGCCCTCCGCTGTTTGTATCGTCGCTGGGCGCGCGCTGGAATTGCGGAAATTGTAATCAACTGTATACTACGCGCTCTTTGCAGCGAGCACCATCTTGTTGTGGGAGAAGGAATATGGATTTCTACGAGGCCGAACGTCGTTTTCGAGTGCTGGAGGATCAGCGGGCGCGGGGTGCGCTGAACGAGGCGCAGTACCGCACGGACTTGCAGCGCTTGCGCGTGACCGATTCGCTGAGGCGGGTGTGGATGTTGCAGGAGCGTACCGGTCAGTGGCATGTGTATCAGAATGGGCAGTGGATCGCCGCGCAGCCGCCGCAGCGTGGCCCGGCGGCATCCCCCCCACCGCCATCGATGTACCAGGCTACACCTTCACAACCGGCGCGCCAGCCGGCAGCCCCTGTCCCGGCTCAGCCGCAGGCGGAGAAAGGGGGCGGGTGCGGCAAGGTCGTGCTCTACCTGATCGGGTGGACGGTGCTATGGACCGTCATTGCCGTGGTCGTCTTCCTCGTCTGGGGAGAAGAAGAGCCGCTAGTGTTGGCCGGTGTGGCCCTGGCCGCCCTCATCAGCCTTGTTCTTATGTTGATCAAGCTTTCATCAAGTTGGTCCGGGCAAATCGTAGACATTCGCGTCGAAAAAGTCAGTACCACCGATGAGGACGGCTACACGCAGACAGAAAAGGTACGCTACGCTTATGTCCGGCGCGACAACGGCAAGACCAAGAAACTACAGGCCCGCCGCAAATGGCAGGTAGGGGATCGGTTGGAGAAACGCCGTGGCGAAGGGAAAATCCGCCATTATCCTCACGTATAATATGTCCACGAAATCAAGGTGCAATGATGACTCCAACGCCGAAATTCTGTAGTGAATGTGGCGCGTCCCTGCGGCCCGAAGCGAAGTTTTGCAATCAGTGTGGGCAGCACGTGGTTATAGCGTCTCCGCCACCGGGAGCACTTCCGCCTGCGAACAGTGCTCCGCCGCCCCCGCCCGTTCGAGCGCGAGCCGCTGCGCCTCCGCCGCATAGCGCTCCGACGCCGCCAACGATGGTCCCACGTGGACAGGCACCTCCCCCGCCGCCGATGGTGCCGGTGTCCGCGCCGCCCCCGCGCAAGAAGCGCCGTGGCTGCTTGTGGGGCTGTCTGATCGTGATTGTGATTGTGATTGTGTTCGTGCTCCTGGCTGGGGGCGCGCTGTTGCTGCTGCCCATCCTCTTTCCGCCCACGAGCGATAACCTCTCGCTGGGGAGCCGTGAGACGATCACCTCCGAAACCATTCCCGCATCCGGCGGAACGTTGGTGGTGGAGGATTCCGGTGGCGTTATCGACGGGCTGACGCTGGAAGTGCCGGAGGGGGCTTACGACGGCCAGCGCAATTTCAAGATCTCCGTCCGCCCCATCGAGGGGCATGAGTTTGGCGCCGACTTCAATCCGGCGACGCCGCTGATCCACATCGATAACGACGGCGAGTTCGCCGAGAAGCCGATTACGGTACGGATCCCGGTGCGCGTCAATCCCGATGAGTTCGCCATGGCCTTCTACTACAACCCCCGCACGGGGGCGCTGGAGGGGTTGCCGCTCGCGGAACTCGCTGAGGATCATGTCACGGTGGTGACCTCGCACTTCTCCGATCTCGTCGTCTCCAAGATCGCCTGGGTGCTGCTGGAGGATGTGACCGTGGATACCGGCTTCGAGCCGGGTTACGACGACTGGCAATTCACCAACTACGGCTCAACCATCGCGCCAGGCGGGCACTGTGCCGGGCAGTCCGTTACCGCGATGTGGTACTACTACGAAAAGAAACTCGGCGCAAACGAGCGCGTGCTCTACGGGCGTTACGACAATAATGATTATGGCTATGGCACTATCGATTTTCAGCAGGATGATTCGTGGGCCTATCGCTTTGCTTCCGTCGTGCAAAAAGAGCGCATCGATTGGGATCATCAGAGCCGCGCGTTCTTCAAGCGCATGGGGCAGACCAGTGACCATCTCACGTGGAACGCCTTCGCGTACGCCATGCAGCTCACCGGCGAACCGCAGTACGCCGCGATCTACAGCAACAGCGGCGGACACGCCATCATCGCGTACAAGATTGAGGCGGGCAATATCTACGTTGCCGATCCGAACTATCCTGGTGTCAGCGGGCGCTTTATGCGCTACGAGAACGGGGCGTTCCTGCCATATTACTCCGGGGCGAACGCTACAACTATTTCCGAGGCAGGCGAGAGCGCCTATACCGCCATCCGCTACATGGCAAAATCTGCTATGGTGGATTGGGCCGGCATCGGCACCGAGTACGAGAAGATGCGTGCCGGTGAAGCGGGTGGCGGTGTGTTCCCCGACTACACGCTGACATATCTGAGCGGCATCAATGAGACCACCAATGAGTACATCTGGTCGCCGGTGCCCGAGACGCTGGAGCTGAGTGAGGAAGATACCGCCGCGCCGGGCGAGCAATTCCGGGGGAAGGTAGTCTTCCGCGTGCAACTGCCGACGACCACGTTCCAGGCGACGCTGTATGAAGGCACCCGCGAGATCGAGGGCTATAGCAATAACGCTGAAAACATCGTGATCTTGCAGACCCCGCTAACCACCGGCAGCCATGATCTGGGGCTTGGAGTGGAAACGATCAGCGGAGAGCATGTGTACTTCACCGATTTTCA
>JAYELZ010000099.1:0-3911 GCA_034717835.1 Chloroflexota bacterium
AGTCGCCCCGGCGCGGAAAACCTGCTCCCGGTGCGGGCGGCAGTCCTCAGCGGCAAAGCCCGCTTTGATGAACTGTGGCAGCGCGTCCGCGCCGC
The DNA here is from genome assembly GCA_034717835.1 of Chloroflexota bacterium. Lineage (GTDB taxonomy): Bacteria > Chloroflexota > Anaerolineae > B4-G1 > SLSP01 > G713. Next base: position 96 of record JAYELZ010000099.1, read on the forward strand.
GTAAAATCTCGCCTTAATTCTGAAACGCACCCGGGAAGTAGTCCCCCCGAGAAAAGTTGCACAATGGGAAAAAGCAGGTAGACTGCCACAGCTATGTTAGAACACATTGATCTGCATGCGATAGAAGACGAGAATGCCCGCACGTTGATCCAGGAGCTGCTGAACCTGGTGGAAGACTTGGCGGGTGATTTACGCGATGCACGCGAAGAAGTACAGAAGTTGCGGGATGAAGTGAACCGGCTGAAGGGCGAGCAAGGGAAGCCGGACGTGAAAGGAAAAACGCGGAAAAAGGGAACGAAGCCGCATTCGTCGGAAAGAGAACGATGGGAACCACGGAAGAGGCAGAAACGGAGTAAGAAGGCGGAATTGCAGGTCGATCGAGAGGAAGTGCTGAGAGTAGACCCCCAGACGTTGCCAGCGGACGCCAAGTTCAAAGGGTACGCAGAAGTCGTCGTGCCGGATTTGGTGGTGAAGACGGACAATGTGCGCTTCAAGAAAGAGAAGTACTATGCGGCATCGACGGGCAAGACGTATCTTGGCGCGTTGCCGGTGGGGTATCAAGGGCAATTTGGGCCAGGGATCAAAGCATTGGTGTGGGTGCAGTACTACGGACAAGGTGTAAGTGAGCCCAAGATACACGAATTCTTGAAGCAAGCGGGGATTGAGATATCGACGGGACAGGTTTCGAATATGCTGATCCACAATCAGGAGCAATTCCACGCAGAGAAAGCTGAGGTCTATGAAGCGGGACTGCGCAGTAGCCCGTGGCAGCAAATCGACGACACGTTGACGCGAGTGAATGGAGAGAACCAGAGTTGTCACGTGGTATGCAATCCGGTGTACGCGGCATATTTCACCCGGCCCCGGAAGGATCGCTTGACCGTGCTGGACGTTTTGCGCCACGGGCGTGCGCGCCAGTATTGTGTCAACACCAAAACGCTGGCATTGTTGGAACATATCAACATGGCTCGCAAAACGCGGCGCTGTGTCGAAGGGTGGCAGAGTCCAGAGATGTTGGACGCAGAGACCTTCATTGCACGACTGGACGCAGCCTGGCCCCAGATCACCAAGCGGCAACGCACTTGGATTATCACGGCTGCGGCTATCGCAGCTTACCATGCTGACTCCTCCCCTCCCGTTGTACATACCTTGCTATGTGATGATGCTCCACAATTCGAGTGGCTCACTGAAGATCGGATGCTCTGTTGGGTTCACGCAGGGCGTCCCTACAAGAAGTTGCGCCCCCTTGTGGCCGTCCAGCGCACCTTGGTCGACGAATTCCTCACCAAGTTCTGGGATTACTATCGCCGGTTGCGCGCTTACCAGCGCGACCCATCCCCAGCAGAACGCGTGCGTTTGGATGCCGATTTCGACTCCCTCTTCGCCACACGCACCGGCTGCCACAAACTCGACCGTCGTATTGCTAAAACTCAAGCCAAGAAAGCCACTTTGCTCGTTGTTTTGGATCATCCCGAGCTCCCTTTGCACAACAACGCCGCTGAACTCGCTGTCCGCCATCGAGTCCGCAAACGCGATGTCAGTTTTGGCCCCCGAACCCCGGCGGGGAAAGAGGCTTGGGACACCTTTATGACCCTCGCCGCTACTGCCAACAAGGTCGGCATCAGCTTCTTTGCTTATCTGCAAGATCGCATTCGCGGCACACATACCATTCCTCCGCTTGCTGAACTTGTTACTCTTGCGGCTCAATCCTTGCAGCTTGCCGATTCTTGGGTTTCTCCTTAATCCCCTACTTTTTGAGATGATACTAAATATGGCTAATTTTACGAAAAATAAGAGATTTTTGACAGCCCGTTTTCAGACGGGATTGTTTGGTTTATCCAAAGTCCAAACTTACCACTTAACCACCACCGCAAAAAGAAGAGATGGACAGCGACGGGAAATTGAGTGCGCATTACTGCTCCTTTGTGTACTACGGATTTTGGCTCTCGGAGATTTCGCTTGGGCCTGTACGATTGTTAAATTTTATCCACAGACTGCAACTTTCAACCTTTAACCTGCAACTTTCAACCTGCCACCCTTTCCCCCACCAATGACCACGGCCCGGCCCAGCCGATCTTAACCTGCACCAGCTGCCCCAGCCAATCGCTCTCGGATTCAAAGAAGACCAGACGGTCGGTGCGCGTGCGTCCATACCAGCGGCTCTTGCGCTCTTGGTAGCCCGCGACCAGGATTTCCACCGTCTCGCCCAGATAGCGCGCGTTCTTAGCGGCGAGGATGTGGCTTTGGAGGTCGTCCAGAGCGCGGCGGCGACGTTCCTTCTCCTCGTGAGAGAGCGCGTCTTCCAGCGTGCGCGTGGCGACGGTGAGCGGGCGCGCCGAGTAGCGGGCAATGTGAGCCTTATCCAGCCGTAATTCCGCCAGCAGCTCGTAGGTGTGTTGAAATTGGGCCTCAGTTTCGCCGGGGAAGCCCACAATGATGTCGGTAGCAATGGAGACGTTAGGGATCAGCTCCCGGATGCGGGCCACCAGGTGCCGGTACTCGGCGACGGTGTATCCGCGTCGCATTTGGGCTAAAATCTCATCATCGCCAGCTTGGCAAGGAACTTCGATATGTTCGCAGACTTTGGGCAGCGCGGCGACCGCGCGCAGCAGGTCATCCTTCATCCAGTGGGGGTGACTGGTGAGGAAGCGGAGTCGTTGCAGCCCTTTAATCTCATGCAGCCGGTACAGGAGCGTCACCAACGGCGTCGCCTCCGCCCCGGCGAACTCCGGCAAATCGTAGCCGTACCGGTCCACGATCTGCCCTAGCAAGGTGATCTCTTTGACGCCTTGCGCGACCAACTGCTCGGCTTCGGCGACAATCACGGCGGCGGGACGGCTGCGCTCCACGCCCCGGCGGTAGGGGATGACACAGTAGGTACAGGCATGAGAGCAGCCCAGGACGATGGGCAGATAGGCAGTCGGTGTGCGCCCGGCCTCGGAAGGCGGGAGAATGGTATCGGTGCGTCCCAGCGCCAGACGGCGCGCCTCGGCATCGGCGATCAACGTTTGCGCTTCAGCTAACTCTACGTGTTCCGCCAGGTAGGCCCACAAATCTGTGGGGTCCGAGGGCGGGAGGAAGAGATCGACCCAGGGAAAGCGTTTTTGCAAAGAGGCGGGGGATTTGGCGCCCACAAAGCAACCCATCACGGCCAGCACGCGCGCTGGATAGCGCGCTTTGACACGTTTGAGTTGGTTGATGCGCCCGACGGCTTTATCCTCCGGCTGCTGGCGTACCACGCAAGTATTGAGGAGGATCACGTCGGCATCTTTGGCGCGTTTTGTGGGCTGGTAGCCTAGCCGCTCCAAGCCGGCGGCGACGCGCTGTGAATCCGCCACGTTCATCTGACAACCGCTAGTCCAAATATGATAGTGCATGTTAGATTCCTTTTACTTTGAAACTAATAAAGACTTCCTTGAAAGAAGTCGTACTTTAACACCAACACATAGCTCGGCGGCGGTTGACTAACCGACCCGGAAGCTGCCATAAGCAACGAAGCGCCGTCCGGCAACGCGACAAAAAAGAGCCCTGGGTCGAGTTTTGCTGTTCTTGCCGGGATTTTCTCTCGGCATCTGCGCGTTTTTCTTGCCGCTAGCGCCATATCCGGCGCAGATTGACCATGAATCCGGAGGCGATCATCATCATCGAGACACGGGCCAGCCCGTTGGGTCGCAGCACAGGCTTGTCGAAGTTGCGCGACTTCGATTTGACGACGCGAGACCCGCAACACGCGCACCGGACGGCGTTTGAGAGGCTGGGACGGACACTGATCACGGAGAGGACATGCGGCACAGGTGGTTGCATCGAACCCGGCGG